>NZ_CP083663.1:2413611-2715312 GCF_020097815.1 Haloprofundus salinisoli
GGCACTTCCTCGTTCTCCGGCGGTTCGATGCGCGGCATCGACGACGGCCGCGAGTCGTCGAGCGTCGCCGACAGTTCCTCGACGCGTTCGTCGTCGACGTCGCCGCCGACGCGCTCGATAGCCAGCTGTGCGATGTACGGCGCGGGGCTCTTGCCGGTCGCCTTGTACAGCCCTTTGAACCCGGCCGTCGGGTTCACCTCGAGGACGTACCAGCCGTCGTTGCCTTCGACGAGGTCGACGCCCGCGTAGTCGAGGCCGATCACCTCCGCGGCGTACAACGCGGTTTCGGCGGCCTCCTTCGGCATCGTCTCGGTCGCGTTCTGCACGTCACCGCCGAGGGCGACGTTCGTTCGCCAGTCGCCCTCCGGCGCGTAGCGGTGCATCGCGCCGACGATCTGCTCGCCGACGACGTAGACGCGCAGGTCGCGGTGTCGGTCGCTGTCGCGTTCGATGAGCTCCTGCAGGAACGCCTGTCGGTTGCCGACCTTCGGGTTGACCGGCTCGGTGAGGTCGACTTTCCACGTGCCGCCGCCGTGGGTGCCGATGGCGGTCTTGTAAACGCCGACGTCGCCGAACTTCTGTCGGTCCTGGTTCAGCCGGTCGTTCGAGAGCGCGAGCAGCGCGTTCGGCACCTGGATGTTCCAGTCGGCCAGCGTCGCCGCCGTCGCGAACTTGTGGATGGCGGTCAGCACCGCCCCGGGTTCGTTCAGCATCGGCCGGACGCGGTTGAACGTCGCCGCCAGCCCGAGTCCCTCTGCGGGTTCCTCGGTGTTCGAGAGTAGCAAGCGGTTCGCGATGATGTCGACGCCCGGTTCGATCGACACCTCGCTGTCCTCGATGCTCATCGCGGTGTTCTCGCGACGGAGCCACACCGGTTCGTGACCGAGGTCCTCGACTGCGTTCAGAATCGCTTTCGTCTCCTTGCTGGTGTGAAGCGAGAGAACACCGACGCGAACAGCCTCGTCATCTGAAAGAGCCATATGAACGAATATACCGAATGCAGTTTCAAAGGTATGCCGGTCCAAAACACTGTGTGCGACGGCGAGAGTCGGGCTACGTCGCTTCGGGACGAGCGGCTCGCCGAGGCGCGGTCGAACTTCGCCCGAGCGAACGGCCGACGGTTCGGTAGTGTCTCTTATATAGGCTCCTGCCACAGAGACAGTATGAGCGACGATTCGGCCTTCACGTACAACGGAGGAAAGGTCGATCCGGGCGAAACGCAGAACCTCCGATACAGCGTGAGCGAGACGTATCTCGGCGACCCGGTACGCATTCCGGTCACCATCGTCAACGGCGAGCGCGACGGACCCACGGTGTTTCTCTCGGCGGCGGCGCACGGCGACGAACTGAACGGCATCGAGGTCGTGCGAACCGTCGCCCACGGATGGGACCACTCAGAGCTCTGCGGGACGCTCGTCTGCATGCCGGTACTGAACGTGCCGGGCTTTCTCGCCCAGCAGCGGTACCTACCGATTCTCGACCGCGACCTGAACCGCTCGTTCCCGGGGTCGGAGAGCTCCACGAGCGCGAAGCGGATGGCGTACCACATCTTCCACAACTTCATCGCGCCGTGTGACTTCGGCCTCGATTTCCACACCTCGACCCGAGGCCGGACGAACATGCTCCACGCCCGCGGCAACCTCGCCGACGAGGAGGTGAACCGCCTCGCTCGCGCGTTCGGGTCGAACGTCATCCTCGACAGCGAGGGGCCGGACGGGTCGCTGCGCGGGGAGGCGACGCGCGCGGGTGTCCCGACGATCACGCTGGAGATGGGCGAGGCCCACCGGTTCCAGCGCGGCCTCATCGACGAGGCGTTAGCGGGCGTTGAGAGCGTCTTCGCCGAGGTCGGTCTCAGCGCGACGGACACCGTCCGCTGGCCCGGCTGGCGGACGGTCATCACGGGCGACCGCGAGAAGACCTGGATCCGCGCCGACGTCGGCGGCATCGTCGACATGCACTACTCGCGGGGCGCGCTCGTCCACGAGGGCGACCGCGTCTGCACCATCACGAACCCGTTTCTCGACGACAACGTCGCCGTCGAAGCGCCGTTTACCGGGTTGCTCGTCGGCATCTTGGAGAACCCGGTCGTCTATCCGGGCAACCCCATCTGCCACCTCGTCGAACTGAGCACGTCGACGCGGCGGGTGCTCGAACGCGAGCAGTCGCCCGCGGCGGAGGCCGAGACCTAACGCGCCGGGCAGGGGCTCTCGCCATTGTTGAAGAAATACTTCAGTTCGGAATAGAAAGCGGCAAAGCAGGCGAGCGCACCCGGTTGGGCGCGCGGATACACGTAACTTCTATAGCACCCCGGTTCCGAGACACATGGGAGTATGAGTCAATCGTACAATCGAGGCCTCGTGGAGGACTTCGGCCGTTGGCGGGAGTTCTCGGCTGGCATGTGGGCCTGGATTTTCCACAAGTTCACCGGGTGGGTGTTGGTGGGCTACCTGTTCACCCATATCGCCGTCCTCTCGACGGCGCTGACGACTCCACAGGCGTACACCAACACCATCCAGGGGCTGGAAGCACTCGCCGTCGTGCGCATTCTCGAAGTCGGGCTGCTCGCGGTGGCGGTGTTCCACATCCTCAACGGGCTTCGGCTACTGTTCGTCGACCTCGGCGTCGGACTGGAAGCACAGGACAAGAGTTTCTACGCGTCGCTGGTACTGACGGGCGCGATCGTCGTCGCCAGTATCCCGACGTTCGTCGCGGGGGCGTTCTGAGATGGCGGAGCGTTACTCCTCGTTCGAGCGCGGCGGCCGGCGGTGGCTGTGGCAGCGCATCACGGCGGCGTTTCTCGTCGTCGTGCTCGCGTTCCACTTCTTCCTGCTCCACTTCGTCAACCACGCCGCCGAAGTGACGTTCGCCGCGAGTCAGGCGCGGATGGAGACGCTGACGTACTTCTCGTTGATGATCCTGTTTCTCGTCACCGCGACGTTCCACGGCGTCAACGGCGTCTACAACGCACTCGTCAACCAAGGGCTGACTGGCACGAGACTGAGCGTCGTGAAGTGGACGCTCGTCGTCGCCAGCGCAGTTCTCATCATTCAAGGCGTCCGGACCGCCCTCGCGTGGGCCGGAGGCATCCCACTCTAACATGAGCACGCAAGTACCCGAAACACAGGAAGCCGACGAATCGGAGGCGGAGACCCAGGCGGAGTCGGTCCCCGTCGCACAGCAGCAGCGCCAACAGCGGAAGACCGACCGCCGCGAGCGCGTCGCCGAACGCGAACGCGAGCGGACCGAAGAGGAGACCGCGAGCGACGAGAGTCGCTACCACCTGAAGGTGTTCCGCTACGACCCCGAAGTCGAGGGGAAGCAGGAACCGCGGTTCGACGAGTTCCACGTCCCCTACCACAAGGGGATGACCGTCCTCGACGCGCTCATCTACGCGCGGGACCACTTCGACTCCTCGCTGACGTTCCGACACTCCTGCCGACAGGCCATCTGTGGCTCCGACGCGATGTTCGTCAACGGGAGCCAGCGGCTCTGCTGTAAGACGCAGCTCTCGGACCTCGAAGAGCCGGTCCGCGTCGAACCGCTGCCGCACCAGGAGGTCGTCAAGGATCTAGTCGTCGACATGGAGCACTTCTACGACCAGATGAAGGCGGTCGAGCCGTACTTCCAGACGAACGACCTGCCCGACGGCGAACTCGACGAGCAGCGTCAAAGCCGCGAGAACCGCGAGAAAGTGAAGATGTCGACGCGCTGCATCTGGTGTGGCGCGTGCATGTCTTCGTGCAACATCGCGGCCGGCGACAACAAGTTTCTCGGCCCCGCGGCCATCAACAAAGCGTACCGCTTTGCGATGGACGAACGCGAGGGCTCGGACATGAAGGAGCATCGCATGCGCATCCTCGAACAGGAACACGGCGTCTGGCGCTGTCAGACACAGTTCTCCTGTACCGACGTGTGCCCGAAAGACATCCCGCTGACGGCGCACATCCAGGAACTCAAGCGAGAGGCCGTCAAGAACAACCTGAAGTTCTGGTAGTGAACCTCGAGTTCACCCAGTCTTAACAACGCTCAAAAATCAGATATGTACGAACACGACGTAATCGTAGTCGGCGCGGGCGGCGCCGGCCTGCGCGCCGCTATCGCGGCGCAGGAAGAGGGGGCGGACGTGGCCATCGTCTCGAAACTCCACCCCGTACGCAGTCACACCGGCGCGGCAGAGGGCGGCATCAACGCCGCGCTCCGCGAGGGCGACTCGTGGGAAGACCACGCGTACGACACGATGAAGGGGTCGGACTACCTCGGCGACGCGCCGGCCATCGAAACGCTCTGTAAGGACAGCCCGAAGGAGACGATCCAACTCGAACACTGGGGGATGGCGTTCTCCCGCGACGACGACGGCCGCGTCAGTCAGCGACCGTTCGGCGGCCTCTCGTTCCCGCGGACGACGTACGCGGGCGCGGAGACGGGCCACCAGTTGCTCCACACGATGTACGAGCAGCTCGTCAAGCGCGGCATCAAGGTGTACGACGAGTGGTACGTGCTCAATCTCGCCGTCTCCGACGAGGAGGTGCCCGAAGACCGCAGCTGCCACGGTATCGTCGCCTACGACATCCAGTCGGGCGAGGTGTCGGGCTTCCGCGCCCGCAACGGTGTCATCCTCGCGACGGGCGGCCCCGGTCAGGTGTACGACCACACGACCAACGCCGTCGCCAACACCGGCGACGGGGTGGCGATGGCGTACCGCGCGGGCGTCCCGATGGAGGACATGGAGTTCATCCAGTTCCACCCGACGACGCTGCCGTCGACGGGCGTCCTCATCACCGAGGGGGTCCGCGGCGAGGGCGGCATCCTCTACAACGAGAACGGCGAGCGCCTGATGTTCGAGTACGGCTACGCGAACAACGCCGGCGAGCTCGCCTCCCGCGACGTGGTGTCGCGCGCCGAGTTGACCGAAATCAACGCCGGCCGCGGTATCGAGGACGAGTACGTCCACCTCGACATGCGTCACCTCGGCGAGGGGCGCATCATCGACCGTCTCGAGAACATCGTCCACCTCTCGGAGGACTTCGAAGGCGTCGACCCGCTCGAAGAGCCGATGCCGGTCAAACCCGGCCAGCACTACGCGATGGGCGGCGTCGAGACCGACGAGAACGGTGAGACGTGCATCACCGGCCTCTACGCGGCCGGCGAGTGCGCCTGCGCCTCCGTTCACGGGTCGAACCGCCTCGGCGGCAACGCGCTGCCGGAGCTCATCGTCTTCGGCCGACGCGCGGGCGCGCACGCCGCGGGCAAGGACCTCGGCACGGCGAAGATTACGACCGGCAAGCGCGGCGAGTGGGAAGCGGGCGAAGTCGACACTCCCGTCGCGCCCGGCGAAGTGCGCTCCTCGAACGAGGACGCCGTCGCCGACGGCGGGAAAGCGCCCGACGCCGGTGAGCCGAGCGACGCGAAGCGAGCCTCGTCACGAGCGGAGCGAAGCGATGGCGGAGCGGTAGCGACCACGGGCGACGAGATCGTCACCCGCGCCGTCGAAGCCGAGAACCGACGCATCGAGCGTCTCATGACCAAGAACGAGGGCGTTCAGCACGCCGAGATCCGTTCGGAGGTCCAGAAGTCGATGACGCGACACGTCAACGTCTTCCGCGAGAAGGAAGGGCTGAAACAGGCGCTGCGTGACCTCAGAGAGGCTCGCGAGCGCTACACCGACGTGTACGTCAACGACCCCTCGCGGACGTACAACACCGACCTCATCCAGACCATCGAGACGCGCAACATCCTCGACCTCGCGGAGGCGATCACGCTCGGCGCGCTCGCGCGCGAGGAGTTCCGCGGCGCACACTGGCGCAAGGAACACCAGGAGCGCGACGACGAAACGTGGCTGAAGCACACGATGCTGTCGTGGAACGACGGGTCGCCGGAACTGTGGTACAAGCCGGTCATCCTCGAAGGCGAGGACAAGACGTACGAGCCGAAGATCCGCAGCTACTGAACCGAAGTAGTCCGTTTTTCCGACGCCGGATCGACGACGAACAATTGTGAAAATCCCGACAATTCACGACGACAGTCGAAAGCATACCGGCTGAAGGCATCGCCTACGGGTGGGTCGAAAGGGTGTTCAACCTTACAGTAATCCTTCGAGACGCGCCGAAACGCCGGTTTTCTGAGTTCGCGGCTGTTTCGACGACTGTCGTAGAGAGATTTTATTATTGTCGAACTCATGGAGTCGGACAAGATGATTTCGCAGACGAGTCAACAGACGACCGTTCCCGATACACTCCGTTCGCCGCGCGCAAAACTCGTGTATCTGTACCTCTCGACGCACGGAGACGCCTCCGTTTCGGAACTACAGGAGAGTCTCGCAATGACGAAACTCACTCTCTACAGTATTCTTCGGACGCTTCAGGGGGAGGGGTTGGTCGGCCGCGACGCCGGCTCGGACCGCTACTCGCTGGTCTAACCGTACTATCGGTTTCTCGGAGCGCGCGCTTTTCTGACGGTCGCGCCGTCTCTCACCAGGTCGTCACAGCGCGGACAGACCCGCGGGTTCTCCACTTCGTCGGGCGTAAAGACGCGGACGTACGCTCGGGTGACGAACGCCCCGCAGTTCGCACATTCAGGCATATCGATACGTTTCGAGAGTAGCCATATATAAAATTTACCGGACTCAGAGCAACGCCAGCAGAACGCCGAGAAGAATCAGGGCTAACAGAAGCGATACGACGCCGAGGAAGAACCGGTCTGCACTGTCCATCGTACCGAGAGTGGACACCGTTTCGACATAAACGTTCGCCGGCCGATGAACGTTCACGGCTCTCGGTCGAACCCGCGAACCGACGCTTCCACAGAAAGCACGGCCGCCAGCACCAACAGGCAGACGGCGAACACCAGTGCGAGGACCGAGACGTCGACGACGGAGACGCCCAGACCAGCTTGGGCGAAGGGATTCCCTCCGCCGACAGCGACGTATCCCTTGACGGCGTTGACGCCGCCGAACCCGAGCAACACGAAAGCGTGGACCATCGCCGTCGCAAAGCCGCCGGTGAAAAAGCCGAGCAACGAGCAGACGGCCTCGGCGTTGAGCACCTCGCGCGCCTGCGTCTCGTTCATCGTCCGCCCGAGTCGAAGTCGCCAGACGCCGACCGCGGCGTGACCGAGGCCCGTCAGCGCGACGAGCGAGACGCCGACCAGGCCCACGAACGCGACTTTTGGCGTCGCGAAACCGATGCTCTCGGGCAGATACGCTCGTCGAACCGGCTCCGGCAGAACCGCGAGCGCCGGATACAGCGCCGCAAGCGAGAACAGCAGATAGCTCTGCCACGTGAGTTTCCGAGCGAGTGACTGCCGAAAGAGGCTGTGTCGCTCCGCTTGCAGTCGCTCGTAGGCGGACTCGCCCACGAGCGCGTCAGCAATCGGATCCTCGACGGACACGCTGGTGGCTCTTCGCTCACAGTATTTGTATCTAACGCCGACACGGACGAGTGACGGGGTCGTCCCCTCGTCGAGAGCGGAGCGTGACGTTCGTTCGCAATCGTCGTGCGTCCGTCTGACGTAGATATATAACCCCTCCTCGTTCATCTATCATTGCGCAGTACTCTACTGCACACCACAACGTCGCGGGGCACCGCGACATCTGACACACCTTCTCGGAAACGCCTCGGTTCAGAGCTTCTGCCCTCGACGTGTTCTACGCCCTCTCTGCTATCGGGCGTCGTCCGACCGCCGGAACAGCCGAAGCGTGTCGTTGCCGAGTCGCTTTGACGCCGTTTCGGTGAATCCGCGAGCGGAGAAGATTCGACTCCAGCGACGGTAGTACAGCGGAACCGCGTCGTCGACGTAGTTCACCTCGGGCGTCTCCGCGTCCGCCTCTCGTCTCTCCGAGTTCGTCTCTTGGCTCTCGTCGGAGTTGACGTCGACATCGCCCTCGATCTCGACGGTGAGGAGGTGGTCGGCGGTGATGCGCGCCAGTTCGTCGAACACCCACTCGTTGTCGGGGTGGATGTGCTGGAGCGTCTCTACGGAGTAGACGACGTCGAACGCGTCGTCGTCGAACTCCGAGACGACGTTCTCGATGGCGTCGATGTAGAACGTCCCCGCGGCGGCGAGGTCGGGATACGCCTGGCGCATCACCGTCGTCGCCTCCTCGTTGACGTCGATGCCGTGGAGGTTTCGGTATCCGTGGTTGTGCAGGTGAGCGAGATGCCGACCCGAACTACAGCCCAGTTCTAGAACCGATAGGTCCACCTCCGAGTCGGAGGTGCGGTCGACGTACCGACGAATCGCCTCGCTGTTCTCGTCGGGACCGTAGTGCGCGTAGTAGTCCGGGGAGAACTCGCCGGAGCGCTTGGCCCACCGCTGACGGAGTTCGTCGGGAGTCATAGCTAAGGGAGAACGGCCGCGCGCGGTTAAGTGTCGGGTTTCCCTCGACAGTGACCGATGGCGCTCGAAGCGAGGCACGCTGGAGTCACCGCTAAAAATGAAATCGGTAGTCGAGAATCGGTACTGCTGCTGCGTCGAGATTACAGTCGGGTGACGTTCGTCGCGCGCGGGCCCTTCGGGGCCTGCTCGATGTCGAACTCCACTTCCTGTCCCTCTTCGAGGTCCGGACCGCCGACGTCTTCCATGTGGAAGAACACGTCTTCGTCCGCATCCTCGCTCTCGATGAATCCGTAACCGCCGGTGTCGTTGAAAAAGTCGACCGTACCTTTCGCCATTGCATCTAGTCTAACTCGCTACCCACTCATAACCCTTTTGAGCGAATCGGGGGCACGAGTCAGTGTTTCGACTGGTTCGAGGCCCTCGGGCGGGTGTCGTGAGTACATGTTCGTAGCCCGGTCAGCTGCCGTTGAATCCTGTGAGTTGGCCGCCAGTTCTATGTTTCAGTGACGGCTACTTTCACCCGTGGCGTAATCGACGAACGATTCTCCGGGGGTCCTGAATCGAAAACAGTCGGGAGTGCTGTTCGTCTTGCTGGGAATCGCCGGGTTGTCGGTGCTCGGAGCTCTCGGAGACGGCGGCGCACGCACGGTGGCTGGTATCGTCGCCGGAAGCGTGTTCACGCTCATCGGTGTCGGCGTCTTTTTGACGCGATTCCGAGTTGGGCCGAGCCGATGACTTACGGCGAGCAGTAAATTCGGGGGAGAAAGTGTTACAGAGTTCGTTGTCCGAATCGAGTACAGTGGGGATTGTCGTGGTTTTCCTCGTTTCAATCGGGAATATCGGACTCGCGGTGTTCTGGCGGTCGCGACTTCCGAGTGAACGGGTGTATCTGCTCATCAGTGGGGCTGCCGGGCTTTCGTATCTTTACGTCGTCTACACCGAGTGGAGCACATCTGCGGTGTATCTCTCGATGACACTGTTCTCCGCAATCATCCTCTGCGTCCTCCACTTGGGTTACAGAAGATATCTGAACTACGCGAAAGGGTACTGACGACAGACTCTACTGACGTCGCGTCTCGGTGGTAGAGGACTTATTTCACGAGCGAAGTCGTCTACTCCGACTCTCTCCGCGACTGGTTCGCATCGAACGCGACGCCGAACACGACACCGAGCGCGATGCCGATAGCCAGTTGGTCCATCGAAACGCCGAGGGCGACACCGAGCGTCAGTCCGAGTGCCATCCCTGCGCCGGTGTCTCGCTTCGAGCCGTTTTCTTCACTCGTCGGGGCCATCGCTGTCAGTTCTTCGGATTTCGATATAGCGTTGTCGGTCAGCCGGATTCCCGCGTTCGAGCAACGAGATTTGAGCCGCGGTCACCACTCTTCTTGAGATGACTGTTGGTTACCAGTGACCATAACGTCACGTCGACATAGGTTTTTGGGTCGCTGTGTATGCGTTGAGGGGCAGGGGGCTGAATCGAAGGATGAGACGTCGGAGAGGGTTGAGTTGGCTACGTTGATACCTTCAAGGAGTGGTCGGTACGAGCAGTCGTACTGAATACAACGTACTTCTCAATCAAGATCTGTCTCAGTCGGCAACCGCATGATCGAGAGCCAAAACCGCTCTAATTCCAGTATCATGTCGATAAACTCGGTGGGATCGACCGGCTTCGTAAGGTACCCGTTCGCACATAGCTCGTAGGACTGGACGATGTCGATTTCGGCTTCCGAACTCGTGAGGACGATAATCGGGATGTGCCGCCGGTCAGAGTCCCCGTGGAGCTCTTCGAGCACCTCGTCTCCGTTCTTTCGAGGGAGGTTGAGATCTAACAGCACGAGGTCGGGCCGAGGTGCGTCGGCGTAGTCGTTTCGTTGAAAGAGGAAATCGAGGGCGTCGACGCCGTCGTTGACGACGTGGAGTGTATTTTTGATCATCCCGTCTTTGAACGCCTCTTTCGTGAGACGGACGTCGCCAGGATTATCCTCGACGAGGAGAATG
This sequence comes from Haloprofundus salinisoli, assembly GCF_020097815.1. Taxonomy (NCBI): domain Archaea; kingdom Methanobacteriati; phylum Methanobacteriota; class Halobacteria; order Halobacteriales; family Haloferacaceae; genus Haloprofundus; species Haloprofundus salinisoli. The sequence goes on from NZ_CP083663.1 coordinate 2,423,944, forward strand.
TCGACCGGCTTGGTACTTCTCTGCTCACTTGTCATCTAATCACCTGATGGACGTTGACAAAACACTCGGTGGGCACGGCGAACTGCTCCTCCCTGTGGGCCTCGGTCGCGTCGAACACCTTCTCAAACTCACCAATCATCGTTCTCTGAAATGAACAGTCTGTACATTCCCGGTTGGAACACGACATCAGAACGTTATCTCTTCGAATCTGCGTTCCCGTCGACGGAGACTATGCCACCGCTACTGACGGTCACCTCGTAGCCGTTGTTGGGAAAGTCGATCTGGAGGGAAGGGTTGCTACGTTCAGTTGTTTCGACAAGCGTGTCCAGAGCCTCTGGATCAATGGTCTCATAGAGCGGGTCAAGTTCCGCCTGATCGGCTTCTTCGAGAGCGGCAATCCTCTCAACAACTGCCTGGCTTGGTGTGACAGTCTCCAGTTTTGTGTTCATGTTGGGAGCTATGCTCATTGATTGATCGTATAGAGAGGCACCGTCTTCCACTAAATATTCGAGGAAGCTTATCTTTTCGAATCTATATAATGTAAAATTTGATACCTTAGCGGTTGTAAGTTATCCAGTTCTTGTGCAAAGAGCCCGAAACACGGATGGTTCTGAACTGCTGTTGTCGGTGCCCTAGAAGTCGTCGAGCGTCACGATGTCTCTGCGAAGCGCGTGCGGTTGAGTGCCTCGAAGCACGCCTCCAGGTGTCCGTGAGGGTGTACGCGACCTTTGATACAGTAGAGTTAAATCAGGTTTCGGACCTGAACTGCCAAGCCAGGAGTGGGATTTGAACCCACGAAGTCTCGATTACAAGTCGAGTGCATGAACCGCCCATGCTCTCCTGGCGCGCCGTCAGTTACCGGTCCGTCGGGTCGTTATTATCGTTTTCGACACGCTTCTCCAACTCGACGCGATGGAGACGGTAGCCGCGGCGCTCGTACAGTCGGCGAGCGGCCTCGTTGTCAGCCATCGCGTCGAGGCGGACCACGCACGCACCGGCGTCGGCGAGAGCGCTCTCGGCGGCGTCCAACAGCGCACTCCCGACGCCCTCGTTTCGGTACGCCGGCTCGACGTAGACGTTCTGAATCGTGCCGCGAGAGACGTCCTGCTCGTAACCGTCGGCTTCCGGTTCGAACATCACGAAGCCGACGATCTCGGGGTCGCGGGCGACGAGTAAGCCGCCGATGACGATGTGGCGCGTAATCGCGTCGTAAATCTTCTCGCGGTTCGCGTCGGCGCAGAGGTGCGACCCGAACTCGCGTTGTCCGGCCGCAAGCGCCACCCACAGCTCCGCGATACGGGCTGCCTCGGCCATCTCCGGGTGCTCTATCTGGACGCTCACGTGGGTTCGTCTCCGTCTCGGCGCGCGGAATCGTCTCCGTTCGTCTCGATAACATATTTTCAACGGCGACCATCATAGAGTTTTCCGCAATCGGCATCCGTGAGTGCCTTTCTGCGTCGGAATGAAGAAACACTTATAAGTATTTCACGTCCGCACACATCATGGTGATAGTTAACAATGGGTATCGCTGAAACCTACTCTCGGAGCCGTCAGTTCGTCGATAGACGACCGCTGACGCACACAGTCGGCGCTGCGGCGGGAGTCGTTCTCGTGCTGTATCTCCTGTGGGTGCTCGTCGCGCAGTTGGCGAGCGGAGAGTTGCGAATCTACCAACTCAGCGGGCTGATGTGGGACGGACTGATGCGCGGACTCGTCATCGGTCTCGCGGGCGTCGGCCTGTCGATGACGTACAGCATCCTGAACTTCGCGAACTTCTCGCACGGCGACTACATCTCCGCCGGCGCGTTCTCGGGGTGGGCGACGACGTATCTAATCGCCGGTCTCGGCCGGGCCGACATCGGGTCGCTGTTGCTCGTCGGCGCGGGCGGGTCGGTGTTCGGCGGCGCGCTCGGCGTCGGCATCTCGACGACGCCGCTGGCGGTCGTCCTCGGCGTCGTCGTCGCCGGCGTCGGCGCGGTACTGCTCTCGTTGTTCGTCGACCGAACCGTGTTCAAACCGCTTCGCGGCGAGGACGGCATCACGCTGCTCATCGCCAGTATCGGCGTCGCCTTCGCGCTTCGCTACCTCATGCAGTTCGTCTTCGGCTCCGACGTCAGAGGAACGACCTCGCAACCGCCGGCGTACTCGTTTTACGTCGTCGACGGGTGGCTTCGCATCAACTACCACGACATGACGCTTCTCGTCGTCGCCGTCGGCCTGATGGTCGGCGTCCACCTGCTGCTGCAGCGCAGTAAACTCGGCAAGGCGATGCGCGCGATGTCGGACAACGGTGACCTCGCCCGCATCACGGGTATCCCGACCGAGCACGTCGTCCGATGGACGTGGATCATCGGCGGCGCGCTCACCGGTGTCGCGGGGTACATCTTCGTCCTCTGGAAAGGGACGCTCGCCTTCGACGACGGGTGGCTGCTCCTCCTGTTGATCTTCGCGGCGGTCATCCTCGGCGGTATCGGGTCGGTGTACGGCGCTATCGCCGGCGGCATCGTCATCGGTCTCACCGCGTCGATGGCCGTCATCTGGATTCCGTCGGCGTTCGCCCGCGCGGCGGCGTTCGCCGTGATGATTTTACTCCTGCTGGTGCGTCCGCAGGGCATCTTCGCCGGGAGGACGACGGCATGAGCGCTGACGGCGAAAACGAGAGCGCGACGAGGAGTCGCGTCGGCGACGTGCTAGGGAGACTCCGCGACGGCGACGCGGGACTGATTCTACTCGTCCTCGGGGGCATCTACCTCGCGTACATTCTCAGCGGCGTCGTCCTCGGCTACCAACTTCGCGGACAGTTGAACTCGATCGCCGCGCTGACGTTCTACATCGGTGTCTTCGCGCTGTTGGCGCTGGCGCTGAACCTCCACTGGGGGTACACCGGTCTGTTCAACATCGGCGTCGTCGGCTTCATGGCCGTCGGCGTCTACGTGATGGCGCTCGTCTCGAAACCCGTCTACACCTCCGGCGGGGCCGCACAGGTCGGCGGTCTCGGACTGCCGCTGTGGGTCGGCGTTCTCGCCGGGATGCTCGCGGCGGCGGTGTTCGGCTTCATCGTCGCGTTGCCGGCGTTACGACTGCGGGCGGACTACCTCGCCATCGTCACCATCGCGATGTCCGAAATCGTCCGCTTCTCGTTTCTCTCCAGCGAGTTTCAGCGGTTCGAGCTGTTCGGCAACCGCGTCGGCTTCGGCGGCGGGTCGGGGCTCATCCTCGACTACACCGCGCCGCTGGAGGCCTTCTTCCGGACGTTCGGCCTCTGGGACGCGTACATCAGCTTCGTGACGGCGTTCGGCTCGTTCGGCCCGTTAAGTCTGAACAACCCGAAACCCATCGTCGACAACCTCGTCTACGGCGGGGTGCTGCTACTGTTCGTCGCGGGCTACTACTGGCTCCTGAAGCGGACCGGCGAGTCGCCGTTCGGACGCGTCCTGAAGGCGATTCGCGAGGACGAGGACGTGGCGAACGCGCTCGGCAAGAACACCAACCAGTTCAAGGTGAAGTCGTTCATGCTCGGCTGTGCGCTCATGGGTCTCGCCGGCATCCTCTGGCTGGCCGGCCAGGGCGCGGTGACGCCGAACTTCTTCCGCCCCCGCGTCACCTTCTTCGTCTGGATCGCGCTCATCATCGGCGGTGCGGGGTCGAACACGGGCAGCATCCTCGGCGGTGCTATCTTCGCGGGCGTCCTGTACCAGGGACCGCTCTACCTCAAGAACGTCCTGGAAGCCGTGCTCCCGCAGACGAACGCGCCAAACGGCTTCGGGCCGGCGGTGGCACCCATCTTCCAGTCGTTCGACGTGCTCCCGTTCGTCTGGTACACCCTCGACAGCATCCGACAGCTCCAGTTGGTCATCATGGGCCTCGTGCTCATCTGGCTGATGCACAACCGGCCCGAGGGGCTGCTCGGTCACCGCAAGGAGATCGCGGCGAGTATCGACCTCTCGCGGCCGAGTACGCGGCCGTCGACGCCGGCGACCGCCGCCGACGGAGGTGAGCGCGATGAGTGAAACGAGCGGACCGAACGAGGCGGTACCGACGGAGACGGAGGCCGACGATATGAGCGAGCCAACGGAGACGACGGAGTCGACGACCGACCAGCAACCGAGGGAGGCGGCTGACGACCCGGCGTCGGCGGGCTCCGCCGAGTATCCGCTCCGCGTTGAGAACCTCCGCAAGACGTTCGGCGGCATCGTCGCCGTCGACGACGCGAGCTTCGAGGTCGAGCGCGGCACGCTCACCGGCCTCATCGGCCCCAACGGCGCGGGCAAGTCGACGACGTTCAACCTCATCACCGGGATGTACGCGCCCGACCGGGGACGCGTCGTCTTCAACGGCGAGGAGATTACCGGACTTCGCCCGTACCGCGTCGCCGACAGAGGTCTGGTGCGGACGTTCCAAATCGCGCGCGAACTCTCCGAGATGACCGTCTTGGAGAACATGATGCTCGCGCCGAAACAGCAGCGCGGCGAAGCGCTGTGGCGTTCCGTGACGCCGGGGGTGCGAAGCGGCGTGGTCGAACAGGAGGAGGAGCTGCTCGACAGGGCGTGGGAGATGCTCGACTTCTTCGAGATAGACCACCTCGCCGAGGAGTACGCGGGCAACCTCTCGGGCGGTCAGCGGAAACTGCTGGAGATGGCGCGCGCGCTCCTGACGGACCCGGAGATGCTGCTCCTGGACGAACCGTTCGCCGGCGTCAACCCCTCGCTGGAGCGCCGCCTGCTCGATCACATCCACGAACTGCGCGAACAGGGCTACACGTTCCTGTTGGTCGAACACGATATGGACCTCATCATGGAGAACTGCGAACACGTCATCGTCATGCACCAAGGGAAGGTGCTCACCGAAGGGTCGCCGCTGGAGATAAAGCAGAACGAACAGGTCGTCGAGGCCTACCTCGGAGGCACCGTATGACGCTTCTGAGAGTGCGCGACCTCGATGCCGGCTACGGCGACTTACAGATCCTCACCGACGTCGAGCTGAACGTCGAAGACGGCGAGTACGTCACCATCGTCGGCCCCAACGGCGCTGGCAAGTCGACGGTGATGAAGTCCGTCTTCGGGCTGACGACCCACATGGGCGGCACCGTCACCTTCGTCGACACCGACATCACCGACGCGAACCCCGAGGACATCATCCGCCTCGGTCTCGGCTACGTCCCGCAGAACGACAACGTGTTCGGGGCGCTCACTGTCCAGGAGAACCTCGAAATGGGTGCGTACATCCTCGACGACGTCCCCCAACGTTCGCTCGACGCGGTGTACGACCGGTTCCCTATCCTCGAAGAGCGGCGCGAGCAGAAGGCCGGAACGATGAGCGGCGGGCAACAGCAGATGCTGGCGATGGGCCGCGCGCTGATGCTCGACCCTGACCTGCTGCTCCTCGACGAACCGAGCGCCGGCCTCGCACCGGACCTCGTCGACGAGATGTTCGACAAGATAGACGAGATCAACGAGGCGGGGACGGCCGTCCTGATGGTCGAACAGAACGCCAAGGAGGCGCTCAGACGCTGTGACCGCGGCTACGTCCTCGTTAACGGGCAGAACCGCTACATGGACACCGGACGGGCGCTGTTGGACGACGAAGAGGTCAGACGGGATTTCCTCGGCGGGTAGTCGGTCGTCGCGGTCTCTGCCTCTGCTTCGCGGTACTCCGAAACGGCTTTTTCCGACGCGCGAGCGTGTAGACGCCATGCGAGAGAACCACCGTTCGATGCCCGAGCAACAGCAAGTCGCAGCGTTTCTCGACCAGTACGAGATGCGCGCCGACCCGGCGTATCAGCTTCTCGACCTCACGTCCGAAGTCGGCGAACTCGCCGCCGACGCGACGAAATCCTCGCAGTGGGGCGCGTCGCCGGAGAACCTCGACGTGAAGACGGACGAACTCGGCGACGCGCTGTTCTCGCTTCTGGCCGTCGCCGAGTCGCTCGACATCGACGCGGGCGACGCGCTCCGCGAGTCCCTCGAGAAGTATCAGCGACGTATCGTCGACACTGGGAGCGCGTCGTCGGACGAATAAAATCGGAGTCGGGCGAGTTCAGTTGCCGAGCGCCGTATCGATGACCGAGGAGTACGACGACTCGCCGATGTTGAACGACACCTGATTCGTGACCGTCCCGTCGAACTCGCTCTCGAACACTTCAGCGAAGCGCTCGGAGAGCTGCTGGCCGTAGTCGTTGTTGACGTACAGCGTCGCCGCGGAACTGGCGCCGAGACGCTGAGAGGCGACCTGCGCCATCACGCGGCCCTGCAGGAAGTCGGAGGGCGCGGTCCGGAAGATGAAGTCGTTGTCGTCGAGGTTCGACACCGACAGCGCCGTGCTCGACGGCGAACAGCCGACGACCTCGTTCGGGATGAACGCCTGCTGGGAGACGGGGACGTTGACGCCGGAGGACGCCGACCCACACACCGCGGGTACGCCCGCGCTGACGAGCGAGTTCGCCGCCGCGACGCCGGAGTCCGGCGAGGTCTGGGTGTCTTCGATCTGGGCGTTGACCGAGAGGTCGATGCCCGCGTCGTTTACCTGCTTCACGGGTATCTGCGCCGCTCGAATCATCGGCTGACCGACCGACGCCAGGTCGCCGGTTTCCGGCAGCAGGATGCCGACCGACACCTCGCGCCCGAGTCCGCCGGGGGCGCTGTCGGCCGAGTCGCCGGCCCCCTCGGGGCTGTCGCCCTCGAACGACTGCGTCTCCAGCGTGGACGTCTCCTGAGAGCTCTGCCCCGCGAACTCCCAGATGGCGTACGCCGCCGACGCCGGGTCACCCTTCTCGTCGAAGTTCGTCGCGCTCGACGCGCCCTGGAAGTTGATGTCGTCGCCGTTGGCGGCCGCCTCGACCGCTTCGACGAAGTTCTGCGGGCCGAACTCCTCGCCGCCGGGGTTGGCGATGCGACGGAGTTGGTCGCGAATCGCCGGTCCGCTGTTCTCGCCGGCGGCGGCGTTCGCCAAGATGAGAAGCGCCACCGAGTCGTACGACTGGGAGGTGAAGACGCTGGGAGCGGCGTTGTACTCGTCCTGAAACAGTTGGTTGAACGCGTCCTGGTTCGGACCGCCCGCCGCCGGCGCGGTGCCGGTGACGTTCGCCATGTCGTTGCCGACCTGCGCCGGCATCGACCCGTCCTGCAGCCCGTCGGGCACGAGAATCGATTCGCTCCCGTCGCTGGCGCTGTAATAGTCGCGGAACAGTTGGATACCGCTCTCGGGGTAGCCGATGACGATGAGCGAGTCGGGACCGTCCCCACCGCCGCCGTTGCCGCCGCTGCCGCCGTTGCCGCCGCCTCCGCCGTTGCTTCCGTTGCCGCCGCCGTTGCCGCCGTCTCCGCCGTCGTCACCGGGACCTTGTACACAGCCGGCGAGACCGACCGCGCCGGTTACACCGACCGCTTTCATGAAGTTTCGTCGTTGGATACCACGTGTCATGTTACCGCATGGGAAGGGGTAGTTTATAAAGCTACGCCTTCTGCGTTGACACGTGTCGCCGCGGGTCACGGCGCAGTCGCGCGGTTGCGACGCCAACGACGAAGAGCTATACCGCTCGTTTACACTTCTCGGCAGTCCGAGCAGACGAGTTGCCCGTTGACGTTCGAGAGCGTCCGCGCCAACGAGCCACACACTTCGCAGATACTCTGCGAGGAGTACGCCTCCGCGTCGATGCCCCCGTTGGTCTCGGCGTTCGGCGGGCCGCCGGTGTCACCGAACTCGGGGCCGTCCGCGGGCGGGCGGTCCTGCCCCTCCGCTCGCATCTCCTCTTGGGTCAGCGTCGCCGCCATCAGCACGTCGCGTTCAGTGAGCAGACCGACGAGTTCGCCGTTGTCGACGACGAGCGCCCACGGCGTCGCCTCCGAGCGCATCCGGTCTTCGGCGACGACGAGCGCCATCTCCGACTCGACTGTCGGCTCGGGGTCGGTCATCACCGCCGAGACGGGCGTGTCGGCGCCCTCGTTTAACACGACGCCGAGCGCCGTTCGCGAGGAGACGACGCCGACGGGTTGGTTGCCCCGGAGGACGACGATGCAGTCGGCGTCTTCTTCGAACATCAACTCCGCGGCCGCCCGTACCGAGTCCGACTCGCTCACCCCGACGAACTCCCGCTCCATGGCATCACTTACCGTGACATCAGTGTTCATACCACAGTGTTTGCCCGAATCGGGCTAAAGTCTACCTCCAGTAGAGTTAATCCGGCGGACGTGCTATCTCTCTGTTCGCAGATTCGAGCCTCCGAGGGGCGCCCTCGCGCCGACCGGCGGAAACAGTAAGTTCAAACCGCTCGGCGCACGCGTACCGAGTAATGACTATCCCCTCGTTCGTCATCGGCATCGCGGGCGGCACGGGGGCGGGGAAAACCACCGTCTCACGACTCATCACCGAGAGCGTCGGCGAGTCGGTGACGCGAATCCCGCTCGACAACTACTACGAGGACCTCAGCCACCTCGAGTTCGAAGAACGGACCGAGGTTAACTACGACCACCCCTCGGCGTTCGAGTGGGAGCTGCTACGCGAGCAGTTGCGCTTGCTCACCGAGGGCCAGCCCGTCGAGATGCCGCAGTACGACTTCGAGGCTCACAACCGGAAGGACGAACGCGTGACCGTCGCCCCGACGGACGTCATCATCCTCGAAGGGATTCTCTCGCTGTACGACGAAGAGGTAAACGAGATGATGGACCTGCGTCTGTACGTCGAGACGGACGCCGACGTCCGTATTCTCCGCCGTATCGACCGCGATGTGGTCGAACGCGGGCGGGACCTGGAGGGCGTCATCGACCAGTATCTCTCGACGGTCAAGCCGATGCACGAGCAGTTCATCGAGCCCACGAAGAAGCACGCCGACCTCATCATCCCCGAGGGAGCCAACAGCGTCGCTGTCAACCTGTTAGAGGAGAAAGTGCGCGCGGAGGTTACCGGCGACGTCGCGCGCGACTGGGAGCGGGAGACGTTCGACCGCGAGGTGTCGGATGCGGTGACGCTGAGCGAGTCCGAACCCTAGCTCACGACCGACTACGGGTGAAGTTCTCTGCGCCCTCGTAGAACCAGAGTCCGTTGTCGCGCATGGCGCGACCGACCGCCCTGTGGAAGTCGACGAAGTCCGAGAACTCCTCCTGGTCGACGTGCGCGAAGACGTCGCGAAGCGCGACGACGCGTTCGTAGTCGAGACGGATCGGGTCGTCGCCGTACTCGGCGACGAACTCGTCGCGGTTCAGCGGGAAATCCTCGTCTTCGTCGATCTTCTTGGCGATGACGGCGTGGCCGTACTTGCGACGTCCTTCGCTGCCCTGTTCGCCGTCGGGGTCGTGTGGCCAGTCCATACCCGGCAGTTGGGCGGTGGTCGCAAAACCGTTACCCTTCTCAGCCCACCGTCACTGCGTGTGCGGATACGCGTCCAGTTCGACGAACGACGCCGACCCGCAGGCGGCGCACTCGGTCGGCGGGTCGTAGTGGTGCTCGCCGCCGTCGCTCCTGACGACCGTTCCGGCGTACATGAGGTGACAGTTCTTGCAGACGAACTCGCGCGGACGTTCGGGTACGTGTGACATACGGTTTCGTCGGCGCCTGGAGATTTGTAATTTCGTTGTGTCTTTCCTGAGTGTTCGAGCGGGCGGACGCACGGCTCGCCGTGTGTGCACGTCAGAACGCGGTGGGACTGGGATTCGAACCCAGGAGGCCGAAGGCCACCTGCTTTCAAGGCAGGCGCAATAGTCCACTCTGCCATCCCACCCACATAGTGTGAGTACGACCCGGCGCTGTCGCGCGATTTCGTGGCTTCAAACCACGAAACCCAATGACGACCATTCAGACCATCGAGGCTCGATTGAACAGCCCCAAACGTCGTGAGATCGCCACCAGCGGGGTCTGTACGCATGTATAAGCCCGAAAAAGTTGAAGGTATCGTTATTATTCCCGGCCCGACGGGGGACGACCTCAACGAGCGACAGCTGATTGCGTACAAGCGACTGAAAAGACCTCATCAAGTGGCTCTCCCGGATGGGGAAGTAGCCCGACACGCTTGAAGGATACGCGCACGACACGGCGAAGAACTACGCGAGTATTCTCGACAAGTTCCACCGGTGGGCTTGGAGCATCAAGGCGCGAGTGTACATCATCCGTCACATCAAGCGCCATCTGAGCCACGCTGAGCAGACTGTGAGTTTCGGGGATACGAGCGCATGATGTCCCACAATTGTCGAAGGGAGAGAGGAGTTGAAACAGTAAGTTCGCTATGCGGCTGAGTCTCTAGTAAGCCGTTCTGCGAATTTTTCTGGTTTTGAGAGCAGTTTGGAGACGCGATGACCGCTCGAAATGTGGGCAGTAGAGAATTAGGGAAGCAGAGGGCATTGAGACTACTGTACAGAGAGTTGCATAGGTAGCCCTGTTAAAACCATGAAATCGTGACGGTGATTCCGCGCTGAAGCGACCCGGTTCACGTCAACATATTAGGGTGGCTCCCGAAGAATAGGGTATGGTCGAACTGGACAACATAGACCGAGGTATTTTACACGAACTCCAGCTCGATGCGCGGAATCAGACTGCCCAAGCGATTGCCGACAAGGTCGATGTGTCCGCCAGCACTGTTCGGAATCGAATCGAAACTCTCGAAGACGAAGGAATCATCGAAGGGTACCACCCAAAAATCGACTACGAGTCCGCGAATCTCCCGCTTCAGATCATGTTCGTCTGTTCGGCACCGCCGACCGAACGGTCGGAGATGGTTGAACTCATACTCGATGTTCGCGGGGTCGTGGACGTCCGGGAAACGTTAACCGGTCATCGGAATCTATACGTTGAAGCCGTTGGAACCGGTACATCCGATACTGTCCGAATCACCGACGCCCTCCACGAGATCGGCCTCTCGATCGAGAGTTCAGAAATCCTGCGTCAACGCCGAGTACAGCCGTTTAACCACTTCTTCTACACCGACCCCTACGACAACAGCCGGAATGATGGAAATGATGGAATAGAAGACGATGACAACGAGTGAGCGTCCATCTCGGCCCCTCCTCTGTTGTGGAATCCGCAATAGTGAGCAGATAGCAGCGCGTGAATCCACATAGTCCGGTGTGGCAACCGCAATAACAGGGTCGTAAACTTCGTTATCTCGAATCAATCATATATTTGGCAAACAACAACTATCCCTCTCAATCTCCTCCCTCTGCTATGGACAATCAGCAAACTGGAACGGATCTGTCGGGATTTGACGTGGGGGACAATCGTCAAAATCAGCTATTCGACGTGTTGTCTCATCCACACCGTCGGTTTATACTCCACTACTTGCAGTCCGCTGAGACGCCACTTCCGGTGAAGAAGTTGATGTCGGAGCTCGTGGCGTGGGAAATCCAGCGACCCGAAACTGACCCGATGGATGACGAGAAAAAGGCCATTAAAATTGCCCTCGTGCACAACCATCTCCCGAAGATAGCCCAGGCTGGTCTTATCAGATACGACGATGCTCGCCAGTCAGTGACGATTACAGACCGTACGAAGGAGGGAGAGGCCCACCTCGAGACGATGAAGAGCTATTGAAATCGCGTAAAGTAGCGGTAGAGATTAGTGAACAGTTTGGTTCGTATATACTGACCAGTTCTCCAACCCGATTAGACCTTTTGAGGCCGAGAAATATGCGCGTTGTATTCAGTAGTCAGTGAGCGGAACTCACAACAGCTGTCAGTAACGGATTGCGAGATACAGAGTCCCGAAGGCGGACGAGACCGAACAAGATGACACTGACCGTTTCTGTTGCCCGATACGGTCGCGAGTTATCGTCGGATCTCACCGTACATTGATGAGTGTTCGGAGATGTGTGAGCCCACCGTTATTTTGCCTTGACAAAATTTCAGGACCCTTTCGACAAGTGTTTAGTGCTTCATACATAGACCCGATTAATGGGCCCCTCTGACTCGGCTCCGGACGCTACTCGGGAAGATGTCCGGAACTTTTTTTCACGGCTGGATAAACCAGGTACGCCCCTCACTACCGCTGAAGTCGCGGAGAAACTGGAGTGCACTGACCGAACCGCACAGCATAATCTGGAAGCGCTTACCGAGCTCGGGGAGTTACAGACAAGGCAACTAGACAATCAGAACCAGATCTGGTGGCAGTCGAGGGGCAGGAGCGAACCGGCCGGCCAGCAGTCCGACATCGAGGAGTTCGGCGCGTTCGTATGTGCTGTCGAGGACTACGCCATCTTCATGCTCGATTCCGATGGTGAGATTGCCAGTTGGAACGAAGGAGCCGAACGGATCAAAGGGTACACAGAAGACGAAATCATCGGGGAGCACATTTCGAACTTCTACACTGACGCCGATATCGACGACGGGGTGCCTCACACGAACCTCGAAACCGCGGCGACGGAGGGCCCCGTTGAGGACGAGGGCTGGCGGGTCCGTAAGGATGGCTCGCGGTTCTGGGCGAACGTCGTCATTACAGCGATACGCGACGAGGATGGCACCCTTCAGGGGTTCACGAAAGTAACCCGTGACATGACCGAACGGCGAGAGTACGAACAACAGCTTCGCCAGGAACGAGATTTCACCCAACAGATCCTCGAAACCGTACCGGTGAGCATCTGCACGGTTACTCCCGACGGCGAGTTCGCGCGCGCGAACCGGCAGGCGCTCGAGCATATCGATGGCGAGGAATCCGATCTGACGGAGTACACCGTCGACTCGTGGGAACTCTACGACGGCGAGGGAAACCCGATTCCAACCGACGAGTGGCCGTGGACGCAGGTCACTGACACCGGCGACCCCGTGTACGATTACCAGTGTCAGGTTGACCTCCCGGATATCGGCCGCCGGTGGCTCTCGATCAACGCCGCCCCAATCGAAGGCGACCAGTCCGAGGACGACCGGGTCGTGTTCACCGCAGACGACATCACCGAGCAGAAAGAACGCGAACGGCAGCTCCGCCGCGAGTCCAAACAAACCGAGAAGCTGTTGCGGACGGCCCCGATTGCGATCGCAGTCCAGAACGCCGAGGGCGAGATGGTCCTGGCGAACCAGCGGGCCCAAGAGGCGCTTGGACTCTCCGAACAGGAGATCATCGAGGAACCCGACGACGTCGACGACTGGGAAGTGTACGACGCATTTGGCGATCAAACTGCTCCTCACGAAACGCCGTCTTCTCGCGTCCTAACGACCGGCGAGGCGGTGCTTGACGAAGAGCTCGTCATCGACCCTCCAAGCGGCGAGCAGATGCAGTTCCGTATCAACGCTGCTCCTCTTTTCGGTCCCGATGGGACGGTGGAGCGCGTCATCACTGCCGGCGAAGATATCACCGAACTCAAACGGCGCGAACGGCAACTCGAACAACGGAAGAGCGAACTCGAAACCGAGTTGAGCGGTATCCTCGGCCGAATTTCCGACGCGTTCTACGCGCTCGACGAGGAGTGGCAGTTCACACATATCAACGACCGGGCTGTCGAGATTTTCCAACAGCCCGAGGACGAGTTACTCGGGCGGTCTATCTGGGAGGTGTTTCCCGAGGAAACTGAGGGGACAATCTGGGAGAACTTCCACACCGCAATGGATACGCAGGAGACGGTCAGCTTCGAGTTATACGTCGAGGAAATCGACAGTTGGCTGGAGTTTAACGTCTACCCCTCTGAAACGGGTCTGTCGATCTACTTCCGCGACATCACCGACCGGAAGGCCAACGAGCAAGAGCTGGCCATGTACGAGACGATTATCGAGACGATCCACGAGGCTATCTACGTGCTTGATGACGACCTGCAGTTCACGATGGTCAACGAGGCGTTCACGGAACTGACCGGGTACGCTCGCGATGAACTGCTCGGCGAACACGCCTCTCTCGTCGTCGATGAAGAGACGATCGAACGGGGAACGGGGTTACGTGGAGAACTGGCCGACGGGAAGGAGGTCAGTCCGACGCTGGAGATCGCCATCGAAACGGTGAACGATAACCGTATCCCCGTGGAGGGGTCCTTTACGCCACTCCTCTACAGCGATGGAGAGCACAAACGAATCGGGGTACTGCGAGACATCACCGAACGCAAGGAGAGCCGGCGCAAGCTCGAGGAGAGCGAACGCCGGTACAGAACGCTTGTCGAGCATTTCCCGAACGGTGCAGTCGCGTTGTTCGACGAGGACCTGTGTTACACTACCGCCGGCGGCGAACTCATGAATGTAATGGGTACCGCTCTGGAGGACCGAATCGGAACCAGCATCCACGACCTCTATCCGGACGAACTCCTCGAGGAGATCGAACCGTACTTCCACGCCGCGCTGGAGGGCGACGAACACTCGTTCGAGGCCGAGTATCTCGGCCGACATCTGCTCGCCTACACCCTTCCCATCCAAAACGCCGACGACGAGGTTTACGCGGGCATGCTCGTCGTTCAGGACATCACTGAGTTCAAGGAAACCCAACGACGGCTCGAAGCGTCGAACGAGCGCCTCGAACAGTTCGCCTACGCCGCCTCTCACGACCTGCAAGAACCGCTTCGGATGATTTCGAGCTATCTCCAACTGGTCGAGCAACGGTACGCCGACGTCCTCGACGAGGACGGTGAGGAGTTCCTCGAATTCGCCGTCGACGGTGCCAAGCGGATGCGCGATATGATCGATGCGCTCCTCACGTACTCCCGGATAGAGACCCAGGGCGACCCCTTCGAGCCGGTCGATCTCGACACAGTACTCGAAGACGTGCGTGAAAACCTCCAGATGCGGATTGGGGAGACTGAAACCACCATCAGGACGGAACCACTGCCAAACGTCCAGGGCGATGCCACACAACTGCGACAAGTATTCCAGAACTTGATCTCGAATGCGATCGAGTACGCCGGCGACGAACCGCCGCAGGTCCACATTTCGGCCGAGCGAACCGGTCACGGGTGGGTGGTCTCGGTCCGCGATGAAGGGATCGGCATCGATCCCGACGATGCCCATCGTATCTTCGAGGTGTTTCAGAGCCTTCACGGTCGTGCGGACCACTCCGGCACCGGCATCGGCCTCGCACTTTGCAAGCGGATCGTCGAACGTCATGGTGGTGAGATTTGGGTTGAGTCTGAACCCGAGGAGGGCGCGACGTTCTCGTTCACACTGCCTGTGGGGGGTGAGTGCAATGAGTGAGCAGGACTGCACCAAGGAACCAGCGGACATTCTCCTTGTCGAGGACAATCCCGGTGACGTCCGCCTCACAGAGGAAGCATTCAACGAGTGCCGCATTACCAACACGCTCCACGTGGTCGGAGATGGCATCGAGGCACTGGACTTCCTTTATCAACGCGGCGATCACGCCGATGCGCCACGCCCGGATCTCATCCTCCTCGATCTCAACCTCCCACGAAAGAACGGTGACGAGGTGCTCGAGGAGATCGCCGAGAATCGAGAGCTCTCGCGTATCCCCGTGCTCGTGCTGACGAGTTCGAAATCAGAAGCGGACATCGTCAGGTCGTATGATCTGCACGCGAACGCATACCTCACGAAACCGGTCAATCCCGAAGTGTTCGTAGAGATGGTTCGAACGTTCGAACAGTTCTGGTTCTCGATCGTTCAACTGCCGCCGAAGGAAAGAGGATAACACGCACCGATGAACTCGTTGGCGTTCGATCACGGGCATTCCCGCTGATGCTACCCCATTGAAATACTCGCTAGGGGTAGGTGCCGTTCAGAGGGACATGGAGTCACGATACCAGCCGGGGTCGTGATCCGTGAGGTCGATGAGGTCCGACCGACACGCTGGGCAATAGTCAGGGGTGACTGATTCGCCTCGGGGGACGTACACCGCGCCGCCGCACTTCACGCACGCATCCGTGGCGATGGTCGCGCAGTCCGCGCAGACGTTAAAATCGTCAACTGTGAGGTCGCGCAGGGGTTCTAGTTGTTTATCCAGAATATACTCGTCGATAACAGCCTGACAGTTGTGGCACGGTTTCATGACGATGCCTATAGCCCCATGTGACCACCACGTAAATACATGTCTCCAAGAATGATCCGACTCGCTATGGTCCGGCTATCTCCTGTAGATATCGCCCGTTCTCCCAGCAGTTCCGATTTCTTTCGGCGAGGCCCCGAATCTCGGGCGATACCCCTCGTAAATCGGCCGACCCCTACGTCTGCGTCTCGATCACGACGTGGTCGTGGTACCTTGACCCTCGGAAGGGTTATCCCTCACCCTATTCTACGTTTGTTTGTAATGGCAAACGGTAAGGTTGATTTCTTCAACGACACAGGCGGCTACGGTTTCATTTCGACTGACGACGGCGACCTCGACGACGACGAAGACGTCTTCTTCCACATGGAGGATGTCGGCGGCGAAGACCTCACGGAAGGTACTGAGGTCGAGTTCGACATCGAGTCCTCTCCGAAAGGGCCTCGCGCGGCGAACGTCGTCAGGACGTAATACCGAGATACACTCGTCGCTCACAGCGGCGAACAACGACCTCGATTTTTCAGACGGTTACACGTCCGAGCTGACGCTATCTGTGGACTCTCTACTGAGTGAACTGTCTTGTGCTGAGTATGTGCGTTGTATCCAGCACGGCTCCCTGAAACCTATCAGCGCTTGGGCTGTCTAACCGAGTCAAACAATTTCAAGGAGTAATCTGGGCTAAGAATTGTTCCGACAATCGACGCTGAAAGTGCACTCTGCAACCGATGGAACCTGATTATCGAACCGGTGTTTTTACTATCGGATAAACGACGCGTAAGGTAGAAGCCCCAAATCGACTGTTTTCGGGGTGAACCTGGGATACCGAACACTGGACGCTTTGCGCTAAGGCGCAATCGTCCGCTCTGCCATCCCGCCAGCGTTCCGACTACCGTTGGGCACCCTCAATCCTGTCTGTCCTCAGTTACGGACGACCGTCGGTTCACCGTCTTCGACGACCCGAAGTCCGAGTTCCGCGACGAACTTGGCGGTGTGTTTCGGCACGATGCGCCCCGCCTCGCGTCGGGCGTGCAGCATCGGCAACACCGTCAGGAGGTCCTCGCCCGTCTCGACGGTCGGTTGCATCGGGACGAAGTCCACGTCGAGCCCCGCGTCGTGGCCGTGGGCGGCGAGCGTCTCTATCTCGGGGTGGGTGAACGACTCCGTGAAGTCGATGGGCTCCGAGAACGCCGCGTAGTAACACCGTCCGCTCATCGAGGGGCCGAGAACGACGGGTGCAGAGCGGAGTTTCATCGCCGCCGAATCGACGAGCGTGCGCGTCAGAAACGGCGCGTTCCCGCGCACGACGGCGACGGACTGCTCGCCTTCGGTGCCGAGGAGATGCGAGACGGTGTTGCCCGCGCGGGCGTCGAACGTCGAGCCGACCTGCTTTTCGACGCGAACGTCCGAGAGGTCGCCGAGCGTGTCGGCGGCGAGTGCGCGCACCGCTGCGGCCGCCGGTTCGTCGGTGACGAACTCGTCGGGGAGCAGGTCGTCGGGTCGATAGTTGACGAGCAGTTCGCCGCCCGAGCGGACGGCGGCGAGAAACGCGTCTTTCAGCATCGCGGCGTAGAACTCTGCGGCCTCGGCTTCGGTGAGCGGACTCGTCTCGGCGAGGTCCGAAAGCACGAGACCGGGTCGCGGCGGGTCGGCGAACACGGCGACGACAGTCATACTCAGTGCTCGTCGCGGCGGCGTCTTGAACCCGCTGGTGTCCGTCGCCGAAGGCGTCGCGTCCGTCGGCGTCGAGTGGCGTCAGTAGTCGGCGTCGAATCGAGAGAAGAGTCCGTCGCTGCGCGCGCCCATCGCAGCGCGGCTCGTTATCGCTGTTGAGGGAGCTCGTAGACGTTGACCTCGCCGGTGCTGAAGACGACGACTTCGTACTCGTCGTAGGTGAATCCGACGTAGCGCATCGGCGTCGCCTCGGGTGCCGCGTTGCTGGACAACACCGCCTCCGCGAATCCGAGGTCGATGACGTTACCGATCGGCGGCTGCAGCTGGAGCGGTTCGGTGTTCTTTGCTCGTGCGAGCGCCTTTGCGACGGCGAAGGTCAACGTATCCGGATCGTCCGGGTCGTACGTTGCGCTCGCGACTTCTGTACGACGTGCGGTGACGAACTCGTCCACCGACGCGGTCGACTCTGAGAAATCGGAATCGGTCGAACGCTCGGTGCTCGACGCCCGATTCGGCTCCTTCGTTGAATCTCTCTTCGAGTTGCCCGGTCTATCCATATCCGTCAGTTGTGCCGGTTCACCGATTTAAATGCTTTATGGATTATTTCCGAATAGCAATGGTAGCAATTTTACTAGTGAACGTTGTTCGATGAACAGAGACCAATCGTTCGTTGATACTGATACGACTATATCAAAATGTATGAGTGACAGGAAATGCTCTTTGTTCTCACTCCCGATGCGTACCGTATGGAACTCCTCGGACAGTTCACGCGACTCGTCATCGTCGGTGTCGCCGCCGTCGGTCTCGGTGCGATGCTGACGTTCCTCGCAACCGGGCTCACCGCCGAGACAGTCGTCGCCGGGATTCTCGTCGCAGCTTTCGTCGCCGCGGCGGTTCGGTTCGCGGTCCGGCGCGCGGTGAGAACGGAGACGCCCTACTGGTAGTCTCGCACGAGGCTCCCGAAGCGAGTGAGCAGATCGGGCGCTCGATTATCGGCCGCGCCGACCCTTCGTCTGCCGGTAGTCGCGGCCGAAGACGTTCTCCGTGACGTGCTCGACGAACGCCTCGGTCTGCTCGTCGGTCTGTCTGTCGAGTTCGACCATCGGGACGAGTTCGAAGCCGCGGCCGCGAATCGTCGTCGCGTGTTCCGCCTCGACGTCGAAGCTCTCGACGCGGCGGGTGGTGTAGTCGAACGCGAGCGCTTCGAGCGCCCGCTGACCGACGGGGACGATGATCTGCGGGTTGATCATCCGAACCTCGGCGTTGAGATACGGTTCGCACGTCTCTATCTCCACGTCCGTCGGTTCGCGCTCGGGGTGGCGACAGCGCGTCAGATTCGTCAGGAAGACGTTCTGGAGGTCGGGTTCGGTCGACTCCGGCGACGACCGAGAAAAGCCGAGTTCGCCGAGGATGTACTGGAGCCGCTCGCCCGCCGCGTCGCCGACGAACGGCACCCCCGCCTCGTCGGCCCCCGCGCTCGGCATCTCGCCGACGAAGAGAAACTCCGCGCCCACGTCGCCGTAGCCGTGGACGAGACTCTCGCGCGTCTCGCAGAGCGCCGGACAGTTCGTGCAGTTTTCGTCCATGCTGAAGGGGTTCTCCAGCGTGTGCTGATGGGCGTCCACGGCAGAGGTTGGAGGAGGGACGGTAAAACGGTGCGGAAGCGAGGAGGGAGTAGCGGCGCCGGCGCTGTCGGCCCGGCGCTCGGCGACTACCGCCGCAGCCCGCCCTGCTCTTTGATGTTCATGATGTGGCGGACGTTCAGGTAGATCTCCTCCGGCGAGGTGTCGCCGTCGGGGTCGTAGAGGTCGCTCACGCGGTAGAGGACCGCCGAGAGCTGTCTGCTCTCGGAGCTCTCACCGTAGACGTCCTCCGCTATCTTACGGAGCGCTCGGACGCGCTCGTCGTCCGCCGGAAACTCCGCGTCGGAGTCGGAGGCCATCTGCCAGTCCGGCTCGTCGTCTTCGGCGTCCTCGGCGGGAACCGGCTCCTCGCTCATCGCTGCGACCGGAGCTTCATCCGGTTGACGACGCCGACGTTGTTGGCGACGTTCTCGGTCAGCACGCGGAACGCGTCGGCCGTCTCGTCGTCCTCCTCCAGCACGATGGGTTCGCCGCCGTCGCCGCCCGTTCGGACCTCCGGGTCGAGCGGAATCCCGCCGAGGTACGGCAGGTCCGTCTCCTCGGCGAGCGCCTTCCCGCCGCCGGAGCCGAAGATGTCGTGGCTACTGCCGCAGTCGGGACAGACGAAACTCGACATGTTCTCGACGACGCCGAGGACGTTCGTGTCGTGGGTGCCGAACATCCGCAGTCCTTTGCGGGCGTCGTCGAGTGCGACTTCCTGCGGCGTCGTGACGATGACCGCGCCCGTCAGCGGGAGCGTCTGCAAGATGGTCAGTTGCGTGTCGCCCGTTCCAGGCGGTAAGTCGAGCACGAGGTAGTCGAGTTCGCCCCACTCCACGTCCTCGACCAACTGCGTCAGAATCTTGTGGACCATCGGGCCGCGCCAGATGACGGGGTCGTCCTCGCCGACGAGAAACGCCATCGACATCAGTTTCATCCCGTACTTCTGGGGCGGGACGATGGTCTCCTCCGCCGTCGCCTGCGGGTGTTCGTCGGCGGCGACCATCCGCGGGACGTTCGGACCGTACACGTCGGCGTCGAACAGGCCGACGCGCGCGCCGAGTTGCGACAGCCCGGCCGCGAGGTTGACTGCGACGGTCGATTTGCCGACCCCGCCCTTGCCGGAGGCGACGGCGATGACGTTCTTCACGCCGGGAAGCACCTGTTCGCTCTCTGAGAGCGACGACGGCGTCTTCGCCGAGAGCTCGGCTTCGAGCCCCGCTTCCGAGAGCACGTCCCGGACGCGGGTGGCGATGTGCGTCTCGTTCGGGGCGTACGGTGCACCGAGCGCGAGCGATACGCGCGCGACGCCCTCGTCGACTTCGACGGCGTTGACCAACCCGAGCGAGACGATATCCTCGCCGAGGTCGGGGTCTTCGACCCCCCGAAGGAGATCTCGTACGTCGGCTTCGTTCATGCCCTCACGGTGGGGCCGTCGCTCGAATAAGGGTTATGTAAGCGGTGCCGCGCTGCGGCGGTCGAGAAACCGCCATCACCCTACCGAGGACTCCATCACACCGCGGGCTACTAATACTCACTCTACGTCACGGAGAACCATGCGATTCACCCTCACTGACGAGCAGCGAGCACTCAGAGCCGACGCCCGAGAGTTCGCGGAGGCGAACATCGTTCCGCAGGCCGCCGACCTCGACCGGGACGAAGCGTCTCCCGACTCGATTCTCGCCGGCCTCGGCGAGCGTGGGTACGCGGGACTGACCGTCCCCGAAGCGTACGGCGGCCGCGGCGAGGGGATGGTCGAACTCGCGCTCGTCACCGAAGAGCTGTCGGCCGGACTGATGGCCGTCGCGAGCGCGCTCGCGCTCCACCTCGGTGTCGCCGAGATCGTCGAGCGGTTCGGCACCGACGCGCAGAGAGAACACGTCCTCCCGGAGATGGCGAGCTACGACCGCGTGGGCGCACTCGGCCTCAGCGAGGAGAACGCCGGCAGCGACAAGCGAGGAATCGAGACGACGGCGACGCGAGAGGGCGACGAGTGGGTGCTCGACGGCCACAAGCGCTGGGTGACGAACTACGACGACGCCGACGTCGTGCTGACCTACGCGCGGACTGGTCCCACCGAGGACGCTCCCCGGAACGTCACCGCCTTTCTCGTCCCCGCCGACGAGTTCGAGGTCGACACCGTCTGGGAGACCCTCGGTGCAAAGAGCGTGAAATCGCCGAAGGTGACGCTCTCGAACGTCCGGGTGTCCGACGACTGGCGGATCGGCGAGGTGGACGCGGCGCTCGTCGAACGCGGGAGCGCGACCACCGGCATCAACGTCCCGGCGCGCGCCGTCGGTCTCGCCCGCGCCGCGCTCGAAGACACCGTCGTCTACACGAGCGGGCGCGAGCAGTACGGCGGGCGAATCGGCGACTACCAGGGCGTCCGCTGGCGCGTCGCCGAGATGGCTCGCCGCGTCGACACCGCGAGACTGCTCACGCTCCGGGCGGCCGACTACGCCGACCGCGGCCGCGACGCGGCCCGCGAGTCCGCCATGGCGAAAGTGTACGCGACAGAGGCCGCCGTCGACGTGACGAACGACGCGCTTCAACTCCACGGCGGTGTCGGCTACACGACCGAACGCTCGGTCGAACGCTATCTGCGCGACGCGCGCCTCTTGACCATCGCCGGCGGCCCGAACGAGGGTCACCGCGACAGCGTCGCCGACGCGGTTTACGAGCGCGGCGCGTGATGCGGAACCCGTCCAAAAGGCGTCGGGTCGTCGCTCGGTGACGGCGACCACCGGACGCGCTCGGCGAGCCGCTCGTAACCGGATTCGGTTACCTCATCCCGGAACGCCCCCGCTCATTTAAGAACATCCACACGAACTCTCACGACATATGCTCACGGACGACTTCGGCAGGGACGTCACCGGCGTCCGCATCTCGCTCACGGACCGGTGCAACTTCGACTGCGTCTACTGTCACAACGAAGGGTTAGGCGACACCCGCGGGCCGATGGACCCGCAGGACGACGAGATGAGCGCCGACGACGTCGTTCGCTTCCTCGAAGTCGTCGAGGAGTTCGGCGTCCGGAAGGTGAAGTTCACCGGCGGCGAACCGATGCTCCGACAGGACCTCGAAGAGATTATCGAGCGCACGCCCGACTCGATGGAGACGTCGCTGACGACGAACGGGACGTTCCTCCCCGGCCGCGCGGAGGACCTGAAGGCGGCCGGTCTCGAACGGGTGAACGTCTCGCAGGACGCGCTCGACCCGCAGGCGTTCGCCGACATCACGAAGTCCGGCGCGTACGACCGCGTGATGGAGGGCGTTCGAGCGGCCCTGGACGCCGGCCTCGACCCGGTGAAACTGAACATGGTCGTGTTCGAGCACACCGCGGGCTACGTCGAGGGGATGGTCGACCACGTCGCCGAGAACGACGGCCTCCAGCTCCAGCTCATCGAGTACATGCCCGAACTGACGGGCAAACCCGAGTGGAGCATCGACATCCAGCGCGTCCACGACTGGCTCGCAGACATCGCCGACCGAATCGAACACCGCGAGATGCACGACAGAAAACGCTACTTCGTCGGGGAGGGGATGGTCGAAATCGTCGACCCCGTCGGCAACGAGAACTTCTGCGCGAACTGCCACCGCGTGCGCGTCACCCACGAGGGCTACCTGAAGGGCTGTCTCAACCGCAACGACGACCTGCGGCCGATGGGCGACATGACCAGAGACGAGATTCGAGAGACGTTCCGAGAAACCGTCGAGAGTCGGGTTCCGTACTACGGCGAGTATCTCGTCCGCGACGAGACCGACGAGTGGGTTCTCAACGAGAAGTATCTGCCCGCCTGAGTCGACGTCCGCCGACGTCGCGGCGCTTGTGCGACACTGCGCGGAGACCGACGAGCGAATCGGCGAGATGCCGATGGTGAGTCACTGAGACTCGACGAGCGTCTGCAACGACTCCTCGGGCACCGCGCCCTGGGCCGTCCGCCCCTGGTAGAGAAACGAAGGGATGCCGGTCACGTTCTCGCGTTCGGACTCTTCGAGCGCTTCGTCGAGGCGTCGTCGGTGCGCCGAGTTGGCGAGCGCCGACCGGACCGACGCCGGGTCGATGCCGGCCGCTCCGGCGATGTCGACGAGCGTTTCCTCGTCGCTGATATCCTCGCTGTCCCGCCACAACGCGGAAAACAACCATCGGTGGACGGTCTCGAAGCGGTCGGGGTGCTCGTCCCGAACGTACAGAGCCAACTGTTGGGCTTTCTTCGAGTCGACGGCCCGATACCTCGGCGAGGGGAGGTTCATCTCGACGCCGTACCGCCCCGCCAACTCCTCGACGGCCGACCACGACGCTCCGAGCGACTCCTCGACGTCGATCTCTCGACCGATGGTCCCGTCGGAGTCACGGTACGGTTCGCGGAGGTCGAACGGTCGCCACTCGACCGGAAGCGACGGAAGTCCTCTGTTCTCGCGGCCGGCCAGATAGTGAGACAGGACCTCGGTTCCGAGATAACTGAACGGACAGACGTAGTCGGCGTACACGACTAGCGAATCGTTCGTCTGGCAGTTAGTCGGGGGATCTGCGCCGTTTTCGTTCCCCTCGCTATCTCGCATATTTTCCCAAAGGAACTACCCTCGTAAGTAGTCACGCCCCAATCAGTGCCGGAGCGGGACGGCATCCCTTGGTCCCTGCGGGCAAACGTACGTGTAAAACACCGCGCGTAGGTGCGGGGATATCAACTGATTGCGTCGGTTCGGTCGAAAGATGGGTGTGTGACTGTCTCCGACGCTATAGGCCTCATAGACTCCCGATATGTTCACAGCGGTCGGGCGTCCGAACGCCCGATCGGGGGCGTTCGTCACCGAGGCGGGTCTCTCTATCACGAAGCCGCGACCAGGACGGCGGGGGCGAGTAGGCGACAGGGTAATGAGGTGAGCGAGGGGTTGGAGTAAGCATCGTCCACCCAGACACGCCGCAACAGCGGCGAGCGGGCGGTTCGCACCGCCGACGAACTTGTCGCCCGGTGGCGACGCCCGCGCAGGCGCGCGAGATTTTGGGTCTCTGAGCGGCCGGTTTCGGGGACCACCGCGAACGCCGCGTTCGCGCGACGCGGTATGTCATCGGAACCCACGTTCCCGGACCTTTCGTGACGTTTAAGTACCGTCCACGGATTACTCCGAATGT
The DNA here is from genome assembly GCF_020097815.1 of Haloprofundus salinisoli. Classification (NCBI taxonomy): domain Archaea; kingdom Methanobacteriati; phylum Methanobacteriota; class Halobacteria; order Halobacteriales; family Haloferacaceae; genus Haloprofundus; species Haloprofundus salinisoli. The sequence goes on from NZ_CP083663.1 coordinate 2,448,253, forward strand.
AGTCACTGTAGGGGCACGGCGTCCCGAGTCCAGACGGGCGACGATACGACAGACACAGGGTTGCGGTAGCCAAGTGGCCCAAGGCGCTGGGTTGCTAACTCAGTGGCGTCATGCCTCCGGGGTTCGAATCCCCGCCGCAACGCTCACCCACTTTCCACCATGAGTGCAGAAGAACCACAGGACGGCTCGACCGAAGAGGAGGAGGAGAACCTCCGATACTTCGTCCGCATCGGGCAGACGGACCTCGACGGGACGAAGACGGTCGAGCGGAGCCTGACAGAGATGAACGGTATCGGCAAGCGCACCGCGCGCATCGTCGCCGAGACCGCGGGTGTCGACCGAACCGCGACGTTCGGTCGCCTCGACGAGGAGGACATCGACGCCGTCGTTTCGGCCGTCGAGAACCTCGCCGACGAGGTCCCCCCGTGGCTCACTAACCGGCAGAACGATTTCTACACCGGTGAGACGACGCACCGAATCGGTAACGACCTGCAACAGAAACGCCGCCACGACATCAACCGGATGCAGATGATAAACTCCTACAAGGGCATCCGGCACCAGCGCGGCCAGAAGGTCCGCGGCCAGCGGACGAAGTCCACCGGCCGCACCGAGGGAACCATCGGCGTCAACGTCGAAGCTATCCGCGAGGAAGCGGAAGCAGACGAGGGCGGTGACGAAGAATGAGTACCGGCAAAAACACCAAGTCCTACGAGACGCCGAACCACCCGTACCAGGGCGAACGCATCGCCCGCGAGGGCGACCTGCTCGGCCGCTACGGGCTGAAGAACAAAGAAGAGCTGTGGCGCGCGCAGTCGGAACTGCGCTCGTTCCGCCGCGAGGCGCGACGCCTCCTCGGCAACGCGCAGGGAGACATCGACGAAGCCGGCCGCGAGGGCGCGGAGTTCCTCAACCGCCTGCGCCGACTCGGCATCCTGAACGACTCCGACGACATCAGCGAGATTCTCTCGCTCGACGTCACCGACCTGCTCGAACGCCGTCTCCAGACGGTCGCCTACCGCAAAGGCCTCGGCAACACGCCGAAGCAGGCGCGGCAGTTCATCACCCACGGCCACGTCACCGTCGAGGGCGCACGGATCACCGTCCCCTCGAAGAAGGTCGAGGTCGACGAGGAGTCCACCGTGAGCTTCGAGGAGAACTCGCCGCTTGCGGACGAACTACATCCTGAGCGCGCGGAGGGTCAAGAATGAGCGAAACCAGTGAAGAGACGTGGGGCATCGCCCACGTGTACGCATCGTTCAACAACACGCTCATCACCATCACCGACCAGACCGGTGCCGAGACCATCGCCAAATCCAGCGGTGGGACCGTCGTGAAGCAGAACCGCGACGAAGCGTCGCCGTACGCGGCGATGCAGATGGCCGAAGTCGTGGCCGAGGAGGTCAAGGCGGCGGGCATCGACGGCGTCCACGTCCGCGTTCGCGGTCCCGGCGGGAACCTCAACAAGTCCCCCGGCCCCGGCGCACAGGCAACTATCCGAGCGCTCGCCCGTGCCGGACTCGAAATCGGCCGCATCGAAGACGTGACGCCGATTCCGCACGACGGCACGCGCGCTCCCAAAAACCGTAGGTTCTGAAAACGATGGCAGACGAGTTCGAGGTCGAGTTCATCGAACGCGAAGAACGGTCGGCGAGGTTCGTCGTCCGCGGGCTGACGCCCGCGATAGCGAACGGCATCCGCCGTGCGATGATCACCGACGTCCCGACGTTGTCCATCGACACCGTCCGGTTCGTCGAGAACTCCTCGGTGATGTTCGACGAGATGATCGGGCTTCGACTGGGCCTCGTGCCGCTGACGACGCCCCTCGACGACTTCGAGGTCGGCGACGAAGTGACGCTGGCGCTCGACGTCGAAGGTCCGGCGACGGCGTACTCCGGCGACATCGAGACCAGCGACGAGCTGGTCAAGCCCGCCGACGAGAACATCCCCATCATCGAACTGAAAGAGGGCCAGCGCCTCGAGTTCGAGGCCGACGCGGCTCTCGACACCGGCAAGTCACACGCCAAACACCAGGGCGGCGTGGCCGTCGGCTACCGACACCTCCAGCGGGTGGCGGTCGTCGGCGACGCCGGCGAGTTCGACGAGGCGGAGCCGAACATCCTCCGGGGCGTCATCGAGACGGAGGAGGGCGAGCTCGTCGCCACCGACGAGTTCGACAACGACCTCACCAACCGCTACCCCGGCAAGGAAGTCGAGGTGACGGACGTCCCCGGCGCGTTCGTCTTCCACGTGGAGACGGACGGCTCGTTCAGCGCCGACGAACTACTGCTTCGCGCCATCGACTCCATCGACCGGCGCGCGGCGGAACTCGAAGACGCAGTCGCAGTCTAACGCAACACAGTACAGATGACCCCCTCAGCCACGCACCGACGTTCGCTTCGGCCGCTTCGGCGACGCCACTGCTCCGGTGGCGTCTCGGAGGCCCGACGAACGGCGGTGCTGTCGGCAGACGCGACGACGACCTCCGGGTCGGCGGCGTGTCGGACCGAAAGTGGTTTGAAGGGGCGGAGAGAACACCAAATCGCGTGCAGGGATAGCCAAGTTTGGCCAACGGCGCAGCGTTCAGGGCGCTGTCTCATAGGAGTCCGCAGGTTCAAATCCTGCTCCCTGCACTCCCCTTCTCAGGAGGTTACTTCATCATGAGTAGCAAGACGAATCCGAGACTCACGAGTCTCATCGCCGAGCTAAAGGCGGTTTCGCGCGACTCAGACGCCGCAGTCTGGCGTGACGTCGCAGACCGCCTCGAAAAGCCCCGGCGCACCCACGCGGAGGTCAACCTCGGCCGCATCGAGCGGTACGCGCAGGAAGACGAAACCGTGGTCGTCCCCGGCAAGGTGCTGGGGAGTGGTGTGCTGCAGAAAAACGTCACCGTCGCAGCCGTCGACTTCTCGGGCACCGCCCGCAAGAAGATCGAGCAGGTCGGTGACGTGCTGACGCTTGAACAAGTCGCAGAACAGAACCCCGAAGGATCCAACGTCCGGGTGATTCGATGAGTTACGCCGAGTTCGAAGCCGACGTGATCGTCGACGCCCGCGACTGCATCATGGGCCGCGTCGCCAGCGAGGTGGCCCAGCGCGCGCTCGACGGCGAGCGCGTCGCGGTCATCAACGCCGAGCGCGCGGTCATCACCGGCAGCGACGAGGACGTGATGGGCGTCTACCGGAAGCGCTCGGAGGTCGGCTCCGACCGCGGTCCGTACTACCCGAAGCGCCCCGACCGGATCTTCAAGCGCGCCATCCGCGGCATGCTCCCGTACAAGACGCCACGCGGCCGCGAAGCGTTCGAGAACGTCCGCGTCTACCTCGACAACCCGTACGACGAGGACGGCGAAGTGCTCGACGGCACGTCGCTGGACCGACTCTCGAACATCAAGTTCATCTCCCTCGGAGAGATCTCCGAAAAACTGGGTGCTAACGTCACATGGTAACCAACACGAGCGGTAAGAAGAAGACGGCCGTCGCCCGCGCCACCGTGCGCGAGGGCGAGGGTCGCGTACGAATCAACTCCCGGCCCGTCGAACTGGTCGACCCCGAGGTCGCGCGCCTGAAGATGTTGGAACCGTTCCGCATCGCCGGCGACGAGCTCCGCGACGACGTCGACATCGACGTGCGCGTCAACGGCGGCGGCTTCAGCGGGCAGGCGGACGCCACCCGCACCGCCATCGCCCGCGGGCTGGTGCAGTACTTCAACGACGCCGAACTCCGCGACGCGTACATGGAGTTCGACCGGTCGCTGCTCGTCAACGACGTCCGGCAGTCCGAGTCCAAGAAATGGGGCGGTCCGGGCGCTCGCGCTCGCTACCAGAAGTCCTACCGCTGAGGTGACCCAACCATGATGATACCCGTCCGGTGTTTCACGTGCGGCAACGTCGTCGCCGAACACTGGGAAGAGTTCAAAGCACGCGCCCGCGAGGGTGACGAAGACCCCGCCGAAGTTCTCGACGAACTCGGCGTCGAGCGGGCGTGCTGCCGACGGATGATGGTTTCGCACAAAGACCTCGTCGACGTGGTGGCTCCGTACCAATGATGCAACACTACAATCGGTACGAGAAGGCGCGCATCCTCGGCGCACGAGCGCTGCAGATCAGCTACGGTGCGCCGGTTCTCGTCGAATCGAAACAGACCGAACCGATCCTCATCGCGGCCGAGGAGTACGACGCCGGCGTGCTTCCGTTCACCGTCCGGCGGGAGGGTAAGTGATGACGCTCGTCACCGACGTTCGACTCCGCCGCGTGCTCGACTCGCGGGGCAACCCGACCGTCGAGGCCGACGTGCTCACCGAGTCCGGCGGCTTCGGCCGCGCGGCCGCCCCCAGCGGCGCGTCGACCGGGGAGTACGAGGCCATCGAACTGCCGCCGAGCGAGTCCATCGCGGCGGCGCGCGAACGCGCTATCCCGCGACTCATCGGCGAGGTGTACGCAGGTAACCAGCGCGAAGTCGACAACGCACTTCGCGCCGCCGACGGCACCGAGAACTTCTCGGAGATCGGTGCCAACAGCGCCGTCGCCATCTCGATGGCGGCCGCGAAAGCCGGCGCAGACGTACTCGGCGCGCCGCTGTACCAGCACCTCGGCGGCGCGTTCCGCGGCGAGGAGTTCCCGACGCCGCTCGGCAACGTCGTCGGCGGCGGCGAACACGCCGCCAAAGCGACCCACATCCAGGAGTTCCTCTCCGCGCCCGTCGGCGCACCGAGTATCGACGAAGCCGTCTTCGCCAACGCCGCGGTCCACGCCCGCGTCGCCGAGATTCTCGACGAGCGCGACATCGCCGCCGCGAAAGGCGACGAGGGTGCGTGGGCACCCGCCATCGACGACGGCGAGGCGTTCGAGATCGTCGACGACGCCGTCTCCGACGTCGAGGACGAGCTCGGCTTCGAGATTCGCTTCGGCCTCGACGTGGCCGCCGCGGAGCTGTACGACGAGGACGACGAGCTCTACCGCTACGGCGACAAGGAGCGCTCGACCGACGAGCAGATCGACTACATCGCCGACCTCGTCTCCGAGTACGACCTCGTCTACGTCGAGGACCCCCTCGACGAGAACGACTACGAGGGGTTCGCCGAGCTCACCGACCGCGTCGGCGACCGGACGCTCATCTGCGGCGACGACCTGTTCGTCACCAACGTCGAGCGTCTGCAGACGGGTATCGACGAGGGCGCGGCCAACAGCATCCTCATCAAGCCGAACCAGATCGGCACGCTGTCGGACGCCTTCGACGCCATCGAACTGGCGACCCAGCACGGCTACGACTCCGTCATCTCGCACCGCTCCGGTGAGACGGAGGACACGACCATCGCACACCTCGCCGTGGCGACCGCCGCGCCGTTCATCAAGACGGGCGCGGTCGGCGGCGAGCGAACTGCCAAACTCAACGAACTCATCCGCATCGCGGACGACGCAGTATGACCGAAAACGACAACGAAGCACTCGAGACCGCCGAGGAGGAGATCGAGGAGGAGGCCACCGGCGAAGCCGGTGCCAATCCCGAGGTCGACCCCGACATCGAGGCGGACGACGACCTGCCCGCCGAGGGAGCCGACGAGGCCCCCGAGGCCGAAGAAGCCGACGACAGCCCGATGTTCGACGAGGACGTCATGCCCGACGACGAGGCGGACCTCCTCATCCCCGTGGAGGATTACCTCCAGGCGGGCGTCCACATCGGGACCCAGCAGAAGACCAAAGACATGGAGCGGTTCATCCACCGCGTCCGTGACGACGGTCTCTACGTCCTCGACGTCAGCCAGACCGACAAGCGCATCCGCACGGCCGCGGACTTCCTGGCGAACTACGACCCCGAGCAGGTGCTCGTCACCTCCTCGCGCCAGTACGGTCGGTTCCCGGCCGAGAAGTTCGCCGACGCCATCGGCGCGCGCGCCCGCACGGGCCGCTTCATCCCCGGCACGCTGACGAACCCCGACTACCGCGGCTACATCGAGCCGGACGTCGTCGTCGTCACCGACCCCATCGGTGACGCGCAGGCCGTCAAGGAGGCCATCACGGTCGGCATCCCGGTCATCGCGATGTGCGACTCGAACAACCAGCTGTCGAACGTCGACCTCGTCATCCCGACGAACAACAAAGGTCGCCGCGCGCTGTCGGTCGTCTACTGGCTGCTCGCCAACGAGACGCTCGACCGCCGCGGCACCGACACCGTCTACGCCCTCGAAGACTTCGAGGAAGGCATCTAGACCCCCGATTTCGCCGACGCGACTTCACTTCATTTTCCGACGGGTTGAAGCCGATAGCGACAGCTACCGAACATATGAGCGACCCGCCGCCTGGGCGAACGACCGACACCGCCGAGAGCCGGAAGCGCTGGGGCTGGTCCGGCCACGGCGTCGGTTCGAAAGTCGAGAAGGACGGCGTCGGCTTGTTTCTCGACGACCTCGCCTACGCGTTCGCGGACGTCTCGGTGTCGGCGCTGCCCGTGATACTCGCCGTGTACATGTTGGGCGACATTCGCGTGTTCGGCGCGAGAACCGCCACGCTCGTCGCGTGGTTGACGATGGTCGTCGTGGCGGCGGTCATCCGCGGCGGGTGGGTGACGCCGCTCGGCTCCGACGTTCCCGGCTGGGTGACGCTCGCGCCGTCGCTGCTCGTTTTCCGACTCCTCTACTTCAACGCCACGCTCGGGCTGGCGGGGTACGGCGGCGCGGCGATATCCGGCGAGCTCGCACTCCCGCTCGAATCTGTCCTCTTCGCCTTCGTCGTCGGTGTGCTTTCTGTGGCGCTCTTCCCGCGTCTCGCCGAGGAACTCTCGCGTCGACTCGCCGACTCGGAGCGTTAGTCGACGACGCCGACCGACCCGTCGAGACTTCGGCGTCCGGTCGGCGATAGCGAACGGCAGTAGTTCTCGGCGCTCGTCGTCGCCTGCGAACGGGACGTGGTCGGGCGTGAGTCGCATGGGCCACGTGAGTTCCGTGCCGGGGAAGACGTTCGTGCGGCCCGCGAGACGGCGAACGCTCAAGCGCGCGGCGTCCCTCCGTGAACGTATGCGTGGAGACGAGGAGATGGCGACGCTCTCGACCGGACAGACCGTCTCGCTGCCGCTTCGGTGCGAAGCGGACGTCGCGGGCGCGACGTTCACCGCGCGGTGGGAGCGACTTCGCGCCGCGGTTCCCGAGGGACTGACCCCGATTCGCGTCGCGCCGCGGTCGGGTCTCGTCACCCTCGCGGGCGTTCGTTACCGCTCGGTGGAGGGGTTCGACCCCTACGAGGAGTTCGCCGTCGTCGTGCCGGTCGCGCGGCGGACGGTCGGCGGGCGAGGAGTGCCGTATCTCGGGGCCGGAGCCGAAGTCGGCGGATTCGTTCTCGCGTTGCCGGTGACGACCGAGGCGTCGAAAGCGCTCGGGAGAGAGATTTGGGGCTACCCGAAGACGGTGGCCGATATCTCGGTCGCCGAGACCGACGACGGGTGGCGAGTAACGGCGGATTCGGAGGGTGCCGCGGCGACCAGGCTGACGGTGCGGGGCGGGCGGGCGCTCCCGCTCGACGTCCGGGCGACGAGTTACAGCGTCCGAAACGGCGTCCTCTCGGAAGCGCCGATCGACCTCCTCGGCGAGGTTCGTGTCGGTGTCGGAGGTGCACGAGTTCGCGTCGGCGACGGCGCACTGGGGACAACGCTCCGGGACCTCGGTGTCGGCCACCCCGTCGGGCGCTTCGTCGGACAAAGGCTTCGCGCGCACGTCCACGCGCCGACGCCGCTCTACGAGTGAGCTTCAGCAGACGCCTGACCCGATTCGCATACCCTTAAGCGGTCGCTGTCTCTCTGTTCGCGCATGACCGTTTCGAGCGCCCCGGGCAAGGTGTACCTCTTCGGGGAGCACGCCGTCGTCTACGGCGAACCCGCCGTCCCCTGCGCCATCGAACGCCGGGCGACAGTCAGCGTCGAACCGCGCGAAGACGACCGCATCCGCGTCGAGGCGCGGGATTTGAGCCTCGACGGGTTCACCGTGGAGTACTCCGGTGCGACCGACGGCCACCCGGACGTGAACGTCCCGACGCCGCTGGTCGAGGCGGCGATGGGCTACATCGACGCGGCGGTCGAACAGGCGCTCGACGCCGCCGATAGCCGAGAAGTCGGCTTCGACATCACCGTCGAGAGCGACATCCCCCTCGGCGCGGGCCTCGGCTCTTCGGCGGCCGTCGTCGTCGCGGGCATCGACGCGGCGACGCGCGCGCTCGGCGTCGACCTCGACGCCGAAGAGATAGCCGACCGGGCCTATCGGGCCGAGTACGAGGTCCAGGACGGCCAGGCGTCGCGGGCGGACACCTTCTGCTCGGCGATGGGCGGGGCCGTCCGCGTCGAGGGCGACGACTGCCGGACGCTCGACGCGCCGAACCTCCCGTTCGTCGTCGGCTTCGACGGCGGTGCGGGCGACACCGGCGCGCTCGTCGCCGGCGTCCGCGAACTGAAGGAACGTTACGAGTTCGCCGCCGACACCGTCGAGACCATCGGCGACATCGTCCGCGAAGGCGAGCGACTGCTGGCCGACGCCGACCCCGCGGACGCCCCGGACGACGAGTTGCTGGCGGAACTCGGTAACCTGATGGACTTCAACCACGGCCTGCTGGAGGCGCTCGGCGTCTCCTCGCGCTCGCTCGACAACATGGTGTGGGGCGCGCGGATGGCGGGCGCGGACGGCGCGAAACTGACCGGGGCGGGCGGCGGCGGCTGTATCGTCGCGCTCGACCCGACGCCCGAGACGGAGACGGGCCTCCGATTCACTCCGGGGTGTGAGGACGTGTTCCGCGCTGAGTTGGCGACCGAAGGCGTCCGCGTCGAAGCCGAGCGAGCGGTCGACTTCCGCGGAGAGCGAGAGGACGCCTGAATGGCGGTCGTCCTCAAACTCGGCGGGAGCGTCGTCACCGACAAGGACAGGCCCGAGACCGTCGACGACGAGGCGCTCGACGCCGCCGTCGACGCCGTCGCCGACTCGGGTCTCGAAGCGCTCGTCGTCGTCCACGGTGGCGGAAGTTTCGGCCACCACCACGCCGCGAATCACGGTGTCAGCACCACCGACGGAACCTCGGACGCGGCGGGCGCGCTCGCCATCCACGCGGCGATGAAGCGGCTGAACGAGGCCGTCGTCTCGCGGTTGCAGTCCCGGGGCGTCCCGGCGCTCCCCGTCCATCCGCTGTCGGTGGCGGCGCGTCACGGGAGCGACGACGCAGCTGGAGAGGACGCCGAACTCTCGCTGCCGCTCGACTCGACGGAGACGCTGCTCGGCGAGGGGTTCGTCCCGGTGCTCCACGGCGACGTGGTCGCCCACGCGGGCCGCGGCGTCACCGTCGTCTCCGGCGACGAGCTCGTCGTTCGACTCGCCGACGGCCTCGGGGCCGACCGGGTCGGCCTCTGTTCGACGGTGCCGGGCGTCTACGACGAGAACGAGGTCGTCGTCGACGAGATTCGGTCGTTCGAGGACGTGGCGGCGGCGCTCGGCGGGAGCGAGTCGACGGACGTCACGGGCGGGATGGCCGCGAAGGTCCGGGCGCTGTTGGCGATGGACGCTCCGGCGTACGTGTTCGGTCCCGATGGCGTCGGCCCGTTCTTAGCGGGCGAATCGCCGGGGACGCGTATCGACGGTCGGTGACGGTTTCGGAGAGCGCGTATCGGCGGAGTGACGGCTTCGGAGAACGACGCGGTGGCGCTGCGTATCCTCCGAGTGCGGTGACCGAAAAAGCAGGGTGGGCGAGCGAGCGCAGACACTCGGGCTCAGGCTTCGAGGCCGAGTTCAGCCAACTCGTCGGCGGTGTGTTCTTCGCGCAGTTCCGCTTCGTCGTGTTCTTCGAGCAACTCGCGGCGCTCGCGTTCGCTCAGTTCGTCCATGGGCGTCAAGTGGTGGCACATAGCAATCGAGCATTGGCCGCCGGCGCGTAAGTCGGTTACGGCGTTTCAGGGCGAGAGACCGTCGTCCCGAGCCGTCAGTCCGACTGCGAGTCGACCGACTCCGCTCGGTCACGACGGCGATCGAGCAACGCCGCGATGCTGTCGGATTTCACGAGGAGGAAGGCGACGAAGACGCCGAAGAAACCCGCAATCGTGGTCGCGTCGAGCGTCTCTCGGAGGACGACGAAGCCGAACAGCGCCGCGAACGGCGGGATGGCGTACTCCAGTAACCCGGCCTGAATCGGGCCGATACGGTCGAGCAGACGGAAGTAGGCGAAGAAGCCCGCCGCGCCGGGAATTAGCGCGAGGTACACTAGCCACCCGAGCGCCTCCGGCGTCGCCGACGTGACGGCGAGCGGAGCGAGCGACTCGCCCGGGAGCACGAGCGTCGCGAGCGAGAGGAGCGCGGCACCGACGAGGAGCGTCCACGCCTGCAGCGAGACGGGCGAGAGCGTCGCGTCGTCCTCGCGGGTGAGGACGGCCCCGAGCACCCACGCGATGGCGGAGGCGAGCACCAGTCCCGCGCCGACGCTCGCCGACAGGTCGTCGGGGTCCAGCTGCGCCATGAGCACGACGCTCAGAAAGCCGACGAGAACGCCGATAGCACCCGTCGCCGAGAGGCTGTCGTCGTGCCGCGCGAGACGCGCGAACACCGGCGTCGCGACCGGAACCAGTCCGAGAAGCGTCGCGGCGAGGGCGGCGGAGACGTACTGCTGTCCGGCGAAAAGCAGCGCGTGGTGGAGGCCGATGTTGAACGCGCCGCCGGTGAGAATCGGGAGCCAGTCGCCGCGACCGTTCGGCAGCCACCGCTTTCGGGCGGCGAAGACGACGACGAAGAGGGCAAGCGCCGCCAGCGAGAACCGAAGCGACGCGAGCGTCACCGGGGGAAACGAGTCGAGCGCCGCCTTGGTTGCGACGAACGCGGTCCCCCAGACGGCGGCGATGCCGACGAACAGCGCGGCGTCGTTTCGACTCACTACCCGCGGTTTCGTCGGTTGCTATTCAGGGATTTCGAATCGCAGGCCGTCGCGGGCGATTCGGACGTCGCCGTCGAACTGCGCCTCGACGCTGTCGAGCATCTCGCGGTGCTTGCCCTCGGTGTGCGGATAGAGGTGGGTGAGGTAGAGCCGGTCGATGTCGCACCCGGCCAGCGCCTCGCCCAACTGCGTCGGCGTCGGGTGGTTCGACACGTCGATCTCGTCGGGGAACGAACAGTCGTGGGCGAGGACGGCGGAGCCGTCGGCGAAGCTGGCGAGTCCCTCGAACGCCTCCGAGTCGCCCGAGAAGGTGAACGCGTCGTCGAAGCGATAGGCGAGACACGGAATCGAGTGGCGCGTCTCGTGCGCCTCGACGGAGTAGCCGGCGACCTCGAACGGTTCGCCGGGGGCGACCTCGCGGACGGCGAGGTCGACTCGACCCTCCAGGTAGTCGAAGGCAGTCAGCAGGTCGTCGACGAGCGATTTGGTCCCCGACGGCCCGACGACTTCGAGGTGCTCCTCGCCCGCGAGCCAGCGGGCTTTCAGGAGCGCCAAGAGGTCCGAGACGTGGTCGAGGTGGTGGTGGGTGAGGAGGACGGTGGCGACGCCCTCGTAGCTCACGTCGGTCCGACTGAGGCGGTGGAGGACGCCCGAACCGCAGTCGACGAGCAGGGGGCGTCTGTCGCCGCTTTGGGCGCTCTCACCGTCGCCGTCGTCTCCGTCGGCGCTCGGTTCGAGGAGTAGTCCGGTCTGGACGCGCTCGGGCAGCGGCATCGCGCTGCCGGTGCCGAGGAAGGTGACGTGCATACCGGGAGGGTTGCGCTACACCCGGAAAGTGGTTCGGGCGCTCGCGCGGCCTCTCGGGCGCCGACGCGCGACGGCCCGAACGACGAGTCTAACGAGAGAGGCGTCGGCCGCCTCCCGGTGACCGTTCAGTTCTCGGGCATCAGATCGTCGAGAGTCGCCCGCGGGTTACGATACCGGCCGAGAACGGTCCCGTGGAGGTCTCCGTTCGTGGCGAGTACGGTACCCCGTAGGATGCGCTCTACGTCGTCGTCGCCGCGGAAGTCGGTGACGCGGCCACCCGCCTCCCGGACGATGAGCGTCCCGGCGGCGACGTCGACCGGTTTGAGACCCCAGACGGAGAACGTGTCGAACGCCCCCTCCGCCAGGAGGACCATGTCGACGGCCGCCGCGCCCAGCTGCCGGATGCCGAGCGACTCCGCGACGAACTCCCTGAACAGGAGCAGGTACCGCGGATTAATCGCGCTCGCCGGACTGTAGAAGCCGACGGAGTTGAGCGACTCCTCGATGGTGGAGACGTTCGTCACCGACAGCGGGACCACCGACTCGACTTCGCTCGGGTCGCCGCCGGTGTCCTCGAACTTGATAGCGCCCTCGTCGGCGACGGCGGCGTACACCTCGTCGCGCGGCGAGTAGTAGACGACCCCCGCGTGGAGTTCGCCCTCCCTGACGACGGCGATGGAGACGCAGAAGTGCGGGATGCCGCGCACGTAGTTGGTGGTGCCGTCGAGCGGGTCGATTATCCAGACGAAGTCGCCCGAGCGCGTCCCGCCCTGCTCCTCGCCGAACAGTGCGTGGTTGTCGTCCTCGAACTCGTCTCCGAGTTCGTCCCGGATCGTGTCCCGGATGGCCTGCTCAGCCTCCGTGTCGACCTCCGTCACGAGTTGCCTGGGGGCCTTCGTCTCGGCCGTCTTTATCTGCCCGAACTGCTCGTCGTGAATCGCCGCCGCCTCGCGGGCGGCAAGCAGGGCGATTCGGAGGTAGCGGTCCTCCAGTACCGCGCCGTCGGTCTGCTGTCGGGGAACTGCGGACCCGCCGCCGCGGCCGAGTGAGCTCGCCACGTCGCTCCACCCCGCGGTCCCGCCGACGCCGGCGGCCGCTCCGGCCGCGCCGAGCGCTTTCAGCGTTCGGCGGCGGCCCTCGTCGAGTTCGTCGTCGGTCTCTCCCCCTCTGTTTTCTCGGTTCATGGTGCGCGAAATCTAGCTGCAACTACGACTATAACTATCGACCATGATAGTACAGGGAGCGAGACTGTAGTCCGCCGTCGTCGATAAGCTGACCGCACGGCACAACCGACTTACCCGCTCGGTTCTCAGGAGAACCAATGAGTGGCCGGGAGCTGTTGGCGGCGTCGGATATCGATTTCGACCCCGAGACGGCGACCATCGAAGACGAGTCGGTGCTCGACCTGTTGGAGCCGTCGGTCCGCGAGTGGTGGGTCGACGAGTTCGGCGAGTACGTCCCCGGCAACGGCGGCTTCTTCACCCCGCCGCAGCGCGAGGCAGTACCGCTCATCCACGAGCGAAAGAACGCGCTCATCTGCGCGCCGACGGGGTCGGGAAAGACCCTGGCCTCCTTCACCGCCATCATCAACGAACTGTTCCGGCGGGACAGGGAGCGGGCAGGAGGATTGGAGAACTCGGTGTACTGCCTCTACGTCTCGCCGCTGAAGTCGCTGGCCAACGACATCCACCGGAATCTGGAGGTGCCACTGGAAGGAATCTCCGAGCGGATGGCCGACCGGGGCGTCGACACCGAGATTCGCCACGCCATCCGCCACGGCGATACCGACTCCGCCGAGCGGCAGAAGATGCTGAAGGAGACGCCGCACATCCTCAACACGACGCCGGAGACGCTCGCCATCCTGCTGAACTCGCCGAAGTTCAAAAAGAAGTTGGAGACCGTCGAGTACGTCGTCGTCGACGAGATTCACAGCCTCGCCGAGAACAAGCGCGGAACGCATCTGTCGGTGTCGCTCGAACGCCTCGAAACCCTCGCCGAGTCGTCGCCGACGCGCATCGGCTGTTCGGCCACCGTCGAACCGCTGTCGACGATGGCGGAGTTCCTCGTCGGCGAGGAGAACGGCGAGACCCGCGAGTACGAGATCGTCGACACGCGGTTCGTCCGCGACTTCGACATCCGACTCGAGTGTCCGACCGACGACCTCATCGACACGCCCAGAGAGGTCGTGCAGGCTCGGTTCTACGACCGCCTGCACGAGCTCGTCGACTCGCACACGAACACGCTCGTGTTCACGAACACCCGGTCGGGCGCAGAGCGGGTGTTGCAGAATCTTCGGGAGCGATTCCCCGACTCGTTCGACGAGTCGAACTCCGGATGCCACCACGGGTCGCTCTCGAAGGACCGCCGACACGAGATCGAACGGCAGTTGAAAGCGGGCGAGTTGGACGTCGTCACCACGTCGACGAGCCTCGAACTCGGCATCGACATGCCGCACATCGACCTCGTCGTGCAGGTGGGGTCGCCGAAATCCGTCGCCTCGCTGCTGCAGCGAATCGGCCGGGCGGGCCACCGCCTCGGCCAGACGGTGCAGGGCCGCGTTATCGCGCTGGACCGCGACGAACTCGTCGAGTGCGCGGTGATGCTCAAGAAAGCCGAGGAGGGGTTCGTCGACCGGGTGTTCGTCCCCGAGAACGCCTACGACGTGGCGAGCCAGCACGTGTACGGCATGGCGATAAACGGCGTGAAGCGCGAGGCGGACGTGAAGGCGACGCTCCGACGGGCGTACCCGTACCGCAACTTTTCGGACGTCGAGTGGGAGCGACTGATGGCGTACCTCACCGCCGACTACGCGGGACTGGAAGAGAAGAACGTCTACGCGAAAATCTGGCGCGACACCAACGACGCGCCCGACGGTGAGCACCACTACGAGGAGTTCGACGTGGGCGAACCGCTCATCGGCAAGCGCGGGCGGTTGGCGCGCGTCATCTACATGACGAACATCGGCACCATTCCGGACTCGTTCACCTGCGACGTGTACGTCCGCGGGTCGAAGGAGTGGGTCGGCAACCTCGACGAGAGCTACCTCGACACGCTGGAGAAGGGCGACGTGTTCGTTCTCGGCGGGTCGAACTTCGAGTTCAGCTACCGCCGCGGGTCGAAAGTGTACGTCGACCCCACGTCGGCGCGGCCGACGGTCCCCTCGTGGTTCTCCGAGCGCCTCCCGCTGTCGTACGACCTCGGTCGCGAGATTCTGACGTTCCAGGACGAACTGCTCTCACGTCTTGCCAGCGGCGGTCGACCCGGCGTGCGCACGTGGCTCCGCGAGTTCCCGATGGACGAAAACAGCGTCCGCGCCGTCGCGCGGACGTTCGACGAGCAGGTGCGCTACGGCGGCCCCGAGGCGGTGAGCACCGACTCCCGGCTCGCCGTCGAGGAGGTGCTCGACCGCGAGGAGTACCGTCGCAACTTCTACGTCCACTCGAACTACGGCCGGAAGTTCAACGACGGCCTCTCGCGGCTCGTCGCCGCCCGCTGCGCCCGACGCTCGAACGCGAACGTCAAAGTCGCCGTCGCCGACAACGGTTTCAGCATCTCGATGCCGCTGAACCGGAAAGTAGACGTGGCGGACGCGATTCGGTCGTTGGACCCCGAAACCGTCCGCGAGGAGCTTCGGCGGGCGCTCACCGGAACGGACCTCCTGAAGCGCTACTTCCGAATCAACGCGACGCGCTCGTTGATGATTCTGAAGCGCTACAAGGGGTACGAGAAGACCGCCGCCCAGCAGCAGGTGTCCTCGGAGATGCTGCTGTCGTTCGCGCGGGATCTCGACTCGTTCGCCGTGATAGAGGAGACCTATCGAGAGATAGTCGAGGACAAACTCAACGTCGCCGGGATAGCCGAGGTGCTTCGGGGGGTACAGACGGGCGACGTGAGCGTGACCCACCGCGAACTGTACTCGCCGTCGCCGCGGGCGTTCGGCCTCGCCACGCTGATGGCCAGCGACGTAGTGCTCGCCGAGGACGAGTCGGCGGTACTCAGGGAGTTCCACGCGCGCGTCCTCGACGAACTCGGCGAGGACGACGAAATCGAACGGCTCCGCTCGGACGTCACCGGAACCGACGACTGAGGCGCAGAAAAGAGCGCTCCCGGCGCATCGCGGGGGGACCCGTTCAGACTTCGTACTGCGGAACCGCCGCGTAGCGGTCGTACAGCAGGCCGAGGACGTAGCCGTACACCCAGTGGGCGACGAGCGTGAGCACGAGATAACCCGCCAGCGTCGCGCCCGTCTGCTGGGAGTAGAACGCGATGGCGAACCCGGTCCAGACGATGGTCGCGTAGGAGACGCCGCGGCGCGCGAGCGTCTTTCCGGGGAGGAACACCGCCAGCGAGACGAACAGCAGCGGCAACGTCGTCATCCCACCGGCGACGAAGATGAACGACCCGATGGGGAAGCTATCGCCGAGCATCACGATCTCGGCCAGCCCCGCGAACGCCGACGGTTCGAGCACCCCCAAGAGGATGCCGACGACGAGTATCGGCGTCATCGCCACCATCCCGCCGAACCCGGCCCCGGCGGCGACGGTGACCATGTCGAGGCTCAGTCCCGTCTCCTGGTCTGAGGTCTCTTGGGTTACACCGGTGTCTGTCATCGCCGGGTTGTCAGAACCGTTCGACATACTCTGATAGTAGGATGCACGGCGGAAAAAGTGTTCGTGAGATATCACGACCGATAGAGTATCCGAACGGGTAGAGATTCTCACGAGCGAGTATGTGCGTGTCGCTCGGCGCCTCACCGCGCCCAGTCGAGCATCCGCGCGTAGAACGCGTCGGACTCCAACGCCTCGGCGTCGCCGACGAGGACGAGCGACTTCTTCGCCCGCGTGAGCGCGACGTTCACCCGGCGGTAGTCCTCGAACAACGGGCCGTCCAACTCGCCGGTGGCGACGAAGGAGACGACGATGACCTCCTCGCTGGACCCCTGAAAGCGGTCGACGGTGTCGACGGTCACGTCGAGGCGCTTCGTGAGCTCGGCGACCTGCGCGCGGAACGGGGCGATGACGCCGATGTCGTCGGGGTCGACGCCCGCCGCGACGAACGACTCGACGACTTCTGCGACCCGGTCGGCTTCGACGGGGTTGGCGTTGCCCTCGCGCCGACCGCTTGGGTCGACGAAGGAGACGCCGCCGCGGAGTTGCTCCGGGAGCGCGGACTCGTCGACGCCCGGGAGGTCCGAGAGTCGTTGCGCGGCGACTTCGCCCGTCGCCGGGCGCAACCGACCAGCATAGAACTCGGCCGAGGAGAACGCCTGAATCCGCTGCGCCATCCGATACTGCCGGTCGAGCATCACCGACGCCTCCGGGTAGGTGTCGATGAGACGCTCGAACAGCGACTGCTGGAGGTCGTTCTCCGCGCGGACGACCGGCGGCAGTTGCTCGTGGTCGCCGACGAGGACGAACCGCTCGGCGAGGTTGAGCGCCGCGAGCGTCCCGGGTTCGGTGAGCTGCGACGCCTCGTCGACGAGCGCCACGTCGAACGCCTGCTCGCGGAGGATGCGAGAGCCGCAGGAGGCCGTGGTGGCGGCGACGACGGAGGCCTGCGTGAGCTCCGCCGCGCGCTCGTTCGGGTCGCCGCCGCGGACGAGACGAAGGTCCTGCATATCGCCGCGGACGCCGTTTTCGGTGCCGACTCTGATGATATCCTCGAACCCCTGGTCGCGCAACGCTTCGAGCGCGTTGTCGACGGCGCGGTTCGTAAAGGCGGTGAGCAGCACTCGGTCGCCCCGTTCGACTAGCGCACGAATCGTCCGGGCGATGGTGTACGTCTTCCCCGTGCCGGGCGGGCCGTGGACGAGCGCGCAGTCCTCGGCGTTGACCGCTAAATTGACCGCTGCGTTCTGCGCCTCGTTGTTGCCGATGTACTCGGTCTTGCCGTCGCGGAACTGGGGTACTCGTCGGCCGAACAGCACGTCTTTTCGCTTTTCGTCGCCCTTCAGCAGCGCGTCGTGCAGTGCCGTCAGCATTCGGTCGACCGAGAGGTCCGAGGGGTAGACGTCGAGACGGCACAGGTCGACGGGTTCGTCGGTGGTGACGACGACCTCCTCGCCGAGCGTCTGGATTCGGCAGAGTTCGGCGTGGCCCGCCACCGGATCACCGTCGGAGGCGAGCGCCACGTCGCCCTCGCGGAGCTTCGAGACGGCGTCGTCGGTCTTTCTCGCGCGGAGTTCCCAGCGCCCGCTCGGTAACTCACGGCGACTCAGCGGTTCGAGGCCGATGACCGCTCTGTCGTCGTCCGCGCGTTCTTCCGCGGTTTGCTCCCAGAGCTTGCGGTACTCCTCGTGCGTCTCGCGGCGCTCCTCCTCGATGGCGTCGTACAATCGGCGGAAGTAATTGAGTTCGTCGTCCGGGAGCGGCTTGCCTATCTGGCCGGCTTTCGAGCGCTGGTCGAGGCGGCCGGAGACGACCATGCAGGTGTCCTGTTCGAAGCAGTACTGGCACTTCGCGTCCGCCTCGAACCCCGTCGGGACGTCGCCGTGGTACTCCATCGCGGCGATCTCGTTGCGGGTGCGGACGACGAAGTCGAGCAGGCCTTTCCCGATGGAGAAGTCCTTGGCGGGCGAGAGGTCGCCGGTCTCCTCAGAGCGGTCCAGCGCCGTGTTCTTCGTGTAGAGCAACGTTCCCGTGTCGACGGGGACGCCGCGCTCTTCGAGCAGCAGCGCGTAGCAGGCCGCCTGAATCTTGTCTTGGAATCGGGGGTCGCGCTTGAGGTTCTTCCCCGTCTTGAGTTCGACGGGCGACCCGCGGCGGAGCGCGTCGGCGCGACCCTTCACGCCGAAGGTGGGACTGATGAGCGTGTACTCCGAGCGCCACTCGTCTTCGTCGGTGAGCGTTCCCTGCGCCAGCCACCCCTCGATGGCGGCGGCGTTGCGCCGCACCTCGTCTTCCACTTCGGTGCGCTCGCGGCCGAGCAAGCCGAGTTGGAGGCCCGCCTCCGCGACGCGGTCGGCGATGGCGTCGTCGAGGTCACACCCCCGAAGGAGGTCGCCGAACACCTCGTGGACGATGGTCCCCTTGACGACGGGGTAGTTGAGGGGAACACCCGAGAGCTTGTTCAGGTAGTACATCCGCGGGCACTGCACCCACGAACGGATGTCGGTCACGTTGACGAGGAAGCCGGGTTCGAGCACGACGTAGGAGTCCGAACCGGTCGTGTAGCTCACCTCGCCCTGAAATTCGTTCGGCTCCGCCTCGGTCAGGAGCAGCTCCATCCCCGCCTCGGCGTGCTCGGCGGTGTGGGTCCACTTGCCCCAGAGCGTCACCGTCACCGACTCGTCGCCGTCGAGCAGCGCTTCGGCGTCCTCACCCGTCGGCCGGACCGAGAGATCGGCGACGTTGCGCTCGCCGTACTTCGTCTCGACCGTTCGGGGACCGTCGACGGCGAGGATTTGACCGCGTACGTTCACTACGAGGGCCTGCGCCCCGTGTCTGAAAAACACTGTCGGTCGTCGGAACGAATCGGAGTACCGAAGGCGTCGCCGGACCGAGAGGCCCGTATGAGTGACGCGAGCGAAGGGAAGGGCGGGTACGGGACCGACGACACCGATGAGTGAACGGGAGACCACCGACAGGAGCGCGGAGACGGACGAAGCGGAGACGGACGCGGACGCTCGGACGGTCAACGACGCCGAGACCGCCCCGCAGTTCGGCCGGAAGTGGCGACTGCTCCTCCTCGCCATGCTCGGCTTCGTCGTCGTGACGACGCTACTGCAGTTTCAGGTCGAAGGCGCGAGCGCCCTTCCCGAAATCGCCGTGAGTCTCTACGTCGTCGCCGTCGTCGGCTACGGCGTCGTCGCGGACGCGATGCGGACCAGTCGGTTCCGCATCGCGCTCTACCTCGGAGCGGTGGCGTGGGGTGCCGTCAGGTTCGTCGGCGGAGACACGACTCTCGTCACCTACGCGCTGCTCGTGTTCGGCGCGTTCCTCCTGACGCGGGAACTGACGTTTCCGAACGGATAGCTCTCGGGGACTGTCCGACCGACAAACTCATTCGACCGGCACGCCAACGCGACCCATGCGCGTCAGAGCGTGGCAGGACATCCTCGACGAGGTGACCGGGGACGACAGCGACGCCGAGAGCTGGCGAGCGGTCGCCGGCCGTCGCCGCGAGGGCGTCGGCGAGGACCTCGTGCTCGGGCACCCGAGCCGGGGTGTCTTCTTCCTGAAGACGTACGCGAAGAACCCCTACGAGATCCGCGGCGTCGGCACGCGTGTCGCCCGGAAGGTCGACGACGGCATCGAGCCGCTGTTGCCGACCCGCGAGAGCACGGGGCGGTTCGCCGTCCAGAACCCGCCGGCGGACGACGAGCACGCGAAGACGATGGCCAAGCGCGTCCAGGAGACTGTGCGGGTCCACGGCGACGCACCGACGACACCGGACGACCTCTTCACCGACCTGATGGAGGCGCTCGACAGCCCCGCGTTCGGTCCGATGGAGTTCGACCCCGGGGAGCGTCCCGATGCGCTGGACGGCTTTGCCGACGAGTTCGAGGAGGCCGAACGCCTGCTCGACGCCGAACTCGACGACCTGGTCGAAGAGGACGAGGTCGGCCGCGGATTCCAGTGAGCGACGAGCCGCGGTTGCGACCGGGGAGAGTCGCGCCGCCGCGCCGCGTAGCGGTAAACAGCGTTAACATGGCTCCGCGTCGTGGCTCCCGTATGAGCGTCTTCGACGTGACACCTTCGACCGACGACTGCGGGGGCGGACGCGACTGATGGTCGGTCCGAGTCTCTCCGACGAGGAGCGCGACGCCGCTTCGCTGCGGCTGAAACTGTTCTTCGTCCTCCTCGTCGGCGCGTCCGGCGGTCTCATCGCCCTTCAGGTCGACCCGACGCCGCTGGAACTCGCGCTCTCGGTTCTCGGCGGCCTCCTCGTCGGCCTGCTGTTGCTGGTGTTTCTCGTCCGGTCGTTCCGACAGGACCCGAGGCCGTAACGAGGCTGTTGCCCGAACGTCCCGTCGGCGATGCGCCGGTGTTCCGTCGCACTCCGTCGCCACCCCGTCTCAGTCGACGATCTCGAACGACGCCTCGTCGTCGCCGACGGAGATTCGATAGTCGCCCGATTCGACGACGTGGCCCTCGCCGGGTTTGTAGAAGCCGAACTCGGTCGCCGGAATCGACACCGCGAGCGTCTCCGACTCGCCGGGGTCGACCGACACCTGCCCGAAACCGACCAACCAACGTTCCGGGCGGACGCGCGAGCTCACAGCCTGGTTGCCGTAGACGTGGACAGTCTCGGTGCCCGGCCGGTCGCCGGTGTTCGAGACGGTCACCGTGACGTCGAGTTCGTCTCCCTCCCCGAGTTCGTCGCGTTCGACGGCGACGCCGTCGTACTCGAACGTCGTGTAGCTCAGGCCGTGACCGAACTCGTACAGCGGCGCGTACGACGGCGGGTGCTCGTCGTCGCCGATGGGCCGCGGGTGCGCGAGGTGGTCGTGGTGCTGCGGCAGGTCGCCCGCCGACCGCGGCACCGAGATGGGGAGCCGTCCCCGCGGGTCGCTCTCGCCGAACAGCGTCTCGGCGACGGCGCGGCCGCCCTCGGTACCGGGGTAGTAGGCCATCAGGAGGCCCGACGCGTTTCGGTGTAGCCAATCGACGGCAAGCGGGCGGCCGGCGACGAGCACGCCGACGACCGGCGTACCGGTCTCGTGAACCCGGCGGGCGAGTTCGCGCTGGGCCTCCGACAGTCCGAGCTCCGAGCGGGTGGGCCACTCGCCCGTCGGGACGCCCGCCTGTTCGGCGGGGCCGAACTCGTGGAGGTACCAGCCCTCGCCGAGCGCCAGTACGGCCACGTCCGCCTCTGCGGCCTTCTCGGCGGCGGTGTCCAAATCGAGCGTCTCGTTGAGTGTCGCGCCCTGTTCGTAGGTGATGCTCGCGTCGCTCTCACTCCGCTCCGCGTGACTCCGAAGCGCCTCCAGAATCGTCTCGCCCGCGGCGACGTCGGCGTCGAGGACGCTCCACCCACCGAGTTGGTGGACGATGTCGTCGGCGTTCGGCCCACCGACGAACACGTCCTCGTCGCCCGACAGCGGGAGGATGCCGTCGTTTTCGAGCAGGGTCATGCTGGCGCGGGCGGCCTCGCGCGCCACCTCGCGGTGGTCGTCGGTACCGACCCTCTCGCTCGCCTCGTCGGCGTCGACGTACGGGTCTTCGAACAGTCCGAGTTCGAACTTGCGTTCGAGCACTCGGCGGACGCTCGCGTCCAGCGTCTCCTCGTCGAGTTCGCCGCGTTCGGCTAAGTCGACGAGGTTCTCGGCGTGTTCGACGCTGCCGACGGAGGCGACGTCGAGGCCGGCGGCGTGCGCCTGCCGGACGGCGTCGCGCTGGTCTCTCGCCGTCCGGTGGTCGTCCGCGAGCTGTCGGACGCCGTTCCAGTCGGAGACGACGTGGCCGTCGAACCCCAGCTCCTCGCGGAGCAGGTCGGTGAGGACGGTTCGAGAGCTGTGGGAGGGCTCGCCGTCGACGGAGTTGTAACTCGGCATCACGGAGTCGACGCCCGCCGCGAGTGCGTCCTCGAACGGCCGGACGAACGTGTTCCGAAGCTTGTACTCGGAGACATCGACGGGCGAGGCGTCCTCGCCGCGCTCGGGTTCGCTGTACGCCGGGAAGTGCTTCGCCGTGGCGAGAACCGGTTCGTCGCTCCCTCGGTAGCCGCGAATCTTCGCCGCGGCCATCTTCGCGCAGAGCAGCGGGCTCTCGCCGAACGTCTCGAAGGTTCGCCCCCATCGGGGGTCGCGCCCCACGTCGCAGGTCGGCGAGTAGTTCTGGTGCGCGCCGGTTCGGCGCATCTCCCTCGCAGTGAGTTGGGCGCTCTCCTCGACCAGTTCTGGGTCCCACGTCGCCGCCGCGCCGAGACCGTTCGGAAAGACGGTGGTGTCGGCGACGTAGGCGTGGCCGTGGACGGCGTCGACGTTGAACAGGAGCGGGATGCCGAGTCGCGTCTCCTCGCGGGCGATGCGCTGGAGGTCGTTGGCTATCTCGGCGGCTTCGGTCGGGTCCGTCGCCAGCGGGGCGGCCCAGCCGAACGGCGCGGCGACGCCGAGGTGATGGTCGCGGACCGCGTCGGCGACGTCCTCGAACGTCTGTTCGGCGCGGAGGTGGCCGCCCCACGTCCCGACGAGCTGTCCGGCCTTCTCTTCGAGCGTCATCCGGTCCAGCAGGTCCGAGACGCGTTCGTCGGTGTCGAGGTCCGGTCGGCGATACGGCGGCGTCCCGTCGTCGTCGCTCATGGGTGACAGTAACGAGAAGAGCGTGAAGAGCGTTTAGGCGTCGGTGACCCGGAAGCGACTCGGGGAGAGATGGGCGGTCGGGCGGTCGTTACGGGTCGACCCGCGCCAGCCACAGACCGGGGTCGTCGAGTTCCTCGTCGGTCGGCAGGTTCTCCGGTTTCTCCCAGACTTTGCTGGCGGCGGCGACGCCGCGGACCTCGGCGACGGACTCGAAGAAGCGCGCGCCGCGCTCGTACTGACGGCGCTTGAGGCCGAGGCCGAGGAGGCGTCGTGCGAGTTGCGCGAGCGGACCGCCGCCGCGACGGCGGGCGTCGAGTTTTCGTCGCAGGTCCTCGTAGTCGTCGTCGAACGCGCGGTCCATCAGCAGTTCCGCGTACCCCTCGACGGCCGTCATCGCGTTGTCGAGTTCGCGGAACGCCTCGCGGTCGATGCTGCCTTCGGTGAGCGCGTCGACGCCGCGCTCCATCCGCGATTCGAGGTGGCCCGAGAGCCACGGGGCCGCGCCGAACTCCGCGGCGTGCGACACTTCGTGGAACGCGATCCAGCGGCGGAAACGGGGGTAGTCGACGTTCAACTGGTCGGCGACCTTCCGGATGTTGGGGTGGACGAAGTAGAGGCCGTGGTCGTCGTCGCCTTCGGCGAGGAGGAGCGGGTCGTACTGGCCGAGGACGTTGCTGCCGAGAAACGAGAGCATGAACGCCATCGTCCCCGTGTTGATGGTGCGAGCGACGCCGGGGAAGATTCCGTCGGCGCGCTCTTCGAGCGGGCGCATCACGCGCTCGAACGTGCGGATGTTCGCGTCGATCCAGTGGTGGCGGTTCTGGACTTCGATGGCCTCCGGCAGGTCGAACTCGACATCGCCGACCGTTCGGAGGCGGCTTCGGGCGTCGCGCACGTCGTCGGCGTAGCCCGCCCGTTCCTCCGACGAGAGGTCGAGACTGCCGGGTTCGGTGGCGGCTTTCGCGGCGTCTGCGACCGCATCCCAGTCGATGACGCCCGTCCCGGACGCACCCGCGACGGCCCGGACGCTACGATAGAGATTCATACGGGTACTCTGTGCGCACGGCAGAAAACGCTTCGTGTGATGGTGTCGCGCCGGCGGCGGTCGCCGACGCGGCGACCCGCGCGGGCTTACGCTTCGCCACTGAGTTCGTCGAGTTCTTCGAGTTCGTCGAATCCGGCGTCGTCACCCATCAGGCTCTTGGCGGCCGCCGCGATGACGGCGACCAACACGAGCGCGAGGAGTAGCTTTCCGCCGTTGCCGCCGGAGTCGCTCGCATCTTCGTCTGCGTCCTCGGTAGCTTCCGACGTCGTCTCGCCGCGCGCCTTGCGCTCGCGGCTCTCCACGTCGGCGGCCGTCTCTATCTGGTCGACTCCGTCGCTGGTGCCGCCGTCGCCCGTGGCCCGCCCGCGTTTGCCGAGCAGTTTCGAGACTGTCCCCTTCGTGTCGATCGCCTCGCTCTGTTCGTCGGCGTCGCCTTCCTTGCCGGCGAACATCGGGCCGGTGTTGGTGGGACTGAAGCTGAATCCGTCGTGCAGGTGAATCTCGAGTAGTGTGAAATCTCCCATAGCTGTAGATAATCCGACGAGGACGAACTTAGACGTTGTGGCGGGCGAGAGCGGCCACACGGAAACGAAGGCGCACACGTCGCGTTCGTGCCCGCCGTGTGTGACCGACAGGCTTGGAGCGCGGCCGACGACAGTTCTTAGACGCTCTGCTCACCACCCCCAGCCCCTTCGGCTACGAGACGTGCGGTCAGCGCGTCTGGGTCGACTACGTCGGCGAGTTCGCCGACGATATCCGGCGGAAAATATTCAACGGCGAACACAGAAAACTTATTAGTCGAACGGACAACAGGGAGATGTTACGCACCTCGGTGCTGACACTCGGCCCTCCACGTCGGCACCTTTTGACTCGACGACGACTCGGTGAGCCGGCCGTGTCGCGGGCAGAGAAATCAGGAACCCATGACGAAACGCACTCGCCGGGGAACTCAACGTCGTGTACTTGGTCTGCAGTCGAGGAGAGTCGTCACGCATCTCGGCTCAGCCCGACTCCCTCGTGTGTGACGACCTCACACCGTCTGCGGCCGAAAGACAATCGTTAAAAGTCGTCGCCGGAATACTCCGAACATGGCTGGAACTATCGAAGTGCTCGTCCCCGGCGGGCAGGCCAACCCCGGTCCGCCGCTCGGCCCGGAACTCGGCCCGACGCCGGTGGACGTGCAGGCCGTCGTACAGGAGATTAACGAACAGACCGACGCGTTCGACGGCATGGAAGTCCCCGTCACCGTCGACTACGAGGACGACGGCTCGTTCGAAATCTCCGTCGGTGTGCCGCCGACTACGGCGCTCATCAAAGACGAGGCGGGCTTCGAGACCGGCAGCGGAACTCCGCAGTCGGAGTTCGTCGCCGACCTCTCGGTCGAGCAGGTCAAGAAGATCGCCGAACAGAAGAGTTCGGACCTGCTCGCCTACGACGTGAAAAACGCCGCCAAGGAAGTCGGCGGCACCTGCGTCACCCTCGGCGTCACTATCGAGGGCGAGAACGCCCGCACGTTCAAACAGCGCGTCGACGACGGCGAGTACGACGACGTGCTCGCCGACGAAGCGACGGCGTAGTTCCACTTCACGCCCTTTTCGCGGAGCTTAGAGGAAGAGCAACAGCGTCGCGTAACCCGCCGCACCGACGAGAAACGCCGCGAAGTTGCTCTGCTGGTGTTCGGGAACTTCCTCCTTGATGACGTTGAGGACGACGCCGCCGGCGAGGAAGGCGAAAAGTAACGCGAGGTCGACCTCCGAGAGGGAGACGAGTTCGCCGAGCGTCCACCCGCCGAGCACCGCCCCGGCGAGGAGCCACCGACCGTGGCGGTGGTACGGCCGCTCGTGGAGGCGTCGAAAGCCCGCGTCGGTCACGAAGAAGTGAAAGCCCATCGCGAAGAAGAAGAACAGCAGGTTCCAGAGGCCGGCGTCGATGCGGTGGACGAGCAGGTAGCCGATAATGGTGTTGTAGAGGCCGAAGGAGGTGATGTGAACCCAGAACACCCAGTCGCCCTCGTCGTCGTCTTCGTCCGCCTTGGGTCGCGGTCGCTGCGCGAGGCGTTCGAGGCCGTAGAAGGTGGCGAAGCCACCGAGTGCGACGAGGTAGGCGTGGTGTTCGAGGAAGGGGAGGAGTCCGAGATTCGACTCGTGCAGCGTCTCCTGTTCGGCGCTCAGCTCCGGGAGGACGTGGACGAACACGTACGCGAGCGACGCGCCGCCGGCGAACGAGATCCAGACTCGACGAGAGACGAGCGCGGTGGCGCGAAGTCGGTCGGCTTCAAGATGGACGACTGCGAGGCCGACTGCCAAAACGAGCGTCCACGGCGACGAGAGCATCTGGTAACAGAGGGGAGGCTAGCCGGAAAGGCACGATGCTTGTCTGTAACTGTGCCTTTTCGGTCGCTACGCCGAGTTCCCGGTCGCCAACCCGCGAAGCGCCCGCGCAATCTGGTCGAGCGTCTCCGCCTGCCCGGTGATACCGTGACGGGTGGCGAGGTAGTTCGGACGGTTGTAGCCGACGTGTACCGCGCCGACGGCGAGAAGGCGGAGACAGTTTCGGCGGTCGAACCGGACGCCGCGCGCCGACTCCGTGTCGACAGCCTCCGTGTCGGCAGCGTCTTCGGTGGTCGCGGTGCGTTCGCTCGTCGATGGGTCGTCGCGGGTCATCGTACGGAACCGTACGGCGATGAAGAGAATGAAAAACGGGTAAAAACGCTCAGGACCGCCATATTCTCCCTTTTAGCGGAGTATGGGACAGCACCGAGTGTCTCCAGACGGATATCGCGGGCCGGCGCGAACGCCCGTTATCGACTGCGAACAACTCACACATGGCGACTCCCGCTTCGACGCTTTTAAGTCCGCGATGACCCTCGTTCCGGTGAGACAGGCAGACGCCTGTTTCACTGACCCGTAGGAGCAGTTCCTGCGTACTACGGAGGTGAATAATGGCAGACGACTCTATCGTACAAGCGGTCTCTCGCGCGCTCGACGAGGCACCGGCTCGCAACTTCAGCGAGACGGTCGACCTCGCCGTTAACCTGCGCGACCTAGACCTCAACGACCCATCGAATCGTGTCGACGAGAGTATCGTCCTTCCGTCCGGAACCGGCCAGGACACCCAGATTGTGGTGTTCGCCACGGGAGAGACGGCACTCCGCGCCGAGGACGTCGCAGACGACGTCCTCGACGGAGATGACCTCGAAGAACTCGGTGACGACTCCGACGCCGCCAAGGACCTGGCGGACGAAACGGACTTCTTCGTCGCCGAAGCAAACATGATGCAGGACATCGGTCGCTACCTCGGTACCGTGCTCGGTCCCCGAGGGAAGATGCCGACGCCGCTGCAGCCGGACGACGACGTCGTCGAAGTTGTCAACCGGATGAAGAACACAGTGCAGCTTCGAAGCCGCGACCGGCGCACGTTCCACACGCGCGTCGGCGCGGACTCCATGTCCGCCGACGAAATCGCGGACAACATCGACGTCATCGTGCGTCGTCTCGAAGCCGACCTCGAGAAAGGCCCGCTCAACATCGACAGCATCTACGTGAAGACCACCATGGGGCCCTCCGTGGAGGTGGCCGGATGAGCGAGAGCGAATCCGTCCGCAAGACGGAGACCATCCCGCAGTGGAAGCAGGACGAGGTCGGCGAACTCGTCGACTTCGTCGAGAACTTCGCGTCGGTCGGTGTCGTCGGCGTCACCGGCATTCCCAGCCGCCAGCTACAGAACATGCGGCGGGAACTCCACGGCAGCGCCAGCGTCCGGATGAGCCGCAACACGCTGCTCATCCGCGCCCTCGAGGACGTCGACAGCGGCTTCGAGAAGCTCGTCGACCACGTCGACGGGCAGGTCGCGCTCGTCGGCACGAACGACAACCCGTTCGGGCTGTACAAACAGCTCGAAGCGTCGAAGACGCCCGCACCCATCAACGCGGGCGAAGTCGCGCCGAACGACATCGTCATCCCCGAGGGTGACACGGGTGTCGACCCGGGTCCGTTCGTCGGCGAACTCCAGCAGGTGGGCGCGCAAGCGCGCATCATGGACGGCTCCATCAAGGTGACCGAGGACTCCACCGTCCTCGAAGCCGGCGGGGAGGTCAGCGTCGACCTCGCGAACGTCCTGAGCGAACTCGGCATCGAGCCGAAAGAGGTCGGTCTCGACCTGCGCGCCGTCTACTCCGAGGGCACACTGTTCGACCCCGAGGACCTCGACATCGACGTCGACGAGTACCGCGCGGACATCCAGTCCGCCGTCTCGGCGGCGACGAACCTCTCGGTCAACGCGGTCTATCCGACGACCCAGACCGCCCCGATGCTCATCGCCAAGGCGACGAGCGAGGCGAAGGCCGTCGGTATCAGCGCCGCCATCGCCGAGCCGGACCTCGTACCGGATCTCGTCACGAAGGCGGACGCACAGCTCCGCGCGCTCGCGGCGCAGATCGACGACGAAGAGGCGCTCCCGGAGGAGCTGCGCGGCGTGGAAGCGCCCGCGGCACCCGCCGAGGAGTCCGAGGAATCGACTGACGAAGAAGACGCAGACGCCGAACAGGCGGCCGAGGAAGACGCCGGCGACGACGACGAAGACGACGACGGCGGCGACGCGCTCGGCGCGATGTTCGGCTGATCAACACCAACGGAGAATACAACAATGGAATACGTTTACGCAGCTCTCATCCTGAACGAAACGGACGAAGAAATCAACGAGGACAACGTCACCGCGGTGCTCGAAGCCGCCGGCGTCGATGTCGAGGAATCCCGCGTCAAGGCGCTCGTCGCCGCGCTGGAGGACGTCGACATCGAAGAGGCCATCGAGACGGCCGCTGCGGCACCCGCCGCCGCGCCCGCCGGTGGCTCCGCCGACACCGAGGAACTCGACACCGTCGACGAGGACGAGGACGAGGCCGAGGAAGCCGAAGCCGAAGAGGAAGACGAAGAAGACGAAGAGGCCTCCGGCGAGGGTCTCGGCAACCTGTTCGGTTAAACCGGACACGTCAGCCGACTCCGCCGCCTCGTTTCGACGACTACACCCTGCGTTTTTTGGACACCCGACCGGTGAGCGACTGCATCGTCGTGCTCTCCGCGCCGCCGTCCGAGTACCGACGCGACCGTTTAAATCCGAAGACGCGTCCAACTCGCGGGGATGGACCCGCTTTCGGTTCGCCCGACGCTCGCGCTCGCGCCGACGGCGGAGTTACTCCTGTTCGTCGCCTGCGGCGTCTCCCTCGGTACCGCGAGCGGACTCGTACCGGGCGTCCACGCGAACAACTTCGCGCTCTTACTGGCGGCGGTCGGCCCGACGCTTCCGGGGTCGCAGACCGCCGTCGGAGCGGCGATTCTCGCGGCGGGCATCGTCCACACGTTTCTCGACGTGGTCCCCGCGCTCGCGCTCGGCGTCCCGGGTCCAGCGATGGCGGCGACGGCGTTACCCGGACATCGCCTCGTCGTCGCCGGACGCGGGCGCGAGGCGCTCCGACTCTCCGCACTCGGGAGCGTCCTGGCGGTCGCGCTGGCGGTGCCGCTCGCGCTCCCGGTGACGTGGCTGATGACGGAGGCGTATCCGCTCGTTCGGGCGTATCTCCCGGCCGTGCTCGCGGTCGTCGTCCTGGTGCTGTTGGCCACCGAACCGTCGCGACGGGCGGCGCTCGCGGGTGCGTTCTGTTTCGCCCTCGCGGCGCTGCTCGGCGTCTCGACGCTCGATTTGGAGCCCGAAGCCCCGCTGGCGCTCGGCGGGATGCTCGCGCCGCTGTTCTCGGGGCTGTTCGGCGCGCCGGTGCTGCTCGACGCGTTCGACGGTGCCGGCGTTCCACCGCAGGACGATGCGACGCTGACGCTCTCCGGGCGAGAGATCGGGCGGACCGCCGGAGCGGGGTCGGTGGCGGGCGCGTTCGTCGGCTACCTGCCGGGCGTGTCCGCGGCCGTCGCATCGGTGCTGTCGTTGCCGCTCGTGCCGAATATCGACGGCGAGGGTGCACGGGAGTTTCTCGTGGCGTCGAGCGGCGCGAACACGTCGAACACCGTCTTCGCGCTCTTTGCGCTCGTCACGCTCGGGACGCCCCGAACCGGCGTGATGGTCGCCCTCGAAGACGGCGGGGGCGGCGTCGGCGAGGGGACGCTTCCCGCGCTGTTGGCGACGACCGCGGTCGCCGCGCTTTCGGGATTCGCACTCGTCGTACTCGTCGGCGACGGCTACCTCCGCGTCGTCGGACGGGCGAACTACGCGATGATTTCGGCGACGGTACTCGCGCTTCTGGTCGCCCTCTCGTGGTCGTTCGCTGGTCTCGTCGGCGTCGGCGTCTTCCTCGTCGCGGCGCTCGTCGGTCTCGTTCCGGTGCGACTCCGCACTCGGCGCGTCCACCTGATGGGCGTTCTCGTCGGGCCGCTGATTCTGGGCGTCTGAGTCGCCGCTCGCCCGCCGTCTGTGGGTTCTCGAACGACCCCGAGGCGGGAATGAAAGACAATCGTTAAAAGTCGGCGTCGGGTTTGTCTGGGTATGAGCCAGACGGACCAGCGACAGGAGCGCCAGTGTGTCTCCTGCGGTATCAACATCGCCGGGATGAGCGCGGCGTCGTTCAAGTGCCCGGACTGCGGGCTGACCATCTACCGATGCGCGAAGTGCCGCAAACAGAGCAACCTCTACGAGTGCCCGGACTGCGGGTTCATGGGGCCGTAATCATGGGGAAAGTCGCCGCCAAGATGAAAGTGATGCCGCAGAGCCCCGAGATCGACCTCGACGAACTGCAGGAGCGTCTCGAGGACGCCCTGCCCGAGGGCGGGAAAATCAACGGTTTCGAGCGCGACGAAGTCGCGTTCGGGCTCGTCGCCCTCCTGCCGACAGTCATCGTCCCCGACGACGCCGGCGGCACGGAAGCCATCGAAGAGGCGTTCACCACCGTCGAAGGCGTCGAGAGCGTCGCCGTCGAGAACGTCGGTCGCATCTAAAACGCCCACCTTTTTCCGCCTCGGGTCGCGCTCCGCGCGACCGCTCGGCGCAAAAATCCGGACCAAAAAGGCCGCTCGCTCGGCCTCGCGGCCTCGCTCGCGGTACGACCTAACGCGAACCACACCGCCAGCGACCGCATCGCTCCGCTCCGAGTGTTTATCAGCGAAGATGGGACCAGACAGCCCCATGCGTTAACGAGTCGTCGCGGAGTCGGTCAAGGCGAGTGCACGGCGCGCCGCTCCGCGAGTCCTGGGTATCGCTGTGCCGTCTGTTCGCTACAATCAACTTCTCGCTCGCTTCGTCGCTCGTCGCCGCGACGAACGAACAGTCAGAGTGAGAGATGGATGCTTCTGCGAGCGCCGCGTCCGTCTCGGAGTTCTGGTCCCGCCGCCGTCGGCGTCAGTCGAGCGCCGCGTCGAACGCCTGCTGGAGGTCAGCCTTCTGGTCGTCGACGTGTTCGATGCCGACGCTGACGCGGATGAGGCTGTCAGTGAGCCCGGCGGCGACGCGCTCTTCGCGCGGAATCGCCGCGTGCGTCATCGGCGCGGGCTGTTCGATGAGGCTCTCGACGCCGCCGAGACTCTCCGCGAGCGTGAACACCTCGGTGTTCGAGACGACGGCGCTGGCCTGGTCGAGCGTCCCGTCGAACTCGAAGCTGAGCATCCCGCCGAAATCGTCCATCTGCGAGGCGGCGACGTCGTGCTGGGAGTGCGAGTCGAGTCCCGGATAGTAGACGTGGTCGACCGCCTCGTGGTCGTCGAGCCACCGTGCGAGTTCACGGGCGTTGTCGCAGTGGCGGTCCATCCGGACGGGCAGCGTCTTCGTCCCGCGGAGGACGAGGAAGCAGTCGAACGGACTCGGCGTCGCGCCGACGCTGTTCTGGTAGAAGCCGAACTTCTCGTCAAGTTCCTCGTCGTCGGTGACGAGCGCACCGCCGACCACGTCGGAGTGGCCGCCGAGATACTTCGTCAGCGAGTGGCTGACGACGTCCGCGCCGTGTTCGAGCGGGCGCTGGAGGTACGGCGTCGCGAACGTGTTGTCGACGGCGCAGAGCGCGTCGTTGTCGTGGGCGATGTCGGCGAGCGCCGCGATGTCGTTGACGCGCATGAGCGGGTTCGTCGGCGTCTCGACCCACAGCAAGGCCGTCTCCTCGCGCATCGCGTCGGCGACCGCGTCGTGGTCGGTCGTGTCGACGAAGTCGAACGCGACGTCGTACTGCTCGTACACCTGCGTGAAGATGCGGTGGGTCCCGCCGTAGACGTCGTCGCCGGTGACGACGTGGTCACCGGATTCGAGCAGATTCAGCACGGTGTTTATCGAGCCCATCCCCGAGGAGAAGCAGCGACCGTACGCGCCGCCTTCGAGGCTGGCGAGGTTCTCCTCTAAGGCCGTTCGCGTCGGGTTGCCCGTACGCGAGTACTCGTAGCCGCGGTGCTCGCCCGGCGCGTCCTGCTCGTAGGTGGAGCTCGCGTAGATTGGCGTCATCAACGCCCCCGTCTCCGGGTCCGGTTCTTGGCCGTCGTGAATCGCGCGCGTCTCGATTCGTGGCTCGGAGTTACCGTCCATACGGAGAGGTGACCGCAGAGGCGTGTTACTCTTACTCTTCCGCGGCGCGGGAGCGTGTCTTTTATAATCCGACCGTGAGTAACCCACTCCACAACCATGCCGAGTTCGAACGGTCCACTTAAGGGCAGCACGAGAGGCAAACTGACGAACCACCCGCGAGAGCGCGGCACCTCCCCGCCGCAGCGCGCGATTCAGGAGTTCGAGGTCGGACAGAAAGTCCACCTCAACATCGACCCGAGCGTCCGCAAGGGGCGTTTCCACCCGCGTTTCAACGGCCACACCGGCGAGGTCCTGGGTAAACAGGGTCGCGCGTTCAAGGTCGAGATCAACGACGGCGGGAAGGCGAAGACGGTCATCACGCGCCCGGCGCACCTCCGCGCGCAGAAGTAGATGACGATATTCAAAGAGAAGCTCGACGAGGAGTACCTCACCATCTCGGAGGTAAAGCCGCTGCTGCAGGATGTCGAAGCGGAGCGGGCGGCCGACGAGGAGCGTGAGCTCCGCTACGAGTTGGCGCGCTCTATCGAGCACGTCAATCGCTTTGCGGTCCTCGACCCGGAAGAGTCGCGCGAACTCGTCGAAGAGCTGCTCGAACAGGAGAAAGTCGACGAACAGACCGCGTTCAAGATCGCCGACCTTCTTCCGCAGGACCGCAACGAACTCCGCGCCGTCTACGCGCAGCAGCGCTACGCGCTCTCCGGTGACGAGCTCGACGACATTCTCGACGTCGTCGCCAAGTACGCGTAGCCGGCCTATTTTTTAAATAGCCCGTCGCCGTACACGTCCGTTATGTCTGGTTCCGAGCGCGGTGACGGCGAGGCCGAGAGTCGACCGCAGTACGCAGTCGTCCTCGACTATCTCCCCTACGGGAAATCGGACGACGACCGCCCGCGGTACCAGAAACAGCCGATAGCGTACGCGCTCGGCGAAGAACGGTTTCGACTCGTCGAACTCACCTTCGACGACGACGCCGACGTGAGCATCGGCGACCGCATCGCTATCGAGCCGAACTCGGCGCGAGAGCACATCCAGCGTATCCGAACCGTCGAGTACGGCGACCTCTCGAACGGCGCGGTCAACGAACTGGAGTACGTCGTCGCCGACATCATCGACGCCGACGAGGAACGCTTCGTCACCTTCTACGACGACGCCCAACCGATCACGATTCGTCTCCACCAGTTGGACCTCCTCCCCGGCATCGGCAAGACGCTGCGAAACAACATCCTCGAACAGCGAAAACGACAGCCGTTCGAGAACTTCGACGACCTCCAGGAGCGCGTCTCAGGCCTCCATCGACCCAAGGAGGTGCTCGCGGAGCGAATCATCGAGGAGCTCCGAGACGAGGACCTGAAGTACAAGGCGTTCGTTCGTCGGTCGAACGACTGACGGGGCGACTGCGGCCTCTCTCGCCGAGCGGTGCCACGAAGCGAGCGACCGCGAATCGGAACGGGAACTTTACCCACGTCCGGCGTGAACTCCGCTCAATGACTGGGTCGGACGGACAGTCCCACAGCTCGGAGCGACGCAACCCGGACGCCCTGATTCGACGCGCCGGCGCTCGCGGCGACCCCGACCACGACCAACACTTTCTGGTCGACGACCGCGTGCTCGACCGCATCCCCGGCTACCTCCCCGACGGAGCCGACACGAGTCACGTCCTCGAAATCGGCGGTGGTCCGGGCGCGCTGACCGACCGCCTGTTGGCCGTCGCCGACCGCGTGACCGTCGTGGAACGCGACCCGACGTTCGCTGCGTTTCTCGAACGGGAGTTCCGCGGCGAAATCGAGGCGGGGACGCTGACAGTCGTCGAGGGAGACGCGCTCGACGTCGACCTCCCCGAGTTCACCGCCTGTGTGGCGAACCTCCCGTACGGCGTCTCCAGCGAGATTACGTTCCGACTGCTGCCGAAGAAGCGTGCGATGGTACTGATGTTCCAGAGGGAGTTCGCCGACCGGATGGTCGCCGACCCCGGAACCGCCGAGTACGGCCGCCTCTCGGTGAGCACCCAGCACTACGCCGAGGCCGAACTCGTCGAACCCGTGCCGCCGACGGCGTTCTCGCCGCCGCCGGCCGTCGACAGCGCCATCGTCCGCCTGACCCCGCGCGACCCCGACTACGAGGTCGACGACGAGCAGTTCTTCTTAGACTTCGTGAAGGCCATCTTCACGCAGCGACGGAAGACGGTCCGAAACGGTATCCGAAACACGGCGCACATCTCGGGACTTTCGGACCCAGACGCCGTCGTCGACGCCGCGCCCGAGGAACTGCTGCGAAAGCGCGCCGGGAAGGTGACGCCGAAGGAGTTCGCCGAACTGGCCGCCATCGCGTCCGAGTTCCGCGGGGGTGGCGATGGATAGCGTCTGGCTCCTACAGGTCGAGAAACCCGGATGGCGCGGGCTGATTCCGTGGCTGGCGAACGCCGAACCGTACCCCGAGGCACAGGTTCTCGTCACCGTCGTCATCTCCGTCTCCCTGTTGGCGTTCAGACGCGGCGCACACGGGTGGGCCGACAATCACGGGTGGGACGTCTCGGAGCTTCTGGTCTCCGGAGTCATCGCGCTCGTCTCGACACTCGGCATCGTCATCCTCATCGGAACGTGGGGGCTGACGAACGAGTTGAACAACGCGTACGGCGATCTCGACCTCACCACCCAGATTCCGAAGGTCGCACTCGCGTTCATCCTCATCGGCGCGGCGTACGCGCTCACCGGGTTCATCGGCCGCCTCATCCAACGGTTCGCGGGTTCGAGCGACATCACCGAACACCAGCGCGAACTCATCTACCGACTGACGCAGGTCAGCATCTACTCGCTCGTCGGTCTCGTCGTCATCGGCCTGCTTACCGAGAACGTCGGCAACCTGCTGGTCGGGGCCGGTTTTCTCGGTATCGTCGTCGGTATGGCCGCGCGACAGACGCTCGGGTCGGTGCTGGCGGGGTTCGTGTTGATGTTCTCGCGCCCGTTCGAGATCGGCGACTGGATCGAAATCGGCGACAACGAGGGGATCGTCACTCACGTCTCCATCGTGTCGACCCGACTCCAGACGTTCGACGGCGAGTACGTGATGATTCCGAACGACGACGTGAGCGCGAAAGCCATCGTCAATCGTACCCGAAAGGGCCGACTCCGCATCGAAGTCGACGTCGGCATCGACTACGACGCGGACGCCGACTACGCCGCCGAGGTCGCGCTCGAAGCCGTAAAAGACCTCGACGACGTCCTGTCGGTCCCGTCGCCGCAGGTCGTGTTCAAGGAGTTCGGCGAGTCGGGGATCATCCTCGGCGTCCGCGCCTGGATAGACAACCCCAGCGCTCGTCGGAAGTGGCGCACCCGAACGGCGGTCATCTCGGCGGTAAAATCCGGTTACGAGGAGGAGGACATCAACATCCCGTTCCCGGTGCGCGAACTGATGGGCCGGGGGCCGGCGGGCGGCTTCGAACTCGCCGGCGAGTCGCGTTCGGTGCGGGCGAACGCCAGCACCGACGGCGGCGAGAGCGGTGGACAGCGAGAGAACAGCGAGGATGAGAGCCGATGAGCGGCGACGAGAAGGGTAAACCGGAGACGGCGACCCGCGACTCGCTGGCCGACCGCCGCGGCGTCGAAACGCGCGTCTACCAACCGGCCGAAGACTCCGGTCTGCTTGCGAAAGCCGCGGTCGAACACGCCCGCGGACGAACGCTCGAAGTCGGCACCGGATCGGGGTGGATTGCCGCGAAAGTCGCCGCCGAAACCGACGCCGACGTCGTCGCCTCCGACCTCAACCCCCACGCCTGCCGGCAGGCGAAAGCGAGGTCGGAGGACCTGCGAGCGGCGGGCGGGGAGGGGTTCGACGTCGCCCGCGCGGACCTCTTCTCGCCGTTCGCCGACGGCGCGTTCGACACAGTGCTTTTCAATCCGCCGTATCTGCCGACCGACCCCGACAACGAGTGGGGCGACTGGATGGAAGTCGCGCTGTCAGGCGGCGAGTCCGGCCGAGAACTCATCGACCCGTTCGTCGACGGCGTCGGCCGCGTGCTCGCCGACGGTGGACAGGCGCTACTTCTCGTGAGCAGTCTCTCGGGCTACGACGAGGTGGTTCAGCGCGCCGAGAACCGCGGGTTCGAAGTCGAACCGGTCGTCGAGGAGTCGTACCCGTTCGAGACGCTGTCGATTCTTCGACTTACCGACTGACTCGCGCTTGGAAGCCCAGATATAACTCATGAGCATTTTCCCCATTAGCAAATATTAAGCGTCGGCATTTCTTAGCCAGGAGTGATGACCGAACTCGTAGCCACGACGCCGGGGCTGCATCCGTTGCCCGACTGGGCGAAGCAGCGGCTCTCGGAGTTGAAAGGCCACCAGAAAGGCGACCTCATAAGCGGCGACGAGGGGCCCGAAATCGTCGACGCGTACGAGCAGACGCGCGAAGAAGTCGTCGCCGACCAGCAGGGCGCGAACCTCGACCGGATCGTCGAGGGGCAACTTCGCTGGGACGACAACCTCGCGCACCCGTTGACCGTCCACGACAACGTCGAGACGGGCGGCATCGTCCGCTACTACGACAACAACAACTTCTACCGCGACCCGCAGGTCGCCGGCGAGCTCGACTTCTCCGGCGACGTGGCGGCGGAACTGGAGTCGGCGAGCGAACTGCTCGGCGGCGACGACGCGCTGCAGGCCGTCCTCCCGGGGCCGTACTCGCTGGCCGACCTCGCTACCGACGAGCACTACGGCGACGACGCGGAGTTCCTGGACGCGGTCGGCGAGTTCCTCGCCGGTGAGGTCGAGGCGTTCCCCGAGCACGAGACGCTGTTTCTCCTCGAACCGTCGCTCGTCGAGAACGCGCCCGGTGACGACCTCGACGCGCGAGCGAGCGAGGCCATCGATACGGTGGCGGCGGCGACGGACGCCGACGTCGTCGTCCACAGCTACTGGGGCGCGCTGGAGGAGAAAGTCTATGCGCACCTGATGGACGCCGACGTCGACGCCATCGGCTTCGACGTGGTGGCGGGCGACCGCTCGCGGACGCTCTACAACGTCAACGAGTACGGCACGAAAGAGAGCGTGGCGCTCGGCCTCGTCGACGGCCAGAACACGCTCGTCGAGTCGCCCGGGACCGTCCGCGACCGCATCGAGTGGGTGCAAGAGCAGATTCCCGCACAGGAGTTCGACACCGTCTACGCGACGAGCAACACCGAACTGTTCTACCTGCCGGTGAACAAGTACCAAGAGAAACTCGCCGCCTTGGCCGAGGGCGTCGCTCTCGCTCGCGGCGAGGAGACGGAGGTGCGAGCATGAGCCGAGACGCCGACAACAGAGCCCAGTTCCGCCCGGAGAGTCACGAGAACGACCACTTCCTCCTGACGACGGTGGTCGGCAGCTATCCGAAGCCGAAGTGGCTCAACCGCGCAAAGGACCTCGCCGAGAACGAGGAGGCGCGCTTCGACGCCGACAACCTCGCGGAGGCGTACGACGACGCCTCGGAGGTCATCACCCACGAACACGAACGCGCCGGCCTCGACACCGTCGTCGACGGCGAGATGCGCCGCAACGAGATGGTCGAGTTCTTCGCGCACCGCATCGACGGTTACGAGTTCAACGGCCCCGTCAAGGTGTGGGGTCACAACTACTTCGACAAGCCGAGCGTCGCCGACGAGGTCGAGTACGACGAACCGTGGTTGGTCGACGAGTTCGAGTTCACCCGCGACGTCGCCTCTCGACCGGTCAAAGTCCCCATCACGGGTCCGTACACGCTGGCGAACTGGTCGTTCAACGAGGCGTACGAAAACGAAGAAGAACTCGCCTACGACCTCGCGGACCTCGTCAACCTCGAAATCGAGAAACTCGTCGAAGCGGGCGCGCGCTACGTCCAGATAGACGAACCCGCGCTGGCGACGACGCCCGACGACCACGCCATCGTCGGCGAGTGCCTCGAACGCATCGCCGACGGCATCCCCGAGGAAGTCCGAATCGGCCTGCACGTCTGCTACGGCGACTACTCGCGCATCTACCCCGAACTCAACGACTACCCCATCGACGAGTTCGACGTCGAACTCTGCAACGGCGGCTACGAGCAGATCGACGTGTTCACCGAACCCGACTTCGAGCCGGACCTCGCGCTCGGCGTCGTCGACGCCCACACCGCCGAAGTCGAACCCATCGAGGAGATAAAGGAGAACATCAAGCAGGGGCTGAGGGTCGTCCCGCCGGAGAAGCTCACCATCTCGCCGGACTGCGGTCTCAAACTGCTGCCGCGCGAGATCGCCTACGGCAAGATGGAGAACATGGTCACCGCCGCCCGCGAAGTCGAGAGGGAACTCGACGCGGGCGAAATCGATATCGACGCGCCCGTGCCGACGGCCGACTGAGCCGTCGACGCGCGGTTAGGCGTCTATCATCACGTCGGTCGCTTTCACGACGGCGTCGACGGACTCGCCCTCCGTGAGGTCGAGGCGCTCGGCGGAGTTCGCAGTGATGACCGCCGCCACCGTCTGTCCGTCGTTCAGTTCGAGCTGTACTTCCGCGGTGCTCTCGCCGATTTCGAGGGACTCGATGGTCCCCGAGAGTCGGTTGCGCGCGCTGAGCGTCATGCGAGTTTGGTGCCACGAGCAGTGAGAAAAACGTTCGTCGCGAGCGTGCAACGGAGGAACGAACGCGCGACGAAGCGGCGAACGCGGCGGTTCGGGTCCGCTGCGCCGAGGAGGTGAACGACCACGTAAGCTTTTGTTCCTCGTCGAACAACACGCTCGGTATGCTAGCAATGAGTACACTCGATTGGGTCGGCTTAGTCGGGCCGTTCGTCGTGTTCTTCGTGATGTTAGTGGGCTACTACGTCCTCGAAGGGCGGCGGGAGAAACGGCTCCGCGAACAGTACGAGTCGGAGGGCAACCGTGCGAGCTGACGGCGCAGTCGGGGCGTTCTCGCCGGCAGGCGGCGTCGCGACCGTCCTGCAGGCGGACGGCATCGCGGGGACGGCGGGCACGTGGGTGCTCGTCACGTTCGCGGCGTATCTGCTGATACTGATCGGCATCGGTCTGTACTCCTCCCGGTTCATGGACACCGTCGGTGACTACGTCATCGGCGGTCGCCGCATCGGCCCCGTCGTCACGGGCTTTTCGGAGCGCGCCTCCGAGATGAGCGGGTGGCTCACGCTGGGCGTTCCCGGCGACGCCTACTCGACCGGCATCATGGCCTTCTTTAACGGGCTGGGGATGATTCCGGCCGACCTGTTCGCGTGGGCCGGTATCGCGAAGCGACTCCGCAAGTACACCGAGATCGTCCGCGCGGTCACGCTACCGACGTTCTTCGAGTACCGCCTCGGCGACGACACCGGGATGGTCAAGGGCGTCTCCTCGGTCGTCCTCATGCTGTTCGAGGGCGGTTACGTCGGCGCGCAGATCGTCGCCGCCGGGACGCTGTTGGAGGTGCTCACCGGCGTCGACACCGTCGTCGGCATCCTCGTCGGCGGCGTCATCGTCATCGGCTACACGTTCCTCGGCGGCTACTTCGCCGTCGCGTGGTCCGACTACTTCCAGGGCGCTATCATCCTCATCGCGTTCATCATCCTCCCGGCCATCGCGTTCGTCAACTACGGGCTCCCGTTCGAGGCGGTCGCCGAGACCGCGGGCTCGTCGTACACCAGCATCACCGCCGGGCTGACCGGCTGGGCGGCGCTGTTCGGCATCATCAGCTATGCCGCCATCGGGCTGGGCGTCCCCGGCAACCCGCACATCATGGTGCGGTTCATGGGTATCGACCGCGTGAAGAACGTCCGGACCGCGGCACTCGTCGCGCAGCTGTTCATGTTCGTCGCC
The DNA here is from genome assembly GCF_020097815.1 of Haloprofundus salinisoli. NCBI lineage: Archaea > Methanobacteriati > Methanobacteriota > Halobacteria > Halobacteriales > Haloferacaceae > Haloprofundus > Haloprofundus salinisoli. Next base: position 2,488,523 of record NZ_CP083663.1, read on the forward strand.
TACATCGGCGCGGCGCTGGTCGGCCTCTACGCGCTCGCCGTCTTCGGACAGGGCGGCGTCGCCGACATCGACAATGCGATGCCGCGGCTCACGCTCGAACTCCTGCCCGGCGTCGTCGCCGGCATCGTCCTCGCGGCCGCGCTCGCGGCGATGATGTCGAGCGCCGACTCCCAGCTGCTCGTCGCGACCAGCGCCGTCGTCGAGGACGTCTACCACGGCTTCTTCAACGAGGACGCCACCGAGGAGCAGCTGGTTCGGTACTCCCGCGTCGTCACCTTCGTGCTCGGCGGCGCGAGCGTCGCGTTCGCGTTCGCCGCCTCCGGGACGCCCATCTACACGCTCGTACTCGACTACGCGTGGGGCGGGTTGGGCGCGGCCATCGGGCCGACGGTCATCGCCGCGCTGTGGTGGAAGCGCGTCACCGCCGAGGGCTCCGTCGCCAGCATGGTCGTTGGGACGGTGACGATGGTCACCTGGACACAGCTGTCGACCATCCTCGGGATGCTGAACGCGATGCCCTCGGAGTCCTCGGAGTTCCTCTACGGTCTCGTCGGCGTCTACGGGCTGTTCCCGGCGTTCGTCCTCTCGTCGCTCACGCTGGTCGTCGTCTCGCTTCTCACTCGACCGCCCGAGGGCGTCGAGGACGACTTCGACGTGTTCGAGAAACCGCTGTCGGCGGTCGTCTCCGAGCGCCAGCGCGGCGGGACGCCCGACTACGTGACCGACGGCGGCCGCGACCGGCCGAAAGCCGTCACCGAAGCCGACAACATCCGTGCGCACGTCGCCGCGTCGGAGTACTGGCGCGACGGCGACGGTGCGGCCGACGAGAGTCGGGAGGCGTGAGATGGTCGACGTCGCGGCCGCGCCGGACGACCCCGTCGCCGGGGGAGGGGACGAAGGGACGGCGAAGCAGGACGGCCCTCTCGACGGGCGACGCGAGCGCGTCGACCTGCCGGTCGTCGCGCCGGCGATCTCCAGGACATCGGTCGAGTCGGACGGGCGGGTCGGTGCCGTCGCTTACCCGTACCGCGTCTACGAGGCGCGCGTCACGATGGCGCGACCCCTCCTCGGCGACCGAATCGCGACGGTGACCGCGAGCGTCGACCGCTCGCGGCGGGTGGCGCTCCGCGCCGACGAGTTCCCCGAGGTGGAGACCCGGACGGTGGCCGACGTCCTCGTGCTCCCCTCGGAACTCGGCCCGTCCGACTGCGACGAGAAGGCGCGCGAGGCCGCGTTCAAGTGGACGCTCCGCAAGTTCTCGCTCACTCGCGCGCCCGACATCGAGTTCGAACGCGCCGTCGACGCCTACAAACTGTTCTGGCTCGCCGAGCGCGACGGCGGCGACGTCCTCGTCGACAGCGTTCGCGGCACCGAGCGTCCGCTGGAGTCGTAACGTCGCGGCGGGCGAAACAGGTCGCCGACGGAGTGGTCGCGGACACTCAGCGGTTCGATTCCCGGCGTCGCTCGTGGCGGGTGACGACCCATCGGACGCCCTCGCGGACGAACGTCCGCGCGCCGAACTCCGGGGGCGTCGGCTCCCAGTCGACGACCCACTCGCCGCTCGCGCCTTTTCTCACGGGGACCTCGGTTCCCAGGAACGCCGAGAGGTCCCCCGGGGGGACGTCGTATCCCCGGAGGACCGCTTCGAGTCGCGAGCGTCCGTCGAGTCGTTCCGGAAGCGGGAACCACTCGCTGACGACGGGACAGCGGGGCGTCGGTATCGCTACGTCGATGCGGACGCCGTCGACGGGGTCTCTGGCGTACGCCGCCGGACCGCGTCCGGGCCGGCGTCGTTCCGGTTCGACGGCGCGGACGACGCCGGCGTCGACGTAGCGTTCGAGCGCGAGCGATTCGAGGTGACGCTCCACGTCGCCGAGCGTTCGTTCGTCGGGGACGACCGTGGCCGTTCTCGCGGTGAGTGCGCTCGCGACCCGCGCGAGCAGCAGCGCGCCGGTCAGGACCACGAAGAGGTAGCCGACGATAACGACGAGCAGGAGTATCGCGAAGAGGACGAACAGTTGTGAGATATCGACCATGGCTGACCTTCCGGCGGCGGTGAGGTGCCGCCGATTCAGGCTGAGAGAAGATGGCCGTGCGCATATCGCTTTGCGCGCCGCGATTGAAACCTCTCGTATGCTGGAGACTCAGGTGCCCGAGACGGACAGCATCGAATAGAAACGAAGAGAGCGCGGCAGTCGCTCGCCGGTCGGAAAGCGAGAGAAAACGCGGAGATTAGTGGTCTTCGTCTTCGTAGAGCCACTGCTCGTCGACGCGCTCGTAGTCGAGCAGTTCCTCGTCGTCGAAGAACAGGCTGATTTCGCGCTCGTTCGCGCCCTCGTCCTCGTGGTCGGAGCCGTGGATGACGTTCCGGCCGAGGTCGAGACCGAAGTCGCCCCGGATGGTGCCCGGCGCGGAGTCGGCGGGGTCGGTCTCGCCCATCATGCGGCGGACCTGACGGGTCGCGTCCGCGCCCTCCCAGACCATCGCGAAGACGGGTCCGGAGGTGATGAACTCGACGAGGCCGTCGAAGAACGGCTTGCCCTCGTGCTCGCCGTAGTGCTCGTGGGCGAGGTCCTCGTCGATCTGCATGAACTTCGCCGCGGCGAGTTTCAGACCGCGGTCTTCGAATCGGGAGACGATGTCGCCGATGAGGCCGCGCTGGACGCCGTCGGGCTTGACCATCACGAACGTGCGCTCGTTGTGGTGGCTCATTACTCGGAGCCTCCCGTCGGCGCACCGCCCGCTTCGGTCCACTCGAGGTCGCGAGATTCGCGGCCGAGGTCGGCGTTCTTCTCGCACTTCGAGGAGCAGTAGTGGATGACGGTTCCGTCGGTGCGGACGAACATCGTGCCCGTTCCGGGTTCGATGTTCGCGCCGCAGTAGTCGCAGTCTCGGTTCTGTGGCATTGGCTTACTGGCCTCCGATGGAGTCCGCGTCACGCTGGGTCTCGCGGAGCTGGAGCACGTCGCCCTCTCGGACGGGACCCAACACGTTGCGCGTGATGATGCGGCCCTGGTTCGAGCCTTCGCGGATGCGGCATTTGACCTGCATGGCCTCGCCGTGCATCCCGGTCTTGCCAACGATCTCGATGACCTCAGCCGAGGTCGAGTCGTTGGTACTCTCTTCTGCGCTCATGGTCGCTTACTGCAGGTCCTCGACCTTCGAGGCGATGTCTTCGACGTCCTCGTCGGCCTCGCCGGCGTCGACGATGGCGGCAGCGGCGCTGCCGACTTCGAGACCGGCCGCGTGGCCGATGTCGTCCTGCGTCTCGACGAAGATGTAGGCGATGCCCTTCTCCTCGGCGAGGTCGGGCAGGTGCATGACGATCTCCTCGGGGGAGACGTCTTCGGCGACGTACACGAGGTCGGCGTTACCGCGCTCGATTGCTTTGGTCGTCTCGTTGGTTCCCTTCTTTACCGTTCCGGTGTCTCGGGCGACCTCGAGCGCTTCGAGAGCGCGCTCGGCGAGGTCGGCCGGGACTTCGTAATCGACGTAAACTGGCATTGGTTGTTCACCTCCCTGTTCGTAGGCTCGCGCCCCACACCAGATGGTCGGTCCCTGATGGCGTGGGGCATCATCAACCTCGAACAGGTTGTACACATCTGTAACGGAGCGCCCCATAAAAGCGCTTTCAAAGCGTACAGGGCGTGGTACGCCGGCGCATGGCGATTTTCAGAAGCGAGAGAGCAATTGATTTGACAGAAACGGTGCGGTGACGAATCGGTCTAAACCACCGCCGCATAGACGAAATCACCATTACCCGGAAGCGACCAGTACGGACGATGGACGTGGCCGCCCTCGCCGACCGCCTCCGCGACGAGGCCGAGCGTGCGAACGAACGCCGACTGCTCGTGCTCGCCGGCGACCGCGACGCCGGCATCGACGCCGCCTACACCGCGCTCGACGCCGCCGGTATCCCCGACGACGACGTGACCATCGTCACCTCGCGCGAGGGCTTTCGCTTCGAGCGTTACGCGCCGACCCACGCGTCGAACCTCCTCGGCCGGACGCGGAAGGCGGTCGTGCTCGACGCTCACGAGAAGTTCTCGCCGAACGCGCTCGGGCAGGTCGTCGGCGCGGTCGACGGCGGCGGCCTGCTCGTGCTCCTGACGCCGCCGCTCGACGAGTGGCCCGACCGCCGCGAGTGGTTCGACGACCACCTCTCGGTGCCGCCGTTCGACGCCGACGACGTGGGAGTTCGGTTCAGGCGGCGACTCGTCGGGACGCTCTCGGAACATCCGGGCGTCGCGGTCGTCGACGTCGATTCCGGGACCGTAGAGCGCGACGGTCTCACGGACCCGTGGCCCGCTCGCCCCCACGACTCACCGGTCAGACCGGCGAACGCGACGTTTCCCGAGGCGGTGTACGACGCGTGTCTCACCGGCGACCAGGCGGAAACTGTCCGCGCGCTCGAGGTACTCCGCGACCCAGGCCACGCCGTCGTCGTCGAAGCCGACCGCGGACGCGGCAAGTCGAGTGCCGCGGGTATCGCCGCGGGTGCGCTCGCCGCAGCGGGTAAAGACGTACTCGTCACCGCGCCGGCGTTCCGGAGCGCCCGCGAGGTGTTCGTTCGTGCCGCCGCAGTCGTCGACGCGCTCGACTGCCGCGCCGACGACGGGGACCGGAGCGGGGAGAACCGCGTCGAGACCACGACCGGGGGCCGGGTTCGGTTCGCCGCCCCCGTCGACGCCGCCGAGGTACTCGGCGGAGGAGAGGACGCAGACAGCCCCGACGTGGTACTCGTCGACGAGGCGGCGGCGCTTCCGGTTCGCCTGCTCTCGAACTTTCTCGACGCGGCCGCGGTCGGCTTCTTTACGACCGTACGCGGCTACGAGGGCGCGGGTCGAGGGTTCTCCGTTCGGTTCCGCGACCGACTCGACGAGAGCGAGTCCGAGGTTTCGAACGGGACGCTCGCGGAGCCGATTCGCTACGCGCCGGGCGACCCGCTCGAAATCTGGGCGTTTCGGGCGCTGTTGCTCGACGCGCGCCCGCCGGTCGACCAACTCGTCGAAGATGCGACGCCCGACTCGGTCGAGTACCGCGCGTTCGACGCCGACGACCTGCTCGCCGACGAGCACCTCCTTCGAGAGCTGTTCGGCCTGCTCGTGCTCGCGCACTACCGCACCGAGCCGAACGACCTCGCCCGGATACTCGACGCGCCGAACCTCTCGGTCCGGGCGCTGCTGCACGACGGGCGCGTCGTCTCCGTCGCGCTGTTGGCGCGCGAGGGTGGGCTCTCCGACTCGACGCGGCGGCGGATGTACGAGGGTCAGCGCGTCGCGGGGAACATGATTCCCGACGTGCTGACGAGTCAACTCCGAGACGAGGGGGCGGCAGTGCCGGTCGGCTACCGCGTGCTCCGCATCGCGACCCACCACGCCGCTCGGTCTCGCGGACTCGGCTCTCGGCTGCTCGCCGAGGTGCGAGACGAGTTCGGAGAACGGGTCGACTGGCTCGGCGTTGGCTACGGCGCGACGCCCGAGTTACTCTCCTTCTGGCGCGAAAACGGCTATCGGACGGTCCACCTCTCGACGACGCGAAACGACACCAGCGGCGAGTACTCGGCGGTCATGCTGAACCCGCTGTCGGAGTCCGGCCGCGCGCTCGCCGAGCGACACTCGCGGTGGTTCCGCGAGCGCGCGATCGGCGTTCTCTCGGACCCGCTCGGAGACGCCGACGCCGACGTCGTCCGGGCGACGCTGCGAGCGACCGACGCGGGACCCGACCCGACGTTCTCGGCGCACGAGTGGCGCGTCGTCGTCGGTGCGTCGTACGGCCCCGGTCTCTACGTCGCCGCCCCCGAGGCGTTCCGGCGGCTCGCGCTGGCACACCTCGTCGACGGGGGTGCGGACCTCTCGCCCCGCGAGGAACGCCTGCTCGTTCGGAAAGCGCTCCAGGCTCGGTCCTGGGGCACTGTCGCCGACGAACTCGACTACGTCTCGACGGGTCAGTGCATGCGGGCGCTCGGAGCGGCGTTTCGACCGCTCGTCGACCGCTACGGCGCGGGAGAGTCGGTCGTCGCCGAGGAGCGAGAACGGTTCTCCGACAGCTCCTGAGCGGTACGCCGAAGAGGGACGCCCGCGTACGGTGACTATGGTGGAACCTCTCGGCTGGATCGCGCTCGCGCTGTTGGTTCTCGGCGTCGTCGGCAGCGTCGCGCCGTTGCTCCCCGGCGCACTCACGTCGCTCGCAGGTGTGTATCTCTACTGGTGGTCGACGGACTTCGGCGAACCCGGGGCGTTGGCCGTCGCCGGTCTCACGCTCGTCGGACTCACTGCCGTCGTACTCGACTACTTCGCCGGACCCATCGCCGCCAAATACGGCGGCGCGTCGACGGCGACGACGCTCGTCGCGGCCGCCGTCGGCTTTCTCGCGTTCTTCGTCGCCGGGCCGCCCGGAATCATCCTCGGCGTCGCCGGAACCGTCTTCGCGCTCGAATTCTACCGCAACCAGGACGCGAACGCGAGTTTCAAGACGGCGCTGTTTGCGACGGTCGGCGTGTTGGCCTCGGCGGCCATACAGGTCGTGTTGACGCTTTTGATGCTCGTCGCGTTCGTCCTCGTCGTGTTTCTCTGACGACCGTTCCGGCCGAGCGTTCAAATACGAAAACGGGGCCACCGACTGGTGTGAGCTACCCATCGCCCCGGGCCGTTCCGCGGTTGTGCGACACAGCGTCCCGGAGTCGGCGAATCGAATCCGGTCGTGTCGCCTGCTCGCTCTCGTCTCTCTGTTTCGAGATCGGAGTGCTCCTCAGTCGTGGCTGAAGTACGCTACGGCCTCATCGTCGGCCTGTGAGTCGACGCGAGCGAAGCCGACGCGCTCGAACTGCACCACGTCGTCGACGGCCGCGTCGCCGAAGTCCGGTTCGGCGTGGCCCGTCACGTCGCCGTCCATCGTCCGCATCGTCACTGAGACGTTCTCCTCGGCCGGAGTCCAGTGAATCACGTCGACGCCCTCGTCGCGCACCACGTCGATGTCGTCGCCGACGTATTCGAGCGCGCTGCCCTCGGAGCGGACGCAACCGTAGCCTTTCAGCCAGACGCGCTCGCCGTCGTCGGGAAGGTCCGCTTCCTCGACGAGCACCGCGTCTCCGACCGGGACGGTGCGTCTGCCGCGGTCCTCGTGGTCGGGGTGAAGCGGCGGGTGACCCGCGTCGGGACCGCCCGAGAGCGGGAGTTCGACGGCGGGACCGACCTCGGGCGCATTGTCGGTCGTCGGCTCGACCCCGTCGCGGACCAAGAAATATCTGGGAGCTTCGTCGTCGACGAGCGCCCGGTTGTTCGCGTAGACGGTGCTCATGGCGAGGTCGACGTTGCTCGTGGAGGTACCGAGACCGACCATCGACTCGACGATGGCCTCGCCGCGGATACCGCGTCGACGGAGGCTCTTGATGGTGGGTGCGCGCGGGTCGTCCCACCCGTCGAGTTCGCCCTCCTCGATGAGGCGTTTGATGGTCGAGGTGGACATCTTCACGCCGTACTCGTCTATCTGGACGTGGCCCCAGTGGACGACTTCGGGGTACTCCCAGCCGAAGTAGTCGTAGACGAACCGCTGGCGCTTCGCGGAGTCCTGCAGGTCGATGCCGCGGATGATGTGGGTGACGCCCGTCAGGTGGTCGTCGATGCCGGACTGGAAGTCGAGCATCGGCCAGAGGCGGTACTCCTCGGCCTCCTCGCGGGGGTGCGGCGTGTCGATGACGCGGAAGGCGACGAAGTCGCGCAGCGCGGGGTTCTTGTGTTCGATGTCGGTCTTCACGCGGAGCACCATCTCCCCGGAGTTGTACTCGCCGTCGACGAGCGCCTCGAACTCCCGGAGCGTCGTCTCGGGGTCTTTCCCGCGGTGCGGGCACGGTTCACCCGAGTTCTTCAGTTCGGAGAACGCCTCGCCCGAGCAGGAACAGGTGTACGCACCACCCTTCTCGATGAGTTCGCGGGCGTGGTCGTAGTAGATGTCGAGGCGGTCCGACGCCCGGAGCACGTCGTCCGGTTCGAAGCCGAGGTAGTCGACGTCGTCCAAGATGGCGTCGTAGGCGTCGAGCTCCGGTCGCTTCGTCTCGGGGTCGGTGTCGTCGAAGCGGACGATGAAGGAGCCGTCGTACAGCGCTTTGTACGTCCCGATGACCGCGGGCATCCGGGCGTGGCCGATGTGCCACGGGCCGTTCGGATTCGGCGCGGCGCGCATCCGCACCTCGTCGTACGCGTCGACGTTCGGGAGGTCCGGGAGCACCTGCTCGTCTTCCTCGTCTTCGCTGTCGAGGTCTTCGAGCAGGTCGGGCGCGAGTTCGCCGAGTCGCTCGCGGCGCGTCTCGTGGTCCATCGCGTTAACGTCGGCGACGACACCGCCGACGACGCCCGGGATCTCGCCGCCGTGCGGGCGGAACTCGGGGTTCTCACCCATGAGCGGCCCCATCACCGCGCCGACGTCGGCGTCGCTCTCGTACTTCACGGCGTTGAACAGCGCGTGCTTCTCGGCTTCCGCCTCGACGCGCGCTCGAAGGTCGTCGTCCATTACCGGCGGGTTTCGTCCGGCCGGTAAAAACAGCGGTGGATTGCCCGTCGTCGCGGAGCCGTTCTCGTCGAGTAGCCGCGACTCGCAGAGACGAACAAGCATATATCTCAGCGGTTGAGAATGTCCGGCGTGAACGTTCGGACGTGGCTCTCACTCGACGGGACGCCGGTCACCGAGCGACGCTTCTACTGGGCGTGGATCGCGGCGACGGCGGGCTACGGCGTCGGCGACGTGGTGACGACCGTCGCCATCGTCGTCTTCGCTTCGGGCGTCACGGAGGGAAACCCCGCGATGCTGGCGGCGCTCGATTCGTTCGGTCTCGCCGGCCTCGTCGCCCTCAAACTCACCGTATTCGGTCTCTGTCTCGCAATCAGCCAGTACTCGGCGCGGATGGGGTATCCGGTGTTTCCGTACGTCCTTCCGGGACTGTTGGCACTCGTCGGCGTCGGATTGACCGGCTACAACATCTGGCTGATGTGGCTGTTCGCGTAACCGACGCGACCTCAAAAACCGAGGGTCGACGCTCAGTAGCCGCGTGTGATGAGGTAGTCGGCGATGTCTTCGAGGAGGCCGCGCGCCTCGTTGTCCGGCAACACCGTCAGTCGCTCTTTGCTCTGTTCGACAAGGTCTTCGGCCATCTCGCGGGCGTACTCGATGCTGCCGACGGTTTCGAGCTCCGCCACGGCCGCGTCGATGTCGGTCTCGGTCACCTCGTCGATCGACTCCGTGTCGACGAGTCCGGCGATGTCCACGTCGTGTTGACGCGCGTGAAGCGTGATGAGCGTCTCCTTCTCCTCGACGAGGTCCGACCCTCGCTGCTTGCCGAGTTCCTCCGAGGGGACGGTGAGGTCCAACACGTCGTCTTGAATCTGGAACGCACAGCCGGCGTCGATGCCGTACTGGTAGAGCGCGTCGACGACTTCTCTGTCCGCACCCATCAGGACTGCGGGCGTCGACGCCGCCGCTCCGTACAACACCGCCGTCTTGTACTCTATCATCTCGAGGTACTCGTCCGGGAGGATGTCGTCGCGGTGCTCGAAGGAGACGTCGAGCGCCTGTCCTTCGCAGATGCGCGTACAGGTCGTCGCGAGCAGTCTGGTCGCTTCGAGACCCCGCTCGGGTTTGGCACCCGTATCCGTCATGAGTTCGAACGCTTTCGAGTAGAGCGTGTCCCCGGCGAGGATAGCCGTCTCCGTGTCGTACGCCTCGTGGACGGCGGGCACGCCGCGGCGCAGGTCGTCGTCGTCCATGATGTCGTCGTGGATGAGCGTGAACGACTGGATGACTTCGAGACCGACGGCGGCGCGCATCACGTCGACGGTTCCCTCGTCATCAGAAGCCGACCCTTCTGATTGGCTCGCAGGAGCGTCGCTCCTGCGACCGTCGAGCGCCGGGAACTCGCGGTAGTCCGTCGACAGCGGGGCGACGTCCGCGAGCGCTTCGGCGGCCAGAAGCGCGACGGCGGGACGGAGGCGCTTGCCACCCGCCTCCAGGAGGTAGCGCGTGGCTTCGTAGAGGCGCTGTGGCTCGGCCATGGGCACCTCCTCGTCGATGGCCTCGTTGACGAGCTCGCGTCGCTCGCCGACGGCGGCCAGTACCCGCTCTTCTGTCGCGTTCGATGACATCACTGGACCAGCTGGATCATGTTCCCGTTGCTCGTCACGTGCACGTCCCGGCCGAGCGTGTAACCCTGCGACTCGCAGAGGCTGACGTACGGCGCGAGCCCTTTGAGGTTCTGGTGAGCCGGGATGACGTGCTGGGGCTGCAGCGCGTCGAGCATCGTGTAGTGACCCTCCTCGCGGAGGTGGCCGGAGACGTGGATGTCGTCGTAGATGCGCGCGCCCTGCATCTTCAGGAGCTTCTCGGACTGGTAGCGCTGGCCCTCGTTGGTCGGCTCCGGGATGACTCGCGCCGAGAAGATGACCTTGTCGCCGTCGTCGAGTTCGTACGGCGTCTCGCCGCGGCCCATCCGGGTGAGCATCGCGCGCGGTTCGCCCTGGTGACCCGTGACGATGGGCAGGAAGTTCTCCTTGCCCTCCTTCATGATGCGCTTGAACGTGCGGTCGACCGACTTGCGGTGACCGTACATGCCGAGGTCGTCCGGGAAGTCGACGAAGTTCAGCCGTTCGGCGGTGCCGGAGTACTTCTCCATCGAGCGACCGAGGAGCACGGGTTGTCGACCGATGTCCTTGGCGAACTCGACGAGACTCGTGACGCGGGCGATGTGACTGGAGAACGTCGTGGCGACGATACCGCCGTCGTAGTCCTCGACGGAGGTCATCACGTCCTTGAGGTGGCGTCGAGCGACGGACTCGGAGGGCGTGCGGCCCTTCCGACCGGCGTTCGTGCAGTCCTCGATGTACGCGAGGACGCCGTTGCCCTCGCGGCCGATCTCGCGGAAGCGCTTCATGTCGATGGGGTCGCCGATGACCGGCGTGTGGTCCATCCGCTTGTCGAGGCCGTAGACGATGGCACCCTCCGGCGTGTGGACGACGGGGTTGATGGCGTCGATGATGGAGTGAGTGACGTTGACGAACTCGAGTTCGACCTTGCCGGAGTCGCCGATGGACATCGTCTCACCGGCTTCCATCTTCACGAGGTCGTTGTTGACGTTGAACTTGTTCTCGCCCTGGACCTGCTGTTTCACCAGTTCGATGGTGAACGGACTGGCGACGATGGGCGCGTCGTAGCGGTGCGCCAGTTTCGAGATAGCGCCGATGTGGTCGAGGTGGCCGTGCGTCGGGACGATGGCCTTCACGTCGCCTTCGAGGTCGGACATGACGCGGTCGTCCGGGATGGCCCCCATGTCGATGAGGTCCAAGCTGTGCATCTTCTCGGTCTCGACGTTGTCGTGGATGAGAACCTGCGAGAGGTTCAGACCCATGTCGAAGACGACGACGTCGTTACCGGCGCGGACGGCAGTCATCTGCCGACCGACTTCTTCGTAGCCGCCAATGGTTGCGATTTCGATTTCCATGGTTTATCAGAGCATTGAAATGCCACGTCGCGTGGCTGCGGTTGCTCACGTAAATCCGAGGGCGTCAGGGGGCCACCGGCCCCGGCGTCTTGCAGCGCGTCGGTCGCTGGTCCCCGCGTGTGGTCGCTTCCGACTCGGTGTCGTGCGCGGCACTGCCGCACGTCGCGTCCACACTTACCCGCGGGCTGTTGGTACTGACGCCTACACGCCCGGGTATTAAAAACTACGTGGGTTAGTCGGCGACGAGAAAAACGGTTCGAATCGCGCGGGACGGCCGCCGAGGGCGGAGATCGGCCGTCGTCACTCACTCGCCGACGACACTCGTCTCGGCCACAACGACAACGCCTTTATCGCCCCCCTCGCAACGATGGTGACGCAATGAACCGTCGGACACGAGAGTATCTCCGGGGCCGCTTCGGCGACTACTACCGGAGCGCGGACCTCACGCTGCCGCCCGCGGCCGACCGGCGCGAGTGGGGCCACATCCCCTGGACCGCCGGCGGCACGACGATGGTTCGCCACCAGTCGCTGCTCGACGTCGGCGACCTCGGGGGCTTCCTCGCCCGCGAGTCGCCGCGCCACGTCTACTTCTCGGCGGCGCGCTACGCCGACCCCGGAGCCAACGAGATGGACGACAAGGGGTGGCAGGGTGCGGACCTCGTGTTCGACCTCGACGCGGACCACCTCCCCGGCGTCGACCCCGATGCCGCGGGTTACGCCGAGATGCTCGCGGAGTGTAAAGAGGCTCTCCTGCGCCTGCTGACGTTTCTGGAAGACGACTTCGCCTTCTCGGAACTGGAGATCGTCTTCTCCGGCGGCCGGGGCTACCACGTCCACGTCCGCGACGAGTCGGTGCGAGAACTCGACAGCGAGGCCCGCCGCGAAATCGTCGACTACGTCCGCGCCATCGACCTCGACTTCAACGGCCTCGTCGCGACGCGTAGCGAGCGCGGGACGACCCGCCGCGTCCTCCGGAACGAAGGCGGGTGGGGGAAGCGAACCCACGAGGCGCTGCTGTCGTTCGTCGAGGAACTCGAAGCGATGGACGACGAGGACGCCGGCGAACGCCTCCAGGAGTTCGACGGCATCGGCGAGGGGCGCGCGAAGACGATTCTCGGGGCGCTTCGGCGCAACCCCGACGCGATTCGAGCGGGCAACGTCGAGGCCGGCGGCCCCGGCCTCCGACTGCTCGCCGAGACCATCGCCGGGCGCGTCGTCGCCGACCAGACCGCGCCCATCGACGAACCCGTCACGACCGACGTTCGCCGGCTCATCCGCCTACCGGGGAGTCTCCACGGCGGGTCTTCGCTCGTCGTGACGCGGCTCGACCGCGACGAGGTCGAGCGCTTCGAACCCCTCCGGGACGCGGTTCCCGAGCGGTTCACGCGCCGCGACATCGCGGTGGAACTGGCCGAACCGGCCACCGTCGAGGTCGGCGGGGAAACGACTAAGCTATCAGCGGGAGAGAATACAGTGACAGAGAGCGTCGGCGTCTTCCTGATGACGCGCGGGGCGGCGGAGAAAGCCAGAGAATGAACTTAGACGAACTCAGAACGGTCCAGTCGAAAGAGCGCCGAAAGGACGGCCTCCAGCAGCTCCGCGACAGTTTCTACGCCGACGTCGCCGAGTACATCGCCGACCTGAAAGCCGAGCGAAAGCGCGCCGCCGACGCGGCCGACGACCCCTTCTCCTCCCCCGAAGTCGGCCAACTCACCGACGAGATAGAGACGGCCGAAGAGGTCGTCGAAGCGGTGTACGAACGCCGCGTCGGCAAGGTGGTCAAACTCGCCAGTTTCGCCGCCGCCGACATGCCCGTCGACGAAGACGGCTTCACGAACGAGGAGCGGGCGCTGTTCGAGGACCTCGTCGTGCGTATCGACCGGAACAAATCGACCGTCCTCGACATCCTCTCAGGCAGACGAGCCCCGAGCACCGACTCCGACCCGGGGCACGCGGAGACGCCGGAGACCGGGCCGTCGAACGCCGACATCGGGCCCGTCGCGGACGCGACGCCGGACGTCGTCTCCGACGCGCGCGACTCGCGGTCGGAGTCGTCCGAAAGTGGCGATACCGATGTTCTCGCCGATGCGATGGGTGGTAGCGGCGAGTCGGCGGACGACGCAGACACCGGCGCGTCGCCGTCCTCGCCCGGTCCATCGACGGCCGACGCGGAGGCGACGCCCGCCCGGGCCGAGTCCGCGGAGACGACGGACGACTCCTCACAGCCGGTTCCGCCGGACACGCCGGACCCCTCGGTTGCGAGTGATTCCGCTACGGAGAGAGCGATCGACGCCGATACCGAGACGGACGCGGACGCGGAGATCGAACGCACGACGGTCCGCATCACGCAGGACGTCGGCTCCATCTTCGGCGTCGACGAGCGCGAGTACGATCTCGCCGCCGAGGACGTGGTGACGCTGCCGACGACGAACGCCGAACCGCTCTTGGCCCGCGACGCCGCCGAGCGGTTGGACTGAGTCGAGCGACCGAAGCCACAAACGGTTTTTACGCAGGCTGCGAGAATCGACCATGCTCTCAGTCGGCGACGACGCCCCCGACTTCGAACTGTCCGACCAGCACGGCGAGACGGTTTCGCTCTCCGAGTTCTCGGGCGACCGAGTGGTGCTCTACTTCTACCCGCGGGCGGACACCCCCGGGTGCACGACGGAGGCCTGCGGCTTCCGCGACAGCATCGAGGCGTTCGAAGAGCGGGGCGTCCACGTCCTCGGCGTCAGCGACGACCCGGTGAGCGACCTCGAATCCTTCGCGGACGAGTACGACCTTCCTTTCAAACTGCTCTCCGACGAGTCCGGAGAGGTCGCCGCCGCCTACGACTCCTACGGCGAGAAGAACATGTTCGGCAACACCTTCGACGGCGTGTTCCGGAACACGTACGTCATCGGCCCGGAGGGGACCATAGAACGCGCCTACGAAGGTGTCTCGCCGGAAGGCCACGCCGAGGCCATCCTCGACGACATCGACGCGTAGCGCTCACGCCGACTTCGCGACGTCAGCGGAACAGGCCGACGACAGACCGGACACCCGCGCGTAGCTTCGGCAGTTCCGCGGTCAGCGTGTCGTACTTCACCAGCGCGAACCCGACGAACACGAGCAAAAAGCCGCCGACGGTCATCGCCGTGATCTGCTCGTTCAACAGCGACCAGCCCAGAAGCGTCGCCACGACGGGGACGACGTAGGCGACGAGGTTCGCCTGAAACGGCCCCTGGCGGTCGAGCAGGTCGAAGTAGATGGAGTACGCGAGCGCACTGGCGAACACGCCGAGAAACAGCAGCGCGAGAGCGGTCCGCGGCCCGAACGACACCGAGGGAACGCCCTCGGCGGCGAGACTGCTGGCGTGGATGACGGCCGCACCGAGCGCCATCGACCACGCGGTGAGCGCGACGCTCGACGTCTGCGCGTCCGCCCGGCGGACGAGGACGCTCCCGAGCGAGACGGCGACGGCCGCGCTGAAGACGATGGCGACCCCGAGCGCGTCGCCGGAGAGGTCACCGGAGAGCAGCGACGGCTTCGGGCCGGCGACGATGACGACGCCGACGAGACCGATGAGGACGCCGACGTACCCCCGCGAGTTGAGACCGACGCCGCCGACCAACAGCGCCGCGAACGCCGTCGTCAGAATCGGGTTGAGACTGTAGACGATCGAGGCGATGCTCCCGGTGGTCTGCGTCTGCCCGACGAACAGCAGCGCGTTGTTGGCGGCGACGATGAACAACGCGCTGGCGGCGATAGCCCCGAAATCGCCGCGGGTTCGCGGTATCGGGTCGTCGATACGAAGCGCGGCGTACCCGAGCAGCAACACCGCCGCGACGTCGAACCGAAACGCCGCGAACAACACCGGCGGGAGTTCCGCCAATCCGACTTCGATGGCGACGAACGACCCGCCCCACAGCGACGACAGGAGAAAGAACAGCCCAACGTCTCGGTATCGGGACACACCGACTCGTCGGTGACGGACGGAAAAGAGGCTGTCCGTCCGGGCGGGGGTCGCCGGTTTCGAGACGGTCCGCGAAGAGAAACTGTTTAATACGACGACCGGTTCCGTTCGGGTCGGACACGTCGTCGCTCGCCGCGCCGTGGTTGCGACCAGTCGGCCCCGAGGCCGAAGTCGCGTCGGCGCGGAGCAGTCTCCACGAGGGCGACCCACGAAATCGGGAGTGGCATCGCTCTCGGAACACACCTCGTTTCCGGTGAAATAAACATTATTTACGTTTGTCGTTTACTCTCCGAGAGCGGCCGCTAACGGAGCAACGAACGAGAGAAGGAAAGAAGACGGTCGCGCGTCGGACGCACCGTCGATTGGGGGGTCGATTACTGGAACGTGCGGCTCATCTCGTCGGCGTCGCGCTCGATGTCGGTGGTGCCGAAGCGCTGTTCGATCTCGTCGTAGCGCTGGCGCGTCTCGTCGGTGACGCTCGGACCGACCTGTTCGAGGGCGTCCTCGAAGTGGTCCATCGTGATGCGGACGTTGCCGACGGAGTCGTCGACCTCTTCGCGTTTGACCGAGCGGATGAACTCGCGGCTGGCGGCCATCGCCGCCTCGCGGGCGAGCGCTTCGAGGTCGGCACCGACGTAGCCGTCGGTGCGGCGCGCGATACTGTCGAGGTCCACGTCGTCGGCCAGCGGCTTGTGCTGGGTGTGGACCTCCAGGATCTTCAGGCGCGCCTCCTCGTCTGGAACGGGCACGTGGACGTGGCGGTCGAGTCGACCCGGTCGCAAAAGCGCCGAGTCGATGAGGTCCGGTCGGTTCGTCGTGGCGATGACGACGACGTCTTCGAGCGCTTCGAGGCCGTCCAACTCGGTCAGGAGCTGGGAGACGACGCGCTCGGAGACGCCCGAGTCGCCGCTGTTGCGGCCGCGCTCGGTCGCGATGGCGTCGATCTCGTCGAAGAACACCACCGTCGGGGCGTTCTCTCTGGCCTTGCTGAACACTTCGCGGACGCCCTTCTCGGACTCGCCGACGAACTTGTTCAGCAGTTCGGGGCCCTTCACCGAGATGAAGTTCGACTCGGACTCGTTGGCGACGGCTTTCGCCAGCAGCGTCTTCCCCGTCCCGGGCGGGCCGTACAGCAGCACGCCCTTCGCGGCGGCCATGTCCATCGTCTGGAACACCTCGGGGTACTCCAGCGGCCACTGGATGGTCTCGCGGAGTCGTTCCTTGGTGTCTTCGAGACCGCCGACGTCCTCCCAGGTCACGTCGGGCACTTCGACGAACACCTCGCGGAGCGCCGAGGGTTCGATCCCCTTCAGCGCCTCGCGGAAGTCGTTTTCCGTCACTTGCAGCGACTGGAGCACGTCGGCGTCGATCTCCTCGGCGTCGAGGTCCAACTGCGGGCGGATGCGCCGCAGCGCGGTCATCGCCGACTCCTTGGCGAGCGATTCGAGGTCCGCGCCGACGAAGCCGTGCGTGTTGTCGGCGTAGACGTCAAGTTCGACGTTGTCGGTCAACGGCATGTTCCGCGTGTGGACCTGGAGAATCTCCTTGCGACCGTCGCGGTCCGGGACGCCGATTTCGATCTCACGGTCGAAGCGCCCGCCGCGGCGAAGCGCCGGGTCGATGGCGTCGACGCGGTTGGTCGCGCCGATGACGACGACCTGTCCGCGCTCTTCGAGGCCGTCCATCAACGAGAGCAGCTGCGCCACCACGCGTCGCTCGACGTCGCCGCCCGCCTCCTCGCGCTTGGCGGCGATGGAGTCGAGTTCGTCCATGAAGATGATTGCGGGCGCGTTCTCGGTGGCCTCCTCGAACACGTCGCGCAGTTGCTCTTCGGACTCGCCGTAGTACTTCGACATGATCTCCGGGCCGGAGATGGTGTGGAACTCGGCGTCGATCTCGTTGGCGACGGCCTTGGCGATGAGCGTCTTCCCCGTTCCGGGCGGGCCGTGCAGGAGGACGCCCTTCGGCGGTTCGATGCCGAGGCGTTTGAACAGCTCCGGGTGTCGCATCGGCAGTTCGATCATCTCGCGGACCTGTTCGAGTTCGCTCTCGAGGCCGCCGATGTCCTCGTAGGCCACGTCCGGACCGGAGCCGGAGCCGCCGCTCGCGCCCTCGCGTATCTGTTCGGCGGGCTTCTCGCTTATCTCGACGGTCGTCGAGTCGTTGATGACGACCGTGCCAGACGGCTGCGTCGACGCGATTTTCAGCGGCACCGCCTGGCTCTGGTTCGACATGAAGCCGAAGCCGAGCGGGAGGCGCACCGTCTGGCCCGTGGTGACGGGCTGGCCGCCGAGTTCGCGGCGAATGAGCGCGTCGATGTTCCCGCGGATGCCGAGGCGCTGCGGGAGCGCGACGGTGACCCGCTTTGCGGGGTGGACGTCCGCCTTCTCGACGGTTACGCGGTCGTCGATGCCGACGTTCGCCTGCTGGCGGAGCCGGCCGTCGATGCGGATGACGCCCGACCCGCGGTCCTCCGGGTAACCCGGCCAGACGCGGGCGATGGCCGCGCTCTCGCGGCCCTCGATGCGGATGAAGTCGCCGCCTTCGAGACCCATCTCCTCGGCGACCTGCTTGTCGATTGCCGCCAGTCCGCGACCGGCGTCTTTCTGTTTCAGGGGTTTGACTGTGAGTTTCATTTGGACACCGTGATGGTCAGTACACCGTTGTTGGTCTCAACTGTTGCGTCGGTTCCGGGTAACTCGAACTCGAATTCGGTTTCGGACACCCGGTCGCCGTGGTCGACGACCACGATGGCCGTCGTCCCCACGACGTCTACGTCGATGGCGTCATCGGCGACACCGAGCTCCGCAGCGATGACCCAACTGTCGTCGTACTCGTATCGGCGGATGAACCGCTCGCCGCCGGATGATTGTTGAACACTCATTGGGTGATTCCTAACCCCAAGTTAGGCATGCAGCTATTTAAATCTTTCTTGGGCCAATCGCAGTACACCGGCCGGTTTGGCCAACTGCGATGGAATTGCGGTCCACAAGATTGTAGCCACCGCGAGTCACTTCCGGCGGCGTAGAGATATCGAGGTGACTCGACGCACGGATGCGTTTATCACGAGTGCCACGAAAACATATCGCATGAACACGTGTATACACCACGGACGCGAGACCGCGTATCGCGTCTCCGGCGGTGACACCGGCGACGTCGAGAACGCGGGACTGCTCTGTATCCACGGCAGTGGCGGCTCTCACGGCGTCTGGAAGTCGCAGTCCCGACTCGCCGACGAGCGACCGGTCGCGGCGTTGGACTTGAGCGGGCACGGCGAGAGCGACGACGTCGACGCCGACGCCGGATACGAGGCGCTGTCGGCGTACGTCGCTGACGTCGCCGCCGTCGTCGAGGAGACCGACTGCCGCGTGCTCGTCGGTAACTCCCTCGGCGGCGCGGTGGCGATGTTAGCCACTCTCGGCGGGGCGGTCGACCCGGACGCGCTCGTGTTGACCGGAACCGGAGCGAAACTCGCCGTCCTCAACGACCTGCTCGTGTGGCTGGAGGAGGATTTCGATCGCGCCGTCGAGTTTCTGCACGGCGACGACCGCCTGTTCCACGACTCCGACGAGCGCTATCTCGACCTCTCTCGAGAGGCGATGCGCGAGGCCGGACAGGGAGTCACCCACCGCGACTTCCTCAGCTGCCATCGCTTCGACGTGCGCGACCGCGTCTCCGAGATCGACGTGCCGACGCTGGCCGTCGTCGGCGAGTACGACAAACTGACGCCGCCGCGGTACCACGAGTTCCTCGCCGACGAGATTGCCGACGCCGAGATGGTCACCGTCGACGACGCCGCGCACCTGGCGATGTTAGAGCAACCGACGGCATTCAACAGCGCGGTGGCAGAGTTCTTGAGCGAGCGGGGGTTGTAACGGAACTGAGCGGCAACCGACGGACTGCTCTTCGCCGAAAATATCGGACGCGGTGCTACGTCTCCTCGTAAATACGTTGTATCCGCGGTGATGCTGCCTCGCCCGAGAATGTTTCCGTGGGTGCCGACGATCACAGCCTTCCCCTCCCATCGTTCGAGCGTTCGTTCACTGCGTTCACGACCACGAATTTTTGCGCCGAGCGGTCGCGCAGAGCGCGACCCGAGGCCGAAAAAGACGGGTCTAGTAGAGTTCGTCTAACTCTTCTTCCACGTGACTGTGCTCCTCGGCCGGGAACTCGCCGTTCTGCACCGCCTCGCGGTACGACGAGATCGCCGACTCCATCTCGCTGCGAACGTCGCCGAACTGCGTGGCGAACGGCGGCGTGTAATCGCTCATCCCGAGCACGTCGTCGACGACGAGCACCTGCCCGTCGCAGTCGGGGCCCGCGCCGATGCCGATGGTCGGTATCTCTAGCTCCTCGGTGACGCGGGTGGCGAGGTTCGCCGGAACGTGTTCGAGGACGAGCGAGAACGCACCCGCTTCCTCGTGGGCGTGGGCGAGTTCGAGAATCTCCTTGGCCGCTTCGGGGTCGGTTCCCTGCCGGGCGTAGCCGACGGATTTGACCTGCTGCGGCGTTAGACCGAGGTGCGCCATCACCGGGATGCCTAACTGCGCGAGTCGCTCGGTGAGGTCGACGGTGTGCGGGCCGCTCTCCAGTTTCACCGCGTCGGCGTCGGCCTCCTTCAGCATCCGGCCGCAGTTCTCGATTCCCGACGCTTCGTCGACGCCGAAGGAGAGAAACGGCATGTCGGCGACGACCAGCGCGTCGTCGGCGGCGCGGGCGACCGCGCCCGTCCGACTCGCCACTTCCTCGACGGTCACGGGCAGCGTCGACTCGTAGCCCAGCGCCGTGTTCCCCATGCTGTCGCCCACCAGGAGGATATCGATACCGACCTCGTCGGCGACTGCGGCCGTCGGCGCGTCGTACGCCGTCAGCATCGTAATCGTCTCCTCGCCCGCCATCGCGCGGATGTCCCGAACCGTTGGCATACGTTACCACTCCCACGCTGGAGGTTAAGCGTCACGTCTCGCCGCCGACACCTCGCCCGTTGTGTGCGTTTGCGCGCGCCGCGCGAACGACCCCTGCGCACATATTTTTAGGCATGCCAAAAAATCGAACCGCTTTTGTAGTTTTAGGCGAGCCTTAACTCCGGATGACGAGTGAAAGAAGTAAACTCGCCGACGAGTCCGCGCCTCACGGGCGGAGGGCGAAAGTCGACTACGAGAACGACTCTAACGCCGATCTGCTCGCCCAGCAGGCGGCTCGCGAGTCCGGTGCGCGGAGTTACCCGCGCCGACTTCCGTTCGCCATCGAACGGGCCGCCGGGGTCGAGATCGAGGACGTGGACGGGAACGTCTACTACGACTGCCTCGCGGGCGCTGGGACGCTCGCGCTGGGGCACAACCACCCCGACGTGGTCGCAGAGATGGAGCGCCTCCTCCGCGAGGACCGGCCGCTGCACACCCTCGACGTGACGACGCCGGAGAAGGAGGCGTTCGTCGACGCGCTGTTCGACAGCCTCCCGGACGCGTTCGCCGAGTCGGCGCGGGTGCAGTTCTGCAGCCCCGCCGGAACCGACGCGGTGGAGGCGGCGGTGAAACTGACGAAGACGGCCACGGGCAACCGAAGCGTGCTGGCGTTTCAGGGTGCGTACCACGGGATGACCAACGGCGCGCTCGGACTGACCGGCGACGTCGAAGTGAAGGCGGACGTGCCGGGACTGATGACCGACGTCCACCACCTGCCGTATCCGTACGCGTATCGTCCGCCGTTCGGCGAGGACTGCGACCATCGGGCTGTCAGCCGCTACGTCGAGCACCTGCTCGACGACCCGAAGAGCGGAGTCGTCGACCCGGCGGCGATGGTCGTCGAACCGGTACAGGGAGAGGGCGGGTCGATTCCCGCGCCCGACGAGTGGCTCCGCGAGATTCGGCGCATCACGCGCGAGCGGGACGTACCGCTCGTGGTCGACGAGATACAGACGGGACTGGGGCGAACGGGGGCGACGTACGCCTTCGAACACGCCGACGTAGTCCCCGACGTCGTAACGCTCTCGAAGGCCGTCGGCGGCGGTCTCCCGCTGTCCGTGGTCGTCTACCGCGACGAACTGGACGCGTGGGAACCGGGCGCTCACGCGGGGACGTTCCGCGGTAACCAGCTGGCGATGGCCACCGGGCGGGCGACGATTCGACACGTCCTCGAGAACGACCTCGACGAACACGCCGCGGAGATGGGCGAACGACTACAGGGACACCTCGACCGAACCGACGAGCGCTTCGCGGCCGTCGGCGACGTCCGCGGGCGGGGGCTGATGCTCGGCGTCGAGTTCGTCGACCCGGAGGCCGAACCGGACGCCGTCGGCGCGCAACCCGCCGACGGAGAGCTCGCGGGCGCGGTCCAGCGCGAGTGCTTCGAGCGGGGACTCGTCGTCGAAACGGGCGGTCGCCACAGCGCCACCGTCCGCTTCCTCCCGCCGCTCGTCGTCACCGGCGAACAGGTCGACGACATCGGCCGTATCTTCGAGGAAGCCGTCAGCGCCGCGGTTTCGGAGGTGGCGGCGTGAGCGAATCCGACTTCGACCGCCGGAGCCCCGACGGACGCGCTCGGTTCCTCGGGAGTGACGCGGGCGCGGCCCGGTACGAACGCGCGATGAACCGCGCGGCCGCGGCGGTGCGCGCCGCCGTCTCCGAGGCCGAGAGTCCGTACGCGGGTAGCGAGTACGACGACCTCGCCGCGGCGTTTGACGACTTCGACCCGGTGCCCGAGCGAGGGGACGGTCTCGACGCGGCCGTCGAGTGGGCCGCGGACGCGGTGCTGGCAAACTCGGCGCTCGTCTCCCATCCGAAGTGCGTCGCGCACCTCCAGTGCCCGCCGCTGGTCTCCGGACTCGTCGCGGAGGCGCTTCTCACCGCGGTGAACCAGTCGATGGACTCCTGGGACCAGAGCCCGGCGGCGACCGTGTTGGAGGAGGCGATGATCGAGGAGCTGTGCGCTCTGTTCGGGTACGACACGACCGACGACGACACCTCCGCCGGCGGCGATGCGGTCGCGGGCGACGACGCGACCGCCGACGGTGTGTTCACGAGCGGCGGAACCCAGTCGAACTTCCTCGGACTGCTCCTCGCCCGCGACCGGTACGTCCACGAGGCGTGGGGTCGTCGGGCGCAGACCGAGGGGTTACCCCCCGAGGCCGACTCGCTGCGAATCCTCTGTTCGGAGGTCGGCCACTTCACCGCCGAACAGGCGGCGGCGCACCTCGGACTCGGCGAGAACGCGGTCGTGCCGGTGTCGACCGACGACGAGTTCCGCGTCGACCCCGGGGCGCTCTCGGCGACGCTCGACGGACTCGAAGCCGACGGAAAGCGACCGTTCGCGCTCGTCGGCACCGCCGGAACAACCGACTTCGGGAGCATCGACCCGCTCGACGCGCTCGCCGACTGCGCCGACGAACACGACCTCTGGTTCCACGTCGACGCCGCCTTCGGTGGAGCGCTCGCGCTGAGCGACCGCCACCGCGACAAACTGGCGGGGATCGAGCGCGCCGACTCGCTCGCGGTCGACTTCCACAAGCTGTTCTACCAGCCCATCAGCTGCGGCGCGTTTCTCCTGCGCGACGGTGCGAACTACCGGTACATCGCCCGCAACGAGGCGTACCTGAACCCAGAGCGCGACGACAAGGCGGGCGTGCCCAACCTCGTCTCCAAATCGGTCCAGACGACCCGCCGCTTCGACGCGCTCAAACCGCTCGTGACCTTCCGCGCGCTCGGTCGGGAGGGCGTCGCCGAACTCGTGGAGTACACCCTCGATTTGGCCGACGAGGTGGCCGCCCGCATCGCCGCGGACCCGGCGTTCGAGCTCGTGACCGAGCCGACGCTCAACGCCGTCGTCTTCCGCTACGTCCCATTCCGGGACCATCCGACGCTCGACGACGGGGCGTGGTCCGACCGCGTCAACCGACAGGTTCGCCGGACGCTGTTACACCGGGGGAGAGGCGTCGTCGCCCGAACCGAGGTCGACGGACGCGTCCACCTGAAGTTCACCCTGCTCAACCCGAACACCACCCCCGCCGACGTCGACGACCTCCTCGTGAACGTCAAACAGTACGGTGCGGCCGCCGAGTCGGAGGCGGTCGAATGACCTCCGTCGGCACCGACTGCGGGACGCCCGCAGAGCACGCGGAGTCGGCGACGGTTCACTCGCTTTTGAACTGCTACCTCAGAGAGACCCACGCCCACAAGGTCGTCCCGGCCGACCGAGCGCCGGCCGAGACCGACGCCGGACGGGTCGTCGTCGTCCCCCTTCCGAAGCAGGGGCTCGACCTGTTCGCCCCGCTCCGCTACGAGTCGCTGACGGGCCGACACCTGTTCGCGCTCCCGGTGTCGATGCGCTCCGGCGGACGCGAGACGGTTCCGCTCGACGCCGCGACGCTCGCCGCGCTGTTGACTCGCGAACTCGCGCTCGAAACCGAGGATGGCGAGGACGCCGCTACCGGCGACGACTTGCTGTCGCGCGTCCTCTCCAGCAAGGCGAACATCGAACGGTTCGTCGCCGCGCGCGCCGAGAGCACCGACTCGCTGTACGGCTTCGAGACGACGTTCCGAGAGGCCGAGCAGTCGCTTCTGTACGGCCATCTGCTCCACCCGACGCCGAAGAGCCGCCGGGGCATCCGGCGGCGGGAGGCCTCGACGTACGCGCCCGAACTCGAGGGGTCGTTCCCGTTGTACTACTTCCGCGTCGACCCGTCGCTCATCGACCAGGGCTCGGCGCTCGACCGGTCGGCCGCCGAGTGGGTCCGCGAGGAACTGCGCGACGACGACGCGGTCAGCGACTCGTTCGTCGCCGAGCACGTCGAGTCGGCGGACGCACTCCTGCCGGTACATCCGTGGCAGGCGGACTACCTACTCGACGACGACCGCCTCCGCGCCGCCGTCGACGACGGCGTCGTCGAGCCGCTGGGCCGAGTCGGGCGGGCGTACTACCCGACCACGTCGGTCCGGACCGTCTACCACCCGGAGTCGTCGTTCATGCACAAAGGGTCGCTGGCGGTCAACATCACCAACTCCGAGCGCACCCACAAACGGCCCGAACTCGACCGGGGCGTGGCCGTCGCCGAGCTCCTCGACACGGAACTGGGCGACGAACTCCGCGAGCGCTTCCCGACGTTCCACGTCGTCCGCGACCCAGCGTACCTGACGGTCGACCTCGGCGACTACGGCGTGACCGGCGACGAGTCCGGGTTCGAGGTCGTCCTCCGCGAGAACCCGTTCCGCGACGAAACCGCGAACGCGACGCCCGTCGTCGCGCTCTGTCAGGACGGCGTCGACGGCCCCTCGCGGCTCGCTCGAATCGTCCGCACGCTCGCCGAGCGAGAGGGACGTTCGACGGACGCCGTCGCCCGCGAGTGGTTCGAGCGGTATCTCGGCTGTTCGCTGCGCCCGGCGCTGTGGCTCTATCTGCGCTACGGCGTCGGCGTCGAGGCCCACCAGCAGAACAGCGTTCTCAGGCTGTTGGAGGGCTACCCCGAGGCGTTCTACTACCGCGACAACCAGGGCTACTACTTCTGCGAGTCGACCTACGACGAGGTCGACGCGCTCTGTCCGGGCGTCGGCGAGCGCGCCGACACCCTCTGTCCCGACAGCGTCGCCGACGAGCGCGTTCGGTACTACCTCGTCCTGAACAACGTCTTCGGCGTCGTCAACGCCCTCGGTACCGGCGGCGTCGCCGACGAGCGCGAGCTGCTCGACGCGCTCCGCGAGGAACTGCGCGACCTCCGGGCGTTCGACCGCGAGAGTTCGACGCTGCTCGCGAGTCTCCTGTCGGACCGCCGACTGCCCTGCAAGGCGAACCTCCGGACGCGCTTCCGCGAGATGGACGAACTCGTCGGGTCGCTCGACGAACAGTCGGTGTACACCGAGATTCCGAATCCGCTCGTCGCTGAGCGGGGGGCGAGCGCGCGATGACCGAACGCGGACACGGCCACGGCCGCGGACGGACGCTCGACCCCGCTGCGACCGTCTCCGCGCCCTACGACTACCAGCGGTACGACCCCAGCATCGACCGGATGGTGTCGTTTCGCCCGGCGACGATGGTGGCGGACCTCGGGCGACTGCACCGCTGGCTCAACTCCGAGCACGTGCTGCCGTACTGGCGGTTGAACCACTCGCTTCCCCGCTTCCGAGCGGCCCTCGACGAGAAGCTCGCCGACGACCACCTGACGCCGTACGTCGGGTCGCTCGACCACGTGCCGATGAGCTACTTCGAGCGGTACTGGGCCGCGGACGACCCGCTGGCTGCGCACTACGACGCCGAGCCTGCGGACCAAGGGATTCACCTCCTCATCGGCCCGCCGGAGTACCTCGGTCACGGCTACGCCCCGGCGCTGCTCCGCGCGATGACCGCGCTCGCGTTCCGCCACCCCGAAACCGACCGCGTCGTCGCCGAACCCGACGCGCGAAACGAGCGCGCAATACGCGTCTTCGAGCGCTGCGGCTACGAACCGGTTCGGGAGTTCGAGTTCCCCGAAGAGGAGAAGACGGCGCTGCTCGTCGTCTGCGAGCGCGACCGCTTCGAGTCGACGGTCGAGTCGGCGGACGAACCCGAGGTCGACGCGGAGGTGGACCCGCGATGAGCGGCGCTGCCGACGACGCCGAGGCCGACGACGACGCCGAGACCGTCGAGGCCGACACGTACGACCTCCTCGGCGTCGGCCTCGGGCCGTTCAACCTCGGCCTCGCGGCGCTCGCCGACGGGGCCGACGACGGCGGTAACGGCACCGGCGGCGTCGACTTGGACGCCGTCTTCCTCGAACAGAAACCCGAGTTCGCGTGGCACGAGGGGATGCTCGTCGAGGGGGCGACGCTCGAAGTGCCGTTCGTGGCCGACCTCGTGACGCTCGCGGACCCCTCGAACCCTCACAGCTACCTCAACTTCCTCCGGGAGACGGGGCGGATCTACGAGTTCTACTTCTACGAGCGGTTCCACATCCCGCGCCGGGAGTACAACGAGTACTGCAAGTGGGTCGCCGAGCGCGTCGACGCCTGTGAGTTCTCCCGTCGGGTCGTCGAGGTGAGCGGCGGCGAGGACGGCCCGTTCGTCGTCCGCGCCGAGGACCCAGAGAGCGGCGAGCACCGCGTCTACCGCGCGCGCGACCTCGTCGTCGGCGTGGGAAGCGTCCCATACGTTCCCGAGGCGTTCGGGTCGCTTCCCGATTCGGACGTGTTCCACACAGCGTCGTACCTGTACAACCGAGAGCGGGTGCTCGACGCCGAGGGGATCACTGTCGTCGGGTCGGGACAGAGCGCCGCGGAGGTGTTCCAGGACCTCCTCGAACGGCAGGCCGACCGCGGGTACCGTCTGGACTGGCTGACCCGGTCGGACGGCTTCTTCCCGATGGAGTACTCGAAACTCGGCCTCCAGCACTTCACGCCGGAGTACGCGCGGTACTTCTACGACCTGCCCCAGTCGGTGAGCGACGACCTCCTCGACCAGCAGGACCTGCTGTACAAGGGCATCGACCCTGACACCAGCGACGAGATATACGAGACGCTGTACGAGCGCAGCATCGGCGACGCCGACCCCGACGTCGGCCTGCTCGCCGCGACCGAGGTGACGGATATCGACCCGGCGGGTGACGGTCGGTATCGACTCCGATGTCGCCACCGCGAGAAAGGAACGCGCTTCGCCCACGAGACCGAGGTGGTGGTGCTCGGCACCGGCTACCGGCGGCCGACGCCCGCGTTCCTCGCGCCGCTCGAACCGCACGTCGACCGCGACGACCGCGGGCGGTTCCGCGTTCAGCGAGGATACGCTCTAAAGACCGACGGGCTGACGGGCCGCATCTTCGTCCAGAACGCCGAGTTGCACACCCACGGCGTCGGCGCGCCCGACCTCGGACTCGGCTGCTACCGCAACGCGGTCATCCTCGACCAACTCGTCGACGACTCACCGTACCCCGTCGACCGCGACACCGTCTACCAGGCGTTCAGCCCCGAGCGGTTCGTCTCGAACTCGCCCGTGAGCGAACTCCTCCGACCGGAGCAGCACGCACCGTCCGACGACTGAAACAGCGCAAAAGAGACCTCAGAGACAATGATGAACGACACGCTACGGAATGCAGTTAGCACCGACAACTGGGAGGCAGCCGAGCGCGACCTCCTCGAGAAGATGCTCGCCGAGTTCATGTACGAGGACCTCGTCGACGTCGAGGTCGCGGAGACCGTCGACGGCGCGACTCGATACGAACTCGACCTCGGCGAGGCGACGTACCGCTTCGTCGCCGAGCAGCGACTGCTGGACAGCTACCGAGTGCGCGAGGGGTCGGTCGAGCGGCGCGAAAAGGACGAACGCGGCGATGGCGGCGGTGACGACGCCGTCGACGAGTGGCGACCGGCGACCGATCCCGTCGGATTCCTCCTCGACGCCCGCGAGCACATCGGCACCGACGAGATGACCGCCGGCCACCTCGTCCGCGAGTACCGGAACACGCTGCTCGCCGACGCGCACATCCGAGCACGGGACGAAGCCCGCGAAGAAGTCGTCGGCGACCGACCCGGTGACGGCGAACCCGTCGCACGCGACCCGGCGTCGATGCCGTACGCCGAACTCGAAGGCGAGATGACGGGACACCCCTGGATAACGTACAACAAGGGCCGCATCGGGTTCAGCTACAGCGACTACGCGGCGTACGCGCCGGAGATGAAACGGCCCGTCGAACTTCGCTGGCTGGCGGTTCGACGCGACCGCGCGACGTTCAGCACCGTCGACGGGCTCTCGCCCGAACGACTGCTCCGCGACGAACTCGGCGGGCGCTACGACGAGTTCCGCGCGGTGCTCGACGAGCGGGGAGTGGACCCCGACGCCTACCACTTCCTGCCAGTCCACGAGTGGCAGTGGGAGAACACGGTCGTCCACCTGTTCTCGAAGGAACTCGCGACCGACGCCATCGTCCCGCTCGGGGCGGGCGACGACGAGTATCTGCCCGCGCAGTCGGTCCGGACCTTCCTCAACGTGAGCGACCCGGCGAAGCACAACGTCAAACTCCCGCTTCGAATCCTCAACACGCTCGTCTGGCGCGGACTGCCGGGCGAGCGGACGGAGGCGGCCCCGCTCGTGACCGAGTACGTAAAGCGGATTCGCGACGAGGACCCGTTCCTCCGCGACGACTGCGAACTCGTCCTGCCGGGCGAGATCGCCGGACTCAACTACGACCACCCCGAGTTCGCCCGACTCGACGACAACGCCTACCAGTACGACGAACTGCTCGGGGCGGTCTGGCGCGAGAGCGTCACCGACCTCGTCCGCGACGACGAGCGGCCCGTCACGCTGTCGGCGCTGATGCACGTCGACGGCGAGGGGACGCCCGTCGTCTCTCGCCTCGTCGAGCGGTCGCCGTTGGAACTCGACGCGTGGCTCGACGAACTGTTTGCTACCCTCTTGCCGCCGCTTCTGCACTACCTCTACCGCTACGGCACCGTCTTCTCGCCGCACGGCGAGAACACTATCCTCGTGCTCGACGACGAGAACGTTCCGACCCGTCTGGCCGTCAAAGACTTCGTCGACGACGTGAACGTCAGCGACCGGCCGCTGCCCGAACTGGAGCGGCTCCCCGGCGAGTTGCGCGACGTGCTCCGGACCGAACCGCCGGAGGGGCTCTGCCAGTTCATCTTCGCCGGCTTGTTCGTCTGCGTTCTCCGCTACGTCTCGGAGGTGCTCACGGTCCACCACGACTACCCCGAAGAGCGGTTCTGGTCGCAGGTCCGCGACGCGGTGCTCGACTATCAGGCGCGGTTCCCCGAACTCGAATCGCGGTTCGAGCTGTTCGACATGCTCCGCCCCGAGTTCACGAAGCTCTGTCTCAACCGCAACCGGATGGTCGACAACGGGTACGGCGACGCGGCGGGGCGGCCCCACGCCTCCGAGCACGGGACGGTTCGGAACCCGCTGTACGAGGTCGCCGCCGGAGGCGAGTAGTCGGCGGTTGGCGAAGCCGACGACTGAGTCGACGACCGACGCAGATGCCGAACGAAACTCGGCGAAACCGCCGCGGAACCCGGCGGAATCGGTACGCATTAGCCGGTCGGGTCGAAGCATCGACCGTGCCACAGCCAGTCGAGCGGTCCGACCCCGAAGGCGTCGACTTCGGGTGGGTGATGCAGGTGACGTTCGTCACGACGATTCTCGTCGGCGCACCCGTCGTCGCCGCGTTGTCGACGACGGTCGCGCTGCCGACCTGGGAGTCGCGCGTCTCCTTCGCCGTCCGCATCGGCGCGATAATCTGGATTCTCGTCGCGCTCGCCGCCTACGCGTACGCGCGGCGGACCGAGGCGGGCGACGGCGGGTCGGGAAAAACGAGGGCCGAAGACGATGAGTCTATCGACGCCCCCGAGTGACCGAGGCGGAGTCAGACGCCGAAAGTCAGACGCCTGACGGGCCGCCGTCGACGTACTGAAACGCGACGCCCGCGCGCTCGGCAGTCCGCTCGTCGCGGGCGGAATCGCCGACGAACAGCGCGTTCTCGGGAGCGACGTCCAATCCGCGGAGCGTCGCCAACAGCGGTTCCGGGTCCGGTTTCCGCGTCGCCACCGAGTCGCGGCCGACGACGCTGTCGACGTAGTCGGCGAGTTCGTGCACGTCGAGCGCGATTCGGCAGGCGTCCTCGCAGTTGAGCGAGCAGACGCCGACGGGGACGGCGTGGTCGGCGACGCCGTCGGCCAGCGCCAGCCGCGTCGAGTTGCGCGCGCCCTCGCGCTCGTGGCCGGCGATGACGGCCTCGATCTCGGCGCGGAGGCCGTGCTCGTCGGCCACGTCGAGCATCGTCCAGAGATCCATGCCCGCGGCGTCGACGTCGGCGTCTTCGAAGACGGCTTCGGCGTCCGTGGCGACTTGGTTCCAGTCGACGAGCAGGTCGACGAGCGTGCCGTCGAGGTCGTAGACGACGGCGTCGTATCCGTCGAACGCTACCGACTCGTCCGCCGTCAGTCGGTCGAGGGAGTCTGCGGTCACTACTCACGACTGTGCTCGCCACCGAAAAGACGGCTTCGGTCGGTCGAACTGGTTTCGGTCGGATTTCGCTCAGCCGTCGAGCACGCCGCGGGCGATGATCTCCTTCTGTATCTCGCTCGTCCCCTCGTAGATGGTCGTGATCTTCGAATCGCGGTAGAGGCGCTCGACGTCGAACTCGGTGACGTAGCCGTAGCCGCCGTGAATCTGGACCGCCTCGTTGGTCACGTCGACGGCCGCCTCGCTGGCGTGGTACTTCGCCATCGCCGCCGAGACGCGGTTGTCTTCTCCGGCGTCCTCCTGTCTCGCGGCCTCGCGGACCATCAGCCGCGACGCGTGGACCTGCGTCGCCATGTCGGCGAACTTGTGCCGGATAGACTGGATGGAGGCGATGGGTCTGTCGAACTGCTCGCGCTCGTGGGCGTACTCGCGGGCCTCGTCGAGCGCCGATTGGGCGAGTCCGACCGCCTGCGCGGCGATGCCGACGCGGCCGCCGGTGAGGATGTGGAACGCCGCCGAGAGGCCCTTTCCCTCCTCGGTGAGGCGGTTCTCGGCCGGGATGCGAACGCCGTCGAATTTGAGGCCGGTCGTGTCGCTGGCGCGGAGGCCGAGTTTCTTCTCCTTCCGACCGACCTCGATTCCCGCATCTTTGGGGACGAGAAACTGCGTCACGGACGAGGGGTCGTCGGGGTCGGTCTTGGCGAAGAGAATGCACACCTCGCCGCGCTCGCCGTTCGTGATCCACTGCTTGTCGCCGTTGATGACGTACTCGTCGCCATCGCGGATGGCCGTCGTCTCCATCTGCGCGGGGTTCGACCCCGCCTGCGGTTCCGAGAGAGCGAACATCCCCACCGGACGGCCCTGGGCCATGTCGGGGAGCCAGCGCTCTTTCTGGTCCTCGTTGCCGAAGGCGGCGAGACACTCGGTGGCGAGACAGTGCACCGACAGCGCCGTCGCCACGGCGAGTTGGCCGTAGGCGACCTCCTCGTTGACGATGCTGTAGGTGGTGCGGTCGGCGTCGAACCCGCCGTACTCCTCGGGGACGGTGAGGCCCGTCAGGTCCAGGTCGGCCAGGCCGTCCCACACTTCCTCGGGGAACGTCTCGGTCTCGTCGGCCGACCGCGCGGTAGGTCGAATCTCCTCGACGGCGAACTCCCGAACGACGTCGCGGATGGCTCGCTGCTCGCCGGTGAGCGACGAGTCCGCCCGTGTGGTTGCCATACGATTGGCTTCGGTCCCGAATGGAAAAAGATGACTGACTCGCGGTTCGGTCGGGTTCGGTTCGACCTCGGGCAGCCCCGGTGTTACGGCTCCCGAAGCGACTCGACGATCGCGGCGGGCGACGCCGATAGCCCACCCCCCTGCGCGAACGTCGGACCGCCGCCTCCGCCGCCGCCGAACTCGTCGGTGACCTCGCTCACGACGTCGCCGGCGTCCACCTCGCCGTCGCTGGCGACGACGACGAACGTCGACCCCTGTTCGCCCGCGACCGCGATTGCGTCGGTCCCGTCGCCGACGCGCGACTGCAGTTCGTCGCCGACCTCGTTCGGCCCGACGCCGGAGACGACGCCGACCCGCCACGTCGCGCCGTTGCGCTCGACGGTCGGCAACGAGTCGAGGTCGGCTGAGAGCATCGCCGTCTTCGCCTCGGTCAGCTCGGCGGCCAGCTCCTCTTTATCCCGCTGGAGTTTGGCGACGAACTCGGAGAGATCCGCCACGCTCGTGCCGAGCGTCCGGGAAGCGTCGAGCGCAGCGCGCTTCACCGCCGCGCGGCGTTCGACGGCGTCGGGGCCGACGGCGAACTCGACGCGGGTCATCCCCTCGCCGGGGTTCGAGCGGCCGAGCACCTCGACGGGACCGATTTCGCGCGTGTTCGAGACGTGCGTCCCGCCGCAGGCGGCCACGTCCCACGGGTCGTCGCCGCCCTCGCGCGTCGCCGCGCCGACGGTGACGACGCGAATCGAGTCGGCGTCGGCCATGACCCCTTCTTCGGTCTTCGTGTTGAACGCGACGTTCGGGTCGTCGAGCGCGTCCTCCAGCGATTGCTGCTCCCACGTCACCGGCCGCGACTCCCAGACGACGCGGTTGACCCGCCGTTCGAGTTCGACGAGCGTCTCGTCGTCGATATCGGTCGTCGTGGTGAAGTCGACGCGCACCTTCTCGGAGCCGATATCGAAGCCGCCGTAGCCGAGGTCAGACAGGAGGCCGCGTCCCGCGCCGTAGAGAACGTGACTCGCCGTGTGCGCTCGCATGCAGTACGTCCGAAACTCGTCGTCGATTCGGCCCGCCACGGTGTCGCCGGCGTCGAACACGGGCGGTTCGTCGAGGAGGTGGACGACCTCGCCGTCTCGACTCTGCACGTCTGTGACGGTGATGCCGTCGAGCGTTCCGCGGTCGGCGGGTTGGCCGCCGCTCTCAGCGTAGAAGTACGTCTCCGTGAGCGTCACCTCACGGCCGTCGACGGCCTCGACGGTCGTCTCGAACGTCCGGACGTCGGGGTGGGCGGGTGCTATCGTGGTAGACATAGACGTGCCAAGACGGTACGCAGACAAAAATCTACAGTTAGGGGCTACTCGTCGACCAGGTCGATGCCGAGTCGGTCTTCGAGTTTGCGGATGACGGAGCCGCCGACGCCCGCGCGGGTCGCCCGTCCCTCCTCGACGGCGACGAGGTCACGCTCGCTGACGTCGAGTTCGGCCGCGAGGTCGCCCGTCGTCAACTCGCTCTCCTCGCGGGCCTCGGCGACTCGGTCGCCGTAGTTGCGGACGAGGTACGGGAGACGGTCGCGCTCGTAGTTGGTCCCCTCTTGCTCCCAGTGCTTCGAGTCGCCCGTGCCGGCGTCGTACATCTTCGCCGTGCGCTGGGCGGCGCGCTTCTTGCGACTCGGTTCGCTCTCGTCGCGTCCCCGCGACTGCTCGCGGCGTTTTCGCTCTCTGCTCTTGTTCTCGCCGTGGCTGGCGCAGTCGGGACACACCATCAGCGTCGCGCCGGCGACGTTCTCCTGGCGGAGTTTCGAACTCTCCGTGCCGCAGAGTTCGCAACTGCCGCCGTCGCCGCCGCCACCGCCGCTTCCGGTGGAGTACTTGGGCATACCCGCCTTACTTGCTCTGCTGATTTAAACCCGTGCCTGAGCGGGACTCGGCGGCCGCGTAGGACCGCACGCAGTCGGTCTCTGCGTCGCCAGATCGCTCTGTGACTCTGATTCGGCGCGACGAGAGCCACCGCTTTTCGGTGTAGTTTCGGTAGAATTGTGCGTGGGTGCTTGTCCCTTTGAGGGGTTAGCACCTGCATCGTTCTCGGCGGCGGTGCCGCCTCGATTGTGGCGGAACGAAGTTCCGCCCTTGCGATGCGTGGGACCGGATTTGAACTTCCGTCGTTCCACTGCGCTTCACGACGGCGTTCGGAGTCGGTTATACCGACTCCTCACCGGCGGACCTCTACGGATTGCACCCTCAACTCAGTACCTCGAGATAGAGACGCCGCTTCTCGGTGTGGTTGTGGTAGAATTGTGCGTGGGTGCTTGTCCCTTTGAGGGGTTAGCACCTGCATCTTGCGATGCGTGGGACCGGATTTGAACCGGCGGACCTCTACAGGACAGCGCCCTCAACGCTGCGCCGTTGGCCTGGCTTGGCTACCCACGCTCGCGCGTGTCTTGCTGCACTCCTTCGTTTCGCACGGTTCGTTAAAAGCCCTTCCTTTCGACGGCAGCGTGTCGCCCGTTCGCAGTGTGGTGATTTTTCTGCCGACGCGTCGCCGAGTTGGCGGGGGGAGCGGTCCGACGACGGAGCGTCGACAGAGCAACCGTTTTGATGCCCGAACACACAGTTCGAGCATGGAACTTCGTGTCAGAGACCACGTCCCGGCGACGACGGCCATCCTGACGCTCGTGTCGCTCGGGTTGGTCTTCGGCGCGGCGCTCGGTGCGATACCCGACGTGTTGCTTCCGACGGCCCCGAAACCGCTGTACGATGCGATTCCGCACGTCAACGCCGTCATCAGCACCGTCGCCATCGGGACGATACTCCTCGGCGTCCGCTCTATCCGTCGCGGCGACGTCGAGAGACACCGGACGCTGATGCTCACCACCGTCGTGCTGTTCGGTACGTTTCTCGTCCTCTACCTCTACAAGGTCATCTCACAGGGAACCCAGGAGTTCCCCGGCCCCGCCGTAATAGATCAGTGGGTCTACCTGCCGACGCTCGCGATTCACGTCGTTCTCGCCATCGTCTGCATCCCGCTTCTGTACTACGTACTGCTGTTGGCGCTGACACGTCCCGTCTCGCAGATCTACGGCACCCGTCACAAGCAGATCGGACGCGTCGCGGCGGCGCTGTGGCTCGTCTCGTTCGTCCTCGGCAACGTCGTCTACGTGCTTCTCTACGTCGTGTACTGAGCGGACGGCGGTTCGGCCGTACCCTTCTGCTCGCTGACGTTATCCCCGCAAGCGACGTAGAGTCGTCTATGCCGACGGTGCGGACGAACGACATCGAAACGTACTACGAACGACGCGGGTCGGGCCCGCCGCTCGTGTTCACCCACGGCGCGATTCTCGACCACAGCCAGTGGACTCCGCAGATGGACGCTCTCAGCGACGAGTATACGACCTACGCGTACGACGTTCGCGGCCACGGTCGGACCGGCGGGTCGAAACGAGCGCGGTACTCGATAGAGCTGTTCGCCGACGACCTGGACGCGTTCGTCACCGCGCTGGAGCTCGACCGACCTGTCCTCTGCGGACTGTCGATGGGCGGGTGTATCGCGCAGGTGTACGCGACCCGTCACGCCGACCGAATATCGGGCCTCGTGCTCGCCGACACGTTCACCCCCGAACTGCTCAGTCGAAGCGAGTGGCTACAGCGCTCGGTGCTGCTTCGCGCGACCGTTCCGCCGGTCCGACTGATCGGCTACGAACGCGTCGAGAAAGCGATGGTGTGGTTCCAAAAGCGACTGTCTGGAGAGGGCGTCAGCGGCAACTACGGGAACATCGAACGAATCCGGGAGACCGGACCGAAGATGGAGACCGACGAGTTCGCCAAAGCGATTCGGGCGCTCGCGGCGTTCCACGAGACCGCTGTCGACCTCTCGGCGATTACCGCCCCGACGCTCGTGCTGTACGGCGAGCACGAACCGCCGTTCCTCCGCCGCCACGTCCCGAAACTCCGGTCGGAGATACCGCACGCGACCGTCGAGATGGTTCCGGGTGCGGGACACGCCTCCAACCTCGATGACCCCGCGTTCTTCACGGCGGCGATACGGGAGTTTCTGTCCCGAGAAGTCGCTTTGAGTGCCCAAGAGAGCGCCGCCAGTGACGCACACAGTGACCGAGCGTAGGAGAGCCGTCAGTCGTCGGCGGGCGCTTCCGCGCCGATGGCTGGCCGGGTGACGTCGCGGTCGGTCGTCTCGCCGTCGATGTCGTACGGATACTCGCCGGTGACACAGCCGAGACAGAGGTCGGCGCGCGACTGTTCGAGACACGCCGCGATGGAGTCGATAGAGAGGTATTCGAGGCTGTCGGCACCGATCTCGTCGCGGACCTCCGCGACGGAGCGGTTCGCGGCGATGAGTTCCTCGCGCGTGTGCATGTCGATGCCCATGTAACAGGGCGCGATGATGGGCGGCGCGCCGATGCGCATGTGGACCTCCTCGGCTCCGGCGTCGCGCAGCAGCTGCACCAACTGCGTCGACGTGGTGCCGCGGACGATGCTGTCGTCGATGAGCGTCACCGTCTTTCCTTCCACCGTGCTGCGAATCGGGTTCAGTTTCAGCCGAACCGCGCGCTCGCGTTCGTCCTGTGTCGGCATGATGAACGTCCGTCCGACGTACCGATTCTTCATCAGCCCCTCCGCGAACTCGACGCCGTCGTCGTCTTCCGCGCGAGGTTCGCCGTCGGCGGTCGTCTCGCCCGCCGCCTCGGCGTAGCCGGTGGCGAAGGCACGTCCCGAGTCCGGAACCGGCATCACGACGTCCGTCTCGACGCCGCTCTCCTCCCAGAGCGCGCGGCCGAGGTTCCGTCGAACCTCGTAGACCAGCGTCCCGTCGATGACCGAGTCGGGTCGCGAGAAGTAGACGTGCTCGAAGAAGCAGTGCGCGGAGTTCTCCTTCTCCACCAGCTGGTAGGAGTCGAAGCCGCTACCGTCGTTTTCGAGGACGACGAGTTCGCCCGGTCGCACGTCGCGGACGAGTTCGCCGTCGAGCGTGTCGATGGCGGCGGACTCGGAGGCGATGACGTAGCCGTCGTCGAGTTTACCGATGCAGAGCGGGCGGTTCCCCTCGGGGTCCCGAACTCCCAAGACGGTGTCGTCGTGGCTGATGGTGAGCGCGTAGGACCCGTGGATTCGCTCCATCGTGCGTTTGACCGCGCGGACGAGGTCGGCTTCGAGCAGATTCCGGGCGAGGTCGTGGGCGATGACCTCGGTGTCGCCGTTCGAGGTGAACGCGTGGCCGAGGTCTTCGAGTTCCGAGCGGAGTTCGTCGGCGTTGACGAGGTTGCCGTTGTGCGCGAGCCCGAGCGACCCCGACTTGAACGAGACGGCGAACGGTTGCGCACAGCAACTGTTGACGCCGCCGGCCGTCGGGTAACGGGCGTGGCCGATGCCGGCGGTGCCGCCCAGCGTAGAGAGCGACTCCTCGTCGAACACGTCGCCGACGAGACCCATCTCCACGTGGCTGTGCTGTTGGAAGCCGTCGTGGGTGACGATGCCCGCCGACTCCTGTCCGCGGTGTTGGAGCGCGTACAGCGAGTAGTACAACGGCCGCGCGGCCTGGCGTTCGTCGAGCGACACGCCGACGACACCGCACTTTTCGTTGAGACCGTCTCCGACCCGACGGATATCCCGCCCCTGGTGCATAGGTGGGTGTCAGATGTCCACGGGTAAAAACACCCGTGGTTGTGCTGTATTCCGACTTTTGTCGGATACAGATATGCACAATTATGTATATTTCCGCGGTGGCGACGATGGTCGAAAGAGGCGGATCTGCTTCCGTCGTCGGATTCGAGGACTCGTCGTCGGGTTCGGGGAGCCGTCGTCGGGCCCGGTCGGCCGACTCACCGACTCGTCGAGTCTCCTCGTTCGCTCGGGTCCGTGGCGACGCTCGAACCGGGTGAGTCGGGAGGCCAGGTGAGTCGGGAGGCCGGGTAGGTCAAACGGCTCCGTCGCTCTGTGCGGACGGTCTGAGACGCGGAGCGCCGCCGCTGGGGACGTTGCTGAGAGAGAAAGATCGTCGCAGGAAGCGGGGCTTACTCGCCCGCTTTCGACTGCCACGCGTACTCGCGACGTTTCGCCGACTTGCCGAAGCCGCAGGACGAGCAGACCTTCTTCTTCACGTGATAAGATTTCTCGCCGCAGCGACGACATTTGACGTGCGTCGTCTTGTTCTTCTTGCCCTGACTCGGGGTTCCTGCTCCCGTCATGCTGTTATCGTGACCACGTTATCGCCGCGTATAATCGTTGTGTCTTCGACTTCCTCCACGTCGAGGCCGCCGGAGACGTCGCCGTCGAGACTCGCTTCGAGTACGACGTTCATGTGCTGGTCGTAGCCCGCCAACGTGCCGAAGTACGAGGTGCCGTCCTTCAACTGCACGGTGACCGACTCGTTCAGAGATGCCTCGAGGACGTCGAGGGGTCGTCCGCTCATAACCTGTACGCCACCGGTTCGACTATTAAAAATACCGGATACAACGTCGAAATCACAGCTCCGTGTCGCGGTTCGTCGCGGCTCACAGCAGTTTCGGAGGCCTAGACTACCGGCCGCGAGCGCCGAATACAGACCGAAATCGGGGTCGAGAGCGTCGAACTGGCCGTCGAGCGGTGCTAGCTCCCTCCGCCGGGAGGCCGACGACGGCCGCGTTACCGACGGACGAACTCCGAGAATTTCTCGCGTAGCCCGCCGTCTTCACCGAGTCGGAGATAGTAGGCGTTGCCGCCGTCCTCGTAGTAGTCGTCGATGCGGCGGGTTATCTCGAAGCCGATGTGTTCGTAGAAGTCGAGCGCCGCCCTGTTCGTCGTCCGCGCGTGACAGGTGACCGTCCGGTGTTCGTCGGCGACGGTGGCGACCAGCCGTTGACCGTAGCCCTCGCCGCGAATCTCGGGGGCGACGGCCAGAAAGAGGATGTAACCGTCGCGCCGCGTCGAGATGAAGCCGACGAGTCGTTCGTCTTCGTATAACAGATGCGTCTGCGAACGTCGATACGCGTCCATGAAGAAGCCGCGTCGCTGCTTCAACACACCCTCCCGCTCGCGGATGCGCTCTTTCAGCGCCCAGGCGTCCTCTCCGTGCGTGGACTGCCCCGGCTTGTCGACGCGCAGTTCGACGTTGACGCTCACTACCACTCCGTAGCATTGAGGTAGATATAAGTCCACCGTCCCCGACCGACCTTCGTCACCCGGGGACAGTACCATCAGAGAGTAATTTACCTGCAGAAGCAATTTAATGGCTCAAACGCGTTAGAGGACGTATGGACGAGTCGCGGCGGCGTGTCGACCAACGGGTCCGAAAGACGGTGCGAGACCGCCTGACAGACGCCGTCGTCTCCGGCGTCGCGGTCGTCATTCCGCTCGTCATCACTCTCTTCGTGTTCATGGTGGCGCTCGACGCCATCTCACAGTATCTCGACATACTCTCGGACTACCTCGTGCAGTTGCCGTGGATATCGGAGGTTCCGACGGCCAGATACGTAAACCGGGAGTTGGCTATCGAACTGCTCACGCCGGTCGTTCTCGCCGGAATTATCCTCTTCGTCGGGTTCGTCGTCGAGGGCTCGAAGTACGGCGAACGCGCCGTCGATTACTTCGACGCCGTTCTCGGCGCGGTTCCCGGCGTCGGGGCTGTGTACGAGAGTTTCCGGCAGATGAGCGACGTGGTCCTCGAAAGCGACGTCCGGAACTTCCGCGACGTGAAGCTGGTCGAGTTCCCCGCCGACGGCGTCTACACGCTCGGCTTCGTCACCACCGAGACGCCGCCGCGACTCACCGACGCCACCGACCACGACGAGATGCTGACGATGTTTCTCCCGCTGGCACCGAACCCGGTGGTGGGCGGCCATCTCGTTCACCTCCCGACGTCGAAGGTCCACGATGTCGAGATGACCGTCGAGGAGGGCATTCGCGCCATCGTGACCAGCGGCGTCGCCATCGGACCGGCCTCCGAGGGGGACGTCGGACTCTCCGAGAGCCAACTGCGGAGTCTCTCCGCCATAGAGGCGAGCGCCGAACCGAAGCGTCGGACCAACGGCGAGGACGAGACCGACAGCCTCAACGACGGTCTCGGCTCCGACGCCGACGGGGACGCGACTGACCGTGACGGAGACGCGATTATGGCCCCGAGCGACGATAGCGAGTAGTACGTCGGCGGTGGAGTTCGACACATGAGCTACGAACTGCGTTCGCACACCGCCGACGTCGCCGTCGCCGCGGAGGGGCCAACGCTCGATGCCGTCTTCGCCGCCGTCGCCGACGGTCTCGCGGCGGCGATGGCCGAATCGGTTCCCGACACCGGAAACCGCTTTTCGCTCCGGGTTCGCGCCGAGAGTCGGGACGCGACGCTGTTCGACTACCTGGACGAACTCATCTACGAACGCGACGTCCGGGAGGTGCTCCCCGTCGAAAACCGCGCGACGGTCCACCGCGACGGCGACGAGTGGGTCGTCGACGCCGACGCTCGCGGCGTCCCGCTGGCGGGTCTCGGCGCGCGCGAGGTGAAAGCCGTCACCTACTCGGAGATGAGACTGGAAGAGACCGCAGACGGCTGGCGCGCGTACGTCGTCTTCGACGTGTGACCCCGATTCGCGTCGGCGCTTCGACGCGAAAACCACATCGTCCGGGGTCCGAGTCGCGTAACTGTCACGGACGTTCGTCTCGTTTTCCGGCGAGAGCGGGTGCGTGCGTAGGCTTTAGAAGCGTCGGGTTCGGATCGTCACGTATGAGACGCCGCGCAGTTCAGGCGGTGTTTGCGACTGTCGTGTTGCTCGTTTCGCCCGCTGTTGCGAGTGCACACGTGAAATACGTCGTCGAGGGTGGCGGCGCGGGCAACGTCGTCCGTCTGCTGGCGACCGTCGCGTCCGACCCGGTGAGTCTCGCGCTCGTTCTCGGGACCGGTGTCGGGGTGGTCGTCGCCGCCGCGGGGTATCTCCGCTACCGACCCGCCGGCGACGACGTCCGCGCGTTCCGTACGGTGATGGACGACTACCGCGACCTGCTGCCGTGGTTGCTCCGGTTGAGCGTCGGCCTTCCGCTGGTCGGTGCGGGCTTCGCGGGGTATTTCTTCACGCCGCTGGTCCCCGCGCCGACCCGTCTGTTCGGCGTCGCCGTCGGCTTTCTGCTGCTCTTCGGGTTGGCGACCCGTCTCGCCGCTACCGTCGGCCTCGTCGGGTATCTCGTGGGCCTGATGTTCCGACCCGAACTCCTCTTGGCCTTCGAGTACGTCCCGGCGTTTCTCGCCATCGTCCTCGTGGGGGGCGGCCGCCCGAGCGCCGACCAGCTCATCGCGCGGATGGCCGACGACGACCGGACGCTCTACTCGCGCGTCGACCCCTTCTACCGGCGCGTCGCCGTCCCCTTCGAGCGCCGCATCGCCCCGTACCGTCCCTTCGTCCCGACGATTCTGCGCGTCGGCATGGGGCTGTCGTTCGTCTATCTCGGGGTGGCACAGAAACTGATGAACCCCGTCGAGGCGCTCGCCGTCGTGGAGAAGTACAATCTCACCGCCGTCGTTCCCGTCATCCCCGAACTGTGGGTCGTCGGTGCGGGGCTGGCCGAAGCCGTCGTCGGTCTCGCATTGCTGTTCGGTGCGTTCACCCGCGCCTCGTCGCTCGTCGCGTTCGGCCTCTTCACGACGACGCTGTTCGGACTGCCCGACGACCCCGTGCTGGCGCACATCTCGCTATTCGGTCTCGTCTCGGCGCTGCTGGTCACCGGGGGCGGACCGTTCTCGTTC
The DNA here is from genome assembly GCF_020097815.1 of Haloprofundus salinisoli. Classification (NCBI taxonomy): domain Archaea; kingdom Methanobacteriati; phylum Methanobacteriota; class Halobacteria; order Halobacteriales; family Haloferacaceae; genus Haloprofundus; species Haloprofundus salinisoli. Next base: position 2,529,829 of record NZ_CP083663.1, read on the forward strand.
GACGCCTGGGTGGCGCCAGAGACTCGTTCGGAACGGAGCGTCGCCGCTGACTGAGACCGACCGGCGACTGAGGCCGACCGCCGGCCGGACATTCACGGCCGGTGAACGGTCGGCGGATTCGACTTGGGACAACGTATTACCGACTCTCGTGCTACGGGGGCACATGACGACGCGCGAGTTCGACGGCATCCGTCTCGAACAGGTTCGAGAGAACGTCTGGGAAATCCCGCGGGAGGGAGAGATGCGCGTCCCCGCCCGCGTCCTCGCCAGCGAACAGTTGCTCGAACAGATCGGCGACGACAAGACGCTTCAGCAGTTGAAGAACGCGACGCATCTGCCGGGGATGACCGAACACGCGCTCTGCATGCCCGACGGACACCAGGGCTACGGCTTCCCCGTCGGCGGCGTCGGGGCGACGGACGCCGAAAACGGGTGTATCTCGCCGGGGGCGGTCGGCTACGACATCAACTGCGGCGTCAGAATGATGCGAACGAACCTCTCCTACGACGACCTGCAGGGGCGCGAGGAGGAGCTCGTCGACGAACTGTTCCGGGCGATCCCCTCCGGACTCGGCGGCGGCGGCGTCGTCGAATCCGATATCGACACGGTGGACGCCGTCTTGGAGCGCGGGGTCGACTGGGCGCTCGAAGCGGGGTACGCCGTCGAAGACGACCTCTTGCACTGCGAGGACGAGGGGCGGCGACCGGACGCCGACCCCGACGCCGTGTCGGAGAAGGCCAAGAACAGGGGGCGAAAGCAGCTCGGGAGTCTCGGGTCTGGAAACCACTTTCTCGAAGTCCAGCGCGTCACCGACGTGTTCCGCGAGGGCGTCGCCGACGCCTACGGACTCTCCGAGGACCAGATCGTCGTGCTCATCCACTGCGGGAGTCGCGGCCTCGGCCACCAACTGTGCAACGACTATCTCCGGAAGATAGAGAAGCGCCACGGCGACCTGCTCGCGGAGTTACCCGACCGCGAACTGGCTGCCGCGCCCGCGGGCAGCGAACTGGCCGAGGCGTACTACGGCGCGATGTGCGCCGCCATCAACTTCGCGTGGACGAACCGACAGTTGGTGATGCACCGTACCCGGGAGGTGTTCGAGCGCGTCTTCGACCGCGACTGGGAGGCGATGGAGATGGAGCTGCTGTACGACGTCGCGCACAACATCGCCAAGAAGGAGCACCACGACGTCGACGGCGAGGAGCGAGAGCTGTACGTCCACCGGAAAGGCGCGACGCGGGCGTTCCCGGCGGACCACCCGGAGGTACCGAGCGCGTACCGCGGCGTCGGCCAACCCGTCATCATCCCCGGGAGCATGGGTGCAGGCAGTTACGTGCTGTGCGGGGGAGAACAGTCGCTGTCGCTGTCGTTCGGGTCGACGGCCCACGGCGCGGGGCGGGTGATGAGTCGGACTCGCGCCAAGCAGGAGTACTGGGGAGAGACGGTTCAGTCGGAACTCCGCGACCAGAACAGAATCTACGTGAAGGCTCAAAGCGGCGCGACCGTCGCCGAGGAGGCCCCGGGCGTCTACAAGGACGTCGACGAGGTCGTCCGTGTCTCCGACGCGCTGGACATCGGCGACAAAGTCGCGCGAACCTATCCGGTCTGTAACATCAAAGGCTAAAAAATCGTTCGTCGGAGCGAAACGACCGCCGCTCAGTCGTACCGAGCGGGCTCGGGCGCGTGTTCGCGCGACGGGATGCGAACGCGCGAGTTCAGTTGCTCGAGGTTCGAACAGATACAGCTGTAATTTCGTGAGTGGGTTTCAGACATCGAAAATCACCGCCAAGCGTCGACCGAGACGCATTCGGACGCGCTCATCGAGATCCACGCGTCGTCGCAACCGATGTCTGCAACGACGAGTGCTTCTTCTCCGTCTACCTCGTCGAACGCACACGTCACTTCCGCGTCGCTCGACTCGGCGGCGTGCTCGTTCGCAAACCCACGCTCGATGCGCGGAGGGCGTCGGGTAACCCGACGTTTCGGGGTTCGGGAATCCATCGTGTTCTGAAAGAGAACGTCCGATGCCATACGACCATTGCCCAATATATTAGGTACGTCGTCAGACGTCTCGGAGCTAAAAACCGCCCGGACCGGGCGGTCCAGCGGGTCCACGCGGTCCCGTTCGGCCGTCTCCGGCTATGTCGACGAACTCCGACCGTCGGCGCGGGTCGAGCTCCTCTCCGTCGGCGTATTTGACGTAGCTGAGGTAGAACGTGCGGCCACAGCCGATTCGGCCGTCGCCTCCCGATTCCTCCGGCCCTTCGGTGTCTTCGTCGCCGTCGTCGCTGCCGTCACCCGGAATCCATCCTTTCGGCCTGAACGTCACCGAGGGGGCGTCGCTCTCCCCGCAGACGAGTTTCACCCCGTCTGCATTCTCGTAGGCGTCGTCGGGGGTCGCGTACTCCCAGCCTTCCAACGGATACGGCGTGACCGTCTTGTCCGCGAGATACTCGTCGCGTTCGAGTTCGATGAGCGTCTCACAGTGCGGACAGTAGTAGGTGACGGTGAAACTCATCGGGTCCCGTAGGGCCTCCGGACACTTGTGTCTCGCGGCGGAACCGCGCTCTGCCTCCCGGAAACTCTTTGCATTGAGGGGCAGACGTTCCGGTATGATAGACGAGACGGTCGAGGAAATCCGGGAGATGCAGACCCACAGTTCCTCCGTCGTCGCCGTCAAGGCAACGCGGGCGCTCTCGGAGCTACTCGACAGGGAGTTTGCGACGCTCGAAGAGTACGAGCGTGACCTCGAACGGAACGCCGGGGCGCTCCGTCGGGCGAACCCCTCGCACGCTTCGCTGTACAACGCGATGCGAGAGGTCACAGAGAGCGTCACCGGCGAGACCGACACGGTCGACGAGGCGAAAACGCGGACGCGAGAGACGATCGAGCGCGTCGTCGAAGACATCGAACGCGGCAAACGCCGCGCCGCCGAGACCGCCGCCAAGACGTTCGAGGACGGCGAGACGTTCCTCACGCACGATTACTCCTCGACCGTCCTCGAAGCCCTCGAAACGGCCGTCAGAGGAGGAATCGAGTTGACGGCGTACACGACGGAGGCGCGGCCGCGGTACCTCGGGCGCAAGACCGCGCGCACCCTCGGGGCGATGGACCGCGTCGACGCCCACCTCATCGTCGACGGCGCGTCCGGCTACGTGTTAGACGAGTGCGACCGCGTCATCATCGGGATGGACTGCATCGTCGACGACGTGCTGTACAACCGCGTCGGCACGTTCCCGATGGTCGCGGCGGCCAACGAAGTCGGCGTTCCCGTCACCATCATCGGCTCCGGCGCGAAAATCATCGAGGACGGCTTCCGCTTCGAGAACGAGTTCCGCTCGCCCGCCGAGGTGATGCTCGAACCCGCCGAGGGCTTCACCATCGACAACCCCGCCTACGACGCGACGCCGATGTCGCTCATCGACGAGGTCATCACCGACGAGCAGACGCGGCACTACTGAAAGAGAGCACGACAGATTAGTCGAGCGGAACCCGCTCGCCGTTCTAAAACGTCTCGCGTCAGCGCTCCACCCTTCAGTCGAGCGAAACCCGTTCTCCGCTCTCGTCGCTCCGCTCGATGGCGTCGAGTACCTGCTGAACCTCGTAGGCGTCATCGAACGACGGATGGAACTCCTCGCCCGCGTCGGCCGCACTGAGGAACTCGTAGTTCTCGTGGACGAACGTGTGCTCCCAGCCGAGGACGTGGCCCGGCGGCCACCAGTGGTCGACGTAGGGGTCTGACTCGTCGGTGACGAGGATGGTCTCGTAGCCGCGGTTACCTTCCTTGAGGAGTTCGAGCTCGTTGATGCGTTCGAGCGAGAACTTCAGGCTCCCTTTCGACCCGTGGACGCGAATCGTGTGGTCGTTCTTGTGGCCGGTGGCGACGCGGGACGCCTCGAACGTCCCCATCGCGCCGTTTTCGAACTCGGCCTCGGCGGTGTAGGCGTCGTCGACGGTGACCGGTCGAGTCTCGTCTTCCCCGGGGACCGGACGCTCGTCGACGAACGTTCGGAGGTGACCGCTCACGCTGTCGATGTCGCCGGCCTGCTCGCCGACGAGAAAGCGCGCGAGGTCGACCGTGTGCGCGCCGAGGTCGCCGAGCGCGCCGCTGCCGGCGAGCTCTTTGTCCATCCGCCACGCCCACGGCGCGTCGGGGTCGGCGAGCCAGTCCTGCATGTAGCGCCCGTCGACGTGGCGAATCTCGCCGATCTCGCCGTCGTCGATGAGCCGTTTCGCGTACTGGATGGCGGGGATGAACCGGTAGTTGAACGCACAGCCGGCGACGCCCTCCGCGTCGGCGGCGGCGTCGCGCATCCGCTCGGCCTCATCCAGCGTCGGCGCGAGCGGTTTCTCGCAGAAGACGTGCGTACCCGCTTCCAGCGCCGCGATGGAGGGGTCGGCGTGGAGGTGGTTCGGCCCGAGATTGTAGAACACGTCCACCTCGCCGACGACGTCCTCCCAGTCGGTGGCGGTGTGCTCGAAGCCGAAGCGGTCGGCGGCGTCCGAAAGCGCCTCCTCGTCGCGGCCGACGAGCGTGTGACGGACCACCTCGGGCGCGTCAGGGAAGAACATCGGGAGGCGCGCCAGCGCGTTCGAGTGTGCCTGTCCCATGAACCGATAGCCGAGCATACCGACTGTCAGAGCCATGTGCCCCCTTCACGCGGCGGTGGCTTAGGGTTTCATATCCGCCAGTTTCTTGCGGGGGTGGCACTTTCTCCGTGCATGAGCGACCGGCCCTCCGTCGAGACGCCGCGAGACGCCGAATCACCCGGAGACGGGCGTATCCGCGTCGTCGCCCTCGGCGTCGTCCGCCGCGACGACGAACTGCTCGTCTTCGAGGGTGAGTCCGCGGAGACCGGTACCTACTACCGCCCGCTCGGCGGCGGCGTCGAGTACGGCGAGCACAGCGTCGATGCGCTTCGCCGCGAGTTTCGCGAGGAACTGGAAGTCGAACTGACGAGAGTTCACGAACTCGGCACGTTCGAGGACGTGTTCACGCTCGACGGCGAGGAGTGTCACGAGATTCAGCGCGTCTACGGCGCGGAGTTCGTCCACCAGTGGCCCTACCAGATGGACTCCTTTACGGCCCACGAACCCGACACCGGCGAGGAGCTCGACTGCCATTGGAAGTCGCTGTCGGAGTTCACCGAGAACGGAGCGACGCTGTTTCCCGAAAAGCTGCCGAGCGTACTCTGAGGGTTTTCCTCGCTCCGGTCTGATTCCTACACCCAGTGGGCTTCGCCGGGCGTCGTCTCGAACACCGACCGCTGGAGCAGTTCGACCGCTTTCTCCAGTCCCTCCTGCGACGAGGTGAGCGAGTCCTCGTGTTCGATGGAGAGCGCGCCGTCGTAGCCGACCATCCGGAGCGTCGAGACGATATCCTTCCAGTGCTCCTCGCCGTGGCCGTAGCCGACGGTCCGGAACAGCCACGAGCGGTCGGGTTCCTCGGTGTACGGCGTGGTGTCGAGGACGCCTTTGATGCGCGAGCGGTCGTCGTAGACGCGGGTGTCCTTCGCGTGGACGTGGTGGATGGCCCCCGCCTCGCCGAGGTAGCGGATGGCGGCGAGCACGTCGATTCCCTGCCAGTACAGGTGCGAGGGGTCGAAGTTCGCGCCGACGTACTGGTTGGTCGCTTCGCGCAGACGCAGCATCCCCGAGGGTTCGTAGACGAGCATGTTCGGATGCATCTCGATGGCGATCTGGACCCCGTGGTCGGCGGCGTGGTTCGCGAGCCCCGACCAGTAGTCGGTGGCGACGTCCCACTGGTACTCGTGGGCGTCGGCGTGTTCGGTCGGCCACGGCGCGGTGATCCAGTTCGGCACGTCGTCGTCGGGACCGCCGGCGGGAAGCCCCGAGAAACAGGTGACTGCGTCGACGTCGAGTTCGTCGGCGAGCTCGATGGCCTCGCGGAGTTCGGTATCGGCTTCGTCGGCCGTCTCCTCGTCGGGGTGCAGCGGGTTGTTGTGCGTCGCCAGCGCGCTGATGTACATCCCGTGGTCGTCGAGCAGGTCGAGCAGGTCGGCCCGCGCATCCTGGTCGTCGAGCAGTTCGCGTCGGCCGACGTGCGCCTCTCCGGGGTGACCGCCGACGCCGAGTTCGACCGCGGAGACGCCGATGCCGTCGAGGTAGTCGAGCGCTTCTTCGAGCGACTGTCCGCCGAGGGGGACGGTGAGTACTCCGATGTCCATGCCTGTTGTTACATTCAGGGCGTCGATAAAACTTCAGGAGGACGCAGCCGACGGTGGATGCAGTGGCCGCTATCGGAAGTTGTCCGGCGTGCGATGTCACCGAAGGGAGAGAGCGCGAAGACGGAGTGTACACGCACGTCTGAGAGAGTCGGCGGTCGACTCAGTCGAGTTCGGGTGCCGCTTCGGACTCGGTGTCGAGACGAATCGCTTTCCCCTCCGCCGAGGAGCGGTAGATGGCGTCGATGACGCGCTGGACCGCGAGGCCCTGTTCGACGGTGTTCCGCTCGGGGTGGTTCCCGGAGGCGACGGCTTCGAGGAATAGGCGCTGTTCGGATTTGTGGGTGTCGTTCGCCTGCGTCTGAATGTCGGTGTCGCGCAGGTGGTCGGTGCCGTTCTTGCCCGTCTCGTACAGCGTCAGTTCGTGACTCGCGCGGTCGAAGCGCGCGCCGGCTTCCGAGCCGCGGAGGACGAACTCGTCGTTCGTCGGTCGGTTCGTCGCCCACGCGACTTCCAAGGAGATGGTCTGACCGTCCACCGAGCGGATGAAGGCGCTCGCGGAGTCGTCGACGTCAAACCCTTCTGGACCGATATCCTCGCCCCACATCTCGACGAAGGCGTAGTCGTCCTGGTTGCCGAACTGCGAGCGGGTGACGCCCGACACTTCGACGATTTCGGGGAAGTCGAGGAAGTAGAGCGCGAGGTCGATAGCGTGGACGCCGATGTCGATGAGCGCGCCGCCGCCGGCGATGTCCTTGGAGGTGAACCACGACCCGCGGCCGGGGATGCCGCGACGACGGACGTAGTTGGCCTCGACGTGTTGCATCTCGCCGAACTCGCCGTCGCGCTGGTAGCTCTTGATGACCTCGACGGGGTTGGCGAAGCGGTTGTTGAACCCGACCATACAGAGCGCGTCCGACGCCTCGGCGGCCTCGGCGATGCGCTCGGCGCTCTCTAAGTTGTGCGCGAGCGGCTTCTCCAGCAGCACGTCGATGCCGGCGTCTAGCGCCGCGACGGCGTACTCCTCGTGGAAGCGATTCGGTGTCGTTACGATGACGGCGTCGACGTCGTCGAACAGCTCGTACTTGTCGTCGTACGCCTCGACGCCGTACTTCTCGGCGAAGCGTCGTCGAGCGTCGGCTTGGATGTCCATGCCGCCGACGAGCGTCGCGCCTAAATCCGTCAACCGGTCGGCGTGGTAGTGACCGATGTTACCGAGGCCGACCACCCCGACCCGTACTGGCGTGTCCGAAGTCATTCTCTACAACCCGTTTACTACAGCAGGTGTTAAGCGTCACGTTCCGCGTGTTGTCAGTACAACTGACGCTCGCGTTCCTCGCGCTCTTCCTCTTGCTGTTTCCGCTCTTTGATGCGTCGTCTTCCGCGTAGGAACTGCCGCCCTTTGGGGATGATGATGTTCTTCAGGTCCAAAACGAACGACACGATGCCGTACGCCCAGAAGAAGAACAACAGGGTCACCATCCCGATGTACAGCAGTCCGAGTTCGGTGACCATCTGTGGGTGTGGTGTTCAGTCGTCGGTTTCTGCGCCGGTCTCGGTGACGTTCTCCGCGCTGGTCAACTTGACAAGGCCGTGCTGGAGCGCCCGCCCCGACCTGGTGTCGAAGAGGTGAATCCGGCTCCGGTCGAGCACGACGTCGAACTCCTGGTCCTCGACGATGTCGCTGTCGGGGTCGACGCTCATAAGCAGCTGGTTCTGCTGTGCCGCCTCCATGTCCATGCTCGACCCGTCGTCGTCCAACAACAGGTAGACGAAGATCTCGTCACCCATCGGTTCGAGCACGTCCGTCGTCGTGTCGATACTCATCGAGGGGTGCGAGAGCGACTCCGACTGGTTGATCGGGTAGACGTCCTCCGGGCGGACGCCGAGAGTCACCTCTTGGCCGACTTCGACGCCCATCTGCGCGGGGTCGAACTCGATGGTGACGCCGGTGTCGTGTTCGAAGCCTTGCTGGGTGACGGTTCCGTCGAGGAAGTTCATCGCCGGCGAGCCGATGAAGCCCGCGACGAACAGGTTCTCCGGTTCGTTGTAGCAGGTCAGCGGCGGATCGATCTGCTGGAGTTGGCCGCTGTCGATGACGGCGATGCGGTCGGACATCGTCATCGCCTCCGCCTGGTCGTGGGTGACGTAGATGATGGTCGTGTCCAGCTCCTTGTGCAGGCGCTGCAGTTCCGTCCGCATGTGGACGCGCAGTTTCGCGTCGAGGTTCGCCAGCGGCTCGTCCATCAGGAACACGTCGGGGTTCCGGACGATGGCGCGGGCGATGGCGACGCGCTGACGCTGGCCGCCGGACATCTCGTCGGGCATGCGGTCGAGCATCCCCTCCAACTGGACGATGTCGGAGGCGCGCTCGACGCGGCGGTCTATCTCCTCCTTCTCGTAGTCGCGGAGTCGGAGGCCGAAGCTGATGTTGTCGTAGACATCCATGTGCGGGAACAGCGCGATGTTCTGGAACACCATCGCCACTCCGCGGTCCTTCGGCGGGAGGTTCGTCACCTCGCGGCCGCCGATATGGATGGTCCCCTCCGTCGGGATGGTGAGGCCGGCGATCATCTCCATGGTTGTCGACTTCCCACACCCCGAGGGGCCGACGAGGCAGACGAACTCCCCGTCTTGGACTTGCATGTTCATGTCGTCGACTGCCGTTACGTCGTCGTACCGTTTCGTTACGTGTTCGAGTTTTACGTCTCCCATTGTCTTACTCCTTGAGTGCGCCGGCCGTGAGGCCGCTGACGATTTTCTCCTGTGCGACGATGACCAGGATGGCCACCGGCAGCACGCCGATGATGCTCGCCGCCGCCATCAGGTGGTACGGCGTGTCGTACTGTCCCTGCAAGCCGATGATACCCGCGACGAGCGGGGCCCAGCTGCCGGGTTCGCCGTTGTTCATCAGGAACGAGAAGAAGAACTCGTTGTAGACGCTGATGAACGTGAGCACGCCCGCCGTCGCCACCCCGGGTGCTGACAGCGGGATGATGACGCGGAACAGCGCGCCGAGTCGCGTCGTCCCTTCGACGCGGGCGGCGTCCTCCAACCCGTCGGGAATCTGTCCGTAGAAGGTCGTGAGGATGAAGATGGACAGCGGCATGAACAGCGCGCTGAACGGCAGCACCATCGCGCCCGGCGTGTTGTACAGCTCCGGGAAGCCGACGGCGAGGCCGGTGAAGGGGATGGGAATCGCTACGTTCCCCGTGAAGAGGTCGTACAGCGGCAGCAGGAACGCCGCCGGCGGGAAGTACGAGATGGCGAGGATGGCGAGCATCAGCGGTCCGCGTCCGGGGAACCGGAGGCGGCCGAAGACGTAGCCCGCGAGACTCGCCAACAGCAGGACGATGACCGTCGTCAGGATACCCAACACGAAGCTGTTGAACATGAAGATGTGGAACGGCACGCGCTGGAACACGACGGCGAACGACTCGACGTTCAGCGTTCCGCCCGGCGGGTAGAGACCCACGTTCTGCAGCGCCCGCGGCGGTGTCAGCGCCAGCACGAGCAGCCAGTAGAACGGGAACAGCGTCGTAAGCAGGAAGAACGCCGTCACGACGTAGAACATCGCGCGGTACGTCCGTTCGGGGTTCTTAATCGAACTGCTCACCCAGCGGCTGAACGGCCCGCGTTTCAGTTCGCGGTCGCCGCTGGTGCCGATGGTCGTCGTCGAATCGCCGGACTGTGGTTCGCTTCCCATTAGAATCCACCTCCTTCAGCGTCGGCGAACTTCACGATGTAGACGGACACCGCGACGCCGATGATGGCGGCTGTGATGAACGCGACGGACGCCGCAGTCCCGTACGCGCGTTGATTGAAGCTCGTGACGACCAGACACGACAGCGACGGCACCGTCGTGCAGGCGGACGTCGTCTCGATGATACCGTAGACGCGCATCGCCGCGATGGTGCGGAACAGCATCGCGACCAGCACCGTCGGCATGATGAGCGGCATCGTGATCATCTTGAACTGCTGCCACTGCGACGCGCCGGCGACCTTCGCCACGTCGTACAGCGAGCGGTCGATGCTCTGCAGTCCGGCGAGGATGAGAAGCGCCATGAACGCCGACGTCTTCCAGATGTCGGCGACGATGATGATGCTCGTCGCGTCCACCGTGTTCGCCAGCGGCGTCGTCCCGATCCACGTGAGCTGATTCAGTAGCGACGGGTCCTGGCTGGTTCCGATGAGGAAGCCGATGCCGGGCTGGAACAGCAGGTAGAAGATCATCCCCTGGATGACGATCGGCACCGCCCACGGGATGATGATGGCAACCCGCACCCAGCGTCGGCCTCGGAAATCCTGGTCGAGGACGAGCGCCTGTCCGAACCCGATGATGGTCTCGAAGAAGACGCTCACGAGCGTGAAGACGAGCGTCACGCCGAGCGCACTGGCGAAGATGCCGTTCGGCGTCAGCGACGTCGGCATGAACGCCGAGGGGAGCGCGTAGCTCCGTTGGTTCGTCAGGAGCTCGACGTAGTTGGTGATACCCACGAACTGGCCGAGGTTAGCCGAACCCGACAGCGCGTCGGCGAACAGCGACATCCAGAACGTCGTGACGAGCGGGTACACCGCGATCACCAGCAGCAGTATCAGCGCCGGCACGAGCAGCAAATACGCGTACGCCGTCTCGCTTAAGTTCTCCATCCAGCGGACTGCGGCGACGTACGGACCGGACCGTGAGCTGTCGCGGACACCCCCCTGTGATTCCTGTTCTGTTGCCATTGGTAACAAATAATAATGTTGGTAAGCGAGCGCTTAGGCGTTCTGTTCGATCTGCTCCAGCGTGGACTGCAGACTCGACATCGCGTCTTCGGGCGATTTGCCCTGCGAGTAGGTCGCGTTGACCTCTTGGGCGATCTGGTCGGACTGCTGGGACCAGACGGCCGTGACCGGACGCGGCACCGCGTTCTCGCCGGCCACCTTCAGCGAGTCGAGGTAGCGGCCGATGACCGGCACGTTCGACGCGCGGTCCGAGTTGAGCAGCTCCGGCTTCGGCGGGATCCACCCGAGAATCTCGAACATGGCGAGGTTGAAGTCGTCGGTCATCATCGCCTGGATGACGGCCGCGGCGGCGTTCTTCTTCTCGGTGCTCGAGTTGGGGTTCATCGAGATGTGCCAGCCGCCGAGCGCGGCGGACGGGCCGCCGGCACCCTCGTACTCGGCTTCGTCCGGCGTCACCGCGTACGGAATCGGCATCACGCCGAGGTCCTCGCCGTAGTTCTCCTCCGCGCCGTTCTCGACGATGGAGTACGGCCAGTTGCGCAGCGCGACGGCGTTGCCGTTGTCGAACGGCGCCTTCGAGGGGTCTTCCTGCCACTGGAGGACGGCCTCGGGCGAGATCCGCTGGTAGCCGTCGAGCGAGTGCTCGTCGTTCTGCCCGTGGATGAACGTCCGAATCATCCGAATGGACTGCAGGACCGGCTCCTCGTTGACCGTGATGGGACGGTCGCCGACCGGACCGAACAGGTTGCTGTGGTCGCCGAAGTACGCGCCGCCCCAACCGGTGATGAACTCGTTGAAGTCACAGCACGACAGGCCCTCGTAGGACGCCGCCTGGAAGTTAAAGCCCATCTGGACGTCGTCGTTCTGTTGGACGACGTCGGCGATCATGCTGTTGAAGTCCTTCCACGTCATCGACTCCGTCGCCCAGTTGTTGCCTTCGGGGTCGTAGCCGGCCTGCGTGACGAGGTCCTTCCGGTACTGAACCGTCGGGAAGTCCGGGAACAGCGGAATCGCGTAGAGGTCGCCCGAGTCGGGATGTTTCGCGGTTTCGACGCTGGCTTGGAAGTAGTTATTGTTGACCGTCGAAACCATATCGCTCGGCAACGACTGGCCGAGGTTCTGTAGCTGGTCGCGGACGATGAACGGAATCGTCCACCCGCTGTCGGTCATCAGGAGCGTCGGCTCCTCCTGACCGGAGTTGAGCCACGTCTGATACTGGTTCTCCCGGTCGTCGGTCACCTGCGAGCCACCGAGGATGTCGATGGAGATGTTATCCGGCATGCCGGCGCTCCGGAGCGCTTCGATGATACGGTCTGAGTTGTCCGCGACGCGCGAGTCCGCCGCCCACTGGATGGTGACGTCGTTGTTTACCGACCCGGGATCTAACTGTTCGCTGTTGCCGCCGCCCCCGCTGCCGTTTCCGTTGCCGTTACCGTTGCCACCGTCGTCCTGGCTCTGGATACATCCGGCGAGACCCATTGCGACGCCGGAAGCGCCGGCAGCCTGTACGAATCGTCGTCGGGATACACTACTTCGCCGCTTCGACTTATCATGTGAGTCAGCATCGACCATTACAGTTTGACTTCTTGGTATAGGACTTATTTATACTTTCGGCACAGTTACTACGTCTGTTGTTGTGGATTAACTGTCACGTGTGATTCGGGCCATACAAGCCTTCTATCGCCGTTTTCTCACATAGTTAATGGGACCCACATCGAATCAATCTCGGTATTCTGCGTGTTATGTAGTGGTTCAGTTTTTATGTGCCACCGGCCAGTGAGGCGTCTTCGGCGATTCGATTTGGTCCATTTCCGCGTCCGTGAGACTCACGTCGAGAGCTTCGACGTTCTCTTCGAGGTGGTCGATGCTCCGCGGGCCGATGATGGGCGCGGTGACGACGGGTTTGTGTAGCAACCACGCCAGCGACACCTGCACCGGCGAGACGTCTTTCTCGTCGGCGATACGCCGAATCTCGTCGAGAACGGTCCAGTTTTCGTCGGTGAATCGGTCCTGCGTGTACTCGTCGATATCCGCGCGCAATCCCTCTTCGATGTCACCGTCACGCTCGTACTTCCCGGTCAAAAAGCCGCCTGCCAACGGTGACCACGGGATGACGCCGACGCCCTCGCCCTCACAGACCGGTAGCAGATTGGCCTCCTCGTGGCGGTCCACCGCGTTGTACTCCGGTTGCATGCAGGTGAAGCGCTCGTACTCCTCGATGTCGCTTTTGTACAGCGCCTTCGTGAACTGGTAGCTCGTCATCGTGCTCGCGCCGATGTACCGCACCTTACCGGTCTCGACGAGGTGGTCGAGCGCCGACAGCGTCTCCTCGATGGGCGTCTCCTCGTCCCAGCGGTGAATCTGATAGAGGTCGATGTAGTCGGTGCCTAACCGCTCCAAACTCGCCTCCGCCTGGTCGAGGATGTGCTTGCGCGACAACCCCTGCCCGTTCGGGTAGTCGCCCATTTCGCCGAACACCTTGGTGGCGATTACGAGTTCGTCGCGGTTGCGGCCCTCGATGGCTCTGCCGACGATCTCCTCGCTCTCGCCGCGCGAGTAGACGTTCGCCGTGTCCAGGAAGTTGATGCCGAGATCGAGCGCGCGGTGGATGAGTTCGATGCTCGCCTCCTCGTCGTTCATCATCCACTCCTCGCCCGACCCGAAGTTCATGCAGCCGAGGCAGAGTCGAGAGACCTCCAGCCCCGTGGTTCCGAGCTTCGTGTACTCCATCTCCGTCATACCGTGACGTTCGATGACGAACGACAAAAGTGTGGAGGCGACGGCGAACCGCGAATCGAGCGACGGCCGCGCGGCAGAACCCTCAAGTCACCCCGGCGACCACTCACCGGTATGTCACCGTTCGACACCGTTCGGCGGCCCGAGTACACGGGCGAACGACGCTGCTGGCCGTGTACCGGGGTCAACGCAGCCATCATCGCGGTCGTCTGTCTGCTTCTCGCCCCGTTCTCGTACGGGCTCTCGCTTCTGGTCGGCGCGGTCGGCGTCGGCCTCGTCTACCTCCGCGGCTACGCGGTGCCGTACACGCCGACGTTCGCGCCGAAATTCGTCGCGCGCCTCCCGGTCGAGTTCGGTCCGAAGTACGACCTCGGCGACAGTAGCGGCAGTCTCGGCGACGTCGGCGGAAGCGCCGGGGCGGATGCGGAGACGGACACCGGCGGCGGTGACGGCGTCGAAACCGGTAGCGACGACATTGACGACACCAACGACACCGATGGTGACGAGGACGACGAGAACGGTGCCAGCGGCGCCGAAGCGCGGCGCTCGGACGCGCTGGCCGACGACGACGTCGACGGCGAGACGCTCGTCCGCGAACTCGGCGCGGCGGGCGTGTTCACCGACGACGGCGAACTCTACCTCACCGACGCCTTCGTCGACGAGTGGACCGCCGAGATGGGAGCCCTCCGCGACGGCGACCGCGAGACGCTCGCCGCCGCGGCCGCAGACGCCATGCCCGCGGAGGCGACGTGGGAGCTCGACGACGAGTGGGTCGTCCTCGAAAGCGACGGCGCGAAGACGTGGCTCTCCGAGTCGGTGGCGATTTCGGAGACGGCCGCCGTTCGAGCGCTCCGGTCGCGCGGCGTCGACGACAGCGTGGCCGCGCAGGCGGCGAATCCGCTCCGGATGTTTCTGCCGGAGTGTCCGGTCTGCGGCGGGAGCGTCGAGGAGACGACGGTGCGAAACTGCTGCGGCGGGACGATGGGTGTCTACAATTCGCCCGACATCGCGGTGCTCGCCTGCACGGCGTGCGACGAACTGCTGTACGAGTTCTGAACGAGGAAGTCAGTCGTCGACGCTTCGCTGTGCGCCGTCGCGGAGTCGCTCGGCGCGTCCCGGCGGTTCCTCACGACCGATGCGGATGTCCTGGCCTTCGATATCTTCGAGCGCCGCGACCAACCCGCCGACGTGGACGGGCCCGTCCTCGGTCTCGACGACGAGCGACGCGACCTCCTCGGTGTCCTCGAAGGCGAGGTCGACGACCCGGCCCTCGACGACGACGGGGTCGCCGGTCTCGATGTCGCGGCCCTCGATGGTTGCGTAGAACTCGCCGTCGAGGTCGCGCATGTCCTTCACCGCGCGGCGAATCGAGGCGTAGCGCCGGGGGAACGGGCGGTCTTTGCCGTCGATTTCGAGCGTCTCGGCGGTGGTCCAGAGGACGGTCCCGAAGAAGCCGGAGATGAGAAAGCCCAGCGCCGAGCGGTTGAAGATGACGCCGTAACGGTCGCGGTCGTCTCGGAGGGCGTCCTGCGTCGCGTAGATGGAGTACTCGCCGTCGGCGACGGCCAGAACGGGCGTCGTGATGCCGCGGCGACTCCGCGCGATGGTGCAGACGTCCCTGTAGTCGTACTCGGCGGGGTCGGGCGCTTGCGAGGCGGGCGTGACGAGCAAGTCGATGCTCACGCCGTCGTCGGTCGCCGCGGCCAGGTCGTCGTGGAACCGCTGGAGGAGGTCGGGGGTCAGCGAGAGCACGAGTTCGAACTCCGCGGAGTCGATGACCTCCTCGATGTAGCGGAGAATCGTCGACCGCGACTTGACGAGCGAGACAGCCTCGGTTTCGCGTGCGGGAGCGGTGTAGCGTGCGCCGAGTTCCTCGACCATCTCGGTGAACGAGTCCCGGAAGTTGCCGAAGGCGTTCTCGGGGTCGACCGCGACGATCTTCATCGGCCGCGACTCCCGGAGTTCGACGAGCCCCCGGTCGGCGAGACTCCGGACCGTGTCGTACACCCGCGGTTGCGGGATGTCGGTCCGGTCGGCGATTTCGCTCGCGGTCAGTTGTCCGTGCTCCAAGACGGCGAGATACGCGTCTATCTCGTACTCGCCGAGGTTGAAGCGCTCGCCGACGCGCTCCATCGTGAGCCGCAGGTCATCAACCATGATAAATCGGCCACACTCCGTACGTAAGTGATTTACTATAGGTCGAGTAGCACGCAGTTCCGAAAAGACGTTGTATAATTTCAAATGAACGTTCGATGCACTCGGTCATCAACGTTCTGGTCCGCACGCGCTCGAAACGGTCCGCTCACCGGCGCGTGCTCGGGTTCACATGTACATCCGGTCTTCGGCCGTGTCGCTCTCGCGGGTCTCGATGCGTTCGGCCAGTTCGCCGTAGTACTGTCGGACGCGCTCTGCGAACGTTTCGAGCGGACCGGTATCGACGCCGAGGTCGTACACCTCGTCGACGGTGTCGAGGAGTCGCAAGGCGGCCTCCACGTCCGGGACCTGCGCGTGGACGGGCGTGACGTAGACGCAGACGCCGAGCGGTGACGAGAGGCCGCGTTCGACGAACGCGGCGTTCGTGCCGTCGAGGAACCCGTTGCCCATCGCCGGGACCTCAGTGCCTGCGAGCCGCGACTCCCGATAGTCGTCGGTCGCGATGTAGAAGGTACGGTGCTGTTCGGGGCCGTGCGGGACCGGCACGCCCGAGAGGATGGCGACTTCCTCGACGTCGGTGGTCTCCGTCCAGTCGAGAATCGCGTCCGAGAAGGTCTTACCCGCCGACGCCGGGACGAACAGTTCGCTGACGAGCACGGTGAGTTCGATGTCCGACCGGGAGAACAATCGCGTGTGGTGGCGGGGACGGCCGTTCTCGAACGGCGCGATTGCGGGCAGGCCGGCGGCGGTGACGTGGCCCGTCTGTTTCAGTTCGAGATGGTCGACGAGGTAGTCGACGGCGGTGAGTCCGGCGAGGCCGAACGTCGAAAACCCCGCCAGAAGCGTTTCGCTGGGTTCGGCTTCGTGCGAGATGCGGAAGTCCACTGTAGACTGTGGCGCGGCCATATCACAGATACCGACGAGCAGGCTATTAGCGGTTCGCCGCTCGCCGACCGTCTCGTCGGCGGTTCGGGGCCGGTCGGAGCCGAGTCGCTCCGACGGCGTCCCGCGCGCCGCGCGGCGTCTCGGCTGCCGGAGGACAACGTTTTTTCACGTTGCCTGAGTCACGTGTCTCAATGATAGCGGGCCGAGTACCGACGGTTTCGTCGGCCGTCCTCCAGCAGACGACGGCCACCGACGGCTCCGAGAACACCGCGGAGGGCGTCGGCAAGCTCCTCGCCAGCCTCGTCCCCGAGTGGCTCCAGCAGATTCCGGGCTGGCGGTTCGCACTCGCGGTTCTCATCCTCCTGGCCGGCGTCTACCTCTCGAAACTCGTCGTCCGGTTGCTCGGCCGCCCCGTCGCAAAGCGGTTCGCGCGCCAGAGCGTCGCACAGATAGTGCTCTCGGGCATCCGAATCGCCGTCGTCCTCCTCTCGATGTTCGTGGCGCTCGGCGCGTACAACGTCACCTTCCCCGACATCTTCGTCTTCGGGACGGTGTTTACGGCGGTGGTGGGTATCGTCCTCGCGCCCATCATCGGCAGCGTCATCAACGGCCTGTTCGTCCTCGCCGACCAGCCGTACGAGATCGGCGACATGATAGAACTCGACACCGGCGAGCGGGGGTTCGTCGAGGAGATTACGATTCGGTACACGAAGATGTTCACCCTCGACAACTCCTTTCTCGTCCTCCCGAACTCCTCGATCCGCGAACGCGACGTGGTCAACTACTCCGCGGAGGACGAGCGGTCGCGTCTCACGCTCAGCATCCTCGTCACTTACGAATCCGACATCGAGACGGCGCGACGGCTCATCGAGCGGGCGGCGCAGAACTGCGACGAGGTCATCGAGGGCGGGCCCGCCATCCGCATCGGCAACGCCCGCTACCCGGCGAAGCCGACGTGTTACCTCGACGAGTACGCCGACAACGGTGTCCTCCTCACGCTCCGCTACTGGGCGAAACAGCCGTACAAGATGCTCACCGTCCGCTCGAAGGTCCAGACGCGCATCAGGACGCTGTTCGAGGAGTCCGACGCGACGCTGGAGTTCGCCTACCCCCACCAGCACCTCGTCTTCGACGAGACCAGCGGCACCGCGAACGTGAACGTCAGCGGCCGGGACTGGGAGACGTTCCCCGGCGACGGCGAGCGCCTCTCCAACGCCGAGGACTCGTCGAGACGGAACACCTGATACGGCACTACGGGCGCTACGGATACGGATGAAACGGCGCGTCCAGTCGCGCCTCGAATCCGAGGTCCGCGGGTATCCGACGCGCTCGCTCGCCGAAGAACGCCTCCCCCGTAAAGAGCGGTTGCGCCTCCGGCGCGACGACTCTGACCGCCTCGAACCCGAGCGCCGCCACGTCGGGCGTCGTGACCCGCGCGGCGTAGGTGTCGAGACCGGCGGCCGACGCCCGCGAGACGACCGTCTCCAGTTCCTCGACACCCGACAACTCGGCGGGTCCCACGTCGGCGGCGCGGACCCGACCGGTCGCGTCGACGAACCGACGCGCCGCCCGCGGGAAGTCGGCGTACTCCCCGATCGCGCCGCTCTCGCCGGCGGCACGTTCGGGACCCATCGCGCGGAGCTCCGTCCAGTTCTGGAGCGCCTCCGCCAGCGCCGACCGGGCGGCGGCCGTCGCGTCCAGATTCGCGCCGGAACCGACGGCGAATCGGGGCCACCTCGCGCCCTCGCTCGCCTCGTTCTCGCCCCCGCGATGGACCGCGACGGCGACGACTGGGACGTCGACGTCCTGCGTCACCAGAAGCGGTGTCACCGATAACGACTCCGCGCGTGCGCGGCCGACGAGCGTCTCGAAACCGTCGTCGTCGACGACGAGTTCCAGCGGGTCGAACGTCGAGTACCACGCGAGCATCGTCGCGTCGCGTTCGAGCACCTCGTACAGCCCCGAGAGACAGGCTTCGACCGTCGAGTTGCCGAGGCCGAGACCGGTCGTGATGGCGGGTTTGTGCCGTTCGGCCGGCGGCGGAAACTGGACGAACTCCGCCGGGAGCGACACCGGCTCCGTGGAGTCGAGGTCGATTCCCTCGACCCACGGAATCGCCTCGTCTCTCCCCGCCGTCTCCCAGCCATCGGGGCGGACGAACCGCCGCGGCGAAACCGGGTTCGCGCGGTTCGTCTCGGGAGCGGTGACGAACTCCCCGCTCCGGTAGACGCCCGCGCAGTAGCGCTCTAACGCCTCGCCGAGCGCTTTCATGAACGCCGGATTCCAGTCGGCGTCGACGCCGGCGGCGAACTCGGCGGCCCGGGCGTCCGAGAAGACGGTCGTCTCCGCAGTCTGTGCGAAGTAGTACGGCACGGGGAACGACTCGCGTTCGCCGACGGTGCGGACGAGGCCGACCCGGTCGTCGAGCGCCCGCTCGGCTCGCGCGAGCGAGTCGTCGAGGTCAGTCTCGCAGTAGGCGAGCGAGAGCGTCCGGTCGCGGGGGGCGGCGCAGTCGCATCCGGGAACCGGGTGGAACTCCCGTTCGGAGCCGGGAACGTCGACCACGGTTCCCGCGACGTCGTCGCCCGAGAGCAACGAGACGGCGCGACGACCCGCGACGGCCCCGGCGAGACGGACCGCCGCTCTGTCTCCGCGCGGCCGGTCGGCCGTCGCATCGTCGTCGAGGTTCGAGGCGACGCGCGCGCGGAGACAGTGGAAACAGCCCGACTCGGCGTCGAACAGCGAGACCGCCGCGTCGGTGTCTGCGAGCGAACGTCCGCCGACGCCGCCGATCTCGACGGCGACCCACCGGTCGGCGAGTTCGTTCGCCCGCGCGAACGCGTCGCTTCCGGCGGGGGCGACGACGGCACCGAAGTCGAAGTCGGCGAGAGAACCGGGTGTCGTCTCCGAGACCTGTGCGTCGATGTCCGCGAACGCGGCGCGAAGCGACTCCGCGGCGGGACCCGAGCCGACGAGACCGACGTGCATGCGTCGCCAGAGGGACGAGAGGAAAGAAAAGGCGTCGTTCGGCGTCAGCTTCGGCGCGACCACCGAGCAGTGGCGAATACGGTCGCTGTCGCGGAGGCAGTGCAGTCGCTGTCGACGTAAGCGCCACCGTACCGTGCGCTCGGCTAAAGGCCTCGCGCGCGGCATTTTCACTCTCGATTTTTGCACCGGGCGGGTCGCGCGAAGCGCGGCCCCGAGGTGTGAGAAAGTCGGTTCAGTTGAGCATGCTCATCGCGACGCTGGCGAGTTCGTCGCCGCTGGCACCGCGGAGTCGGTCGTCGCCGAGCTTCAGACGCAGGCGCGGACGACCGACGTCGATGGGGACCTTCTCCGTGTCGATGAGACCCATGTCTTCGAGCTTCGTCTTCGTGCGCGAGAACGTCGCCTTCGAGGCGATGCCGACGTCTTCGCCCCACTTGGAGATGTCGTACAGTAGGATGTCGTTTTTCGCCGCGACGAGGAGGCTGATAGTGACTTCGTCGAGGCCGTCGCCGTCGCCGCGCGCGGTTTCGAGCGAGGCGAGGACGGCGTCGAAGTCCGACTCGGCCTGGTCGCCGATTTCGGTCCCGAGCGTGTCGCGGACGCGCGAAATCGGGGGCGTGCGGAGTTTGAAGTCGGGCGACTCCTCCCAGAGCGTCTCGTACGTCTCGAAAGCGGCCTCGACAAACTCGGCGTCTTCGGTCGTCAGCGCGGCGACGCGGTCGTTCGCGGTGACGAGCGCCATCACGGCGTCGCTGGTGATGAGGAGCGCGTTGTCGATTTCCTCGTCGGTGGTGCGCATCGAGAGCGCGCCGGCGTCGATGAGGTCGGCGGCGTTACTGGCGACGATGAAGTCGCCCATGACGTCCTTCAGGATGCCCTCGTCGGCGACCATCCGAATGGTGGGGAGGTCGGTGTCGACCGAGGTGGCGACGGTGACGAGCTCCTCGACCGCTTCGGCCGACGGATCGACGATGAACAGTTCGTCGTCTGCGTCTTCCAGGGCGGCACGGAGAATATCCTCTATCTGCTCTTCGAGTAAATTCGAGGCCATATTGCTGTGGTCATAAACGACAGGTGATTATTTAATATTAACGCTAATCGACGGTTGGATTCGCTAAATTCCCGAGAACGGTTTCGACCAAGTAGATTGTTTGTTCCATTACACTTTCCGCAATTGTTAACTACTCCCATGCTACATATCCGTTGTAGATGTCAAACAACCGTTCTGAACGGAGCCAGCTCGTATCGTACGCGACGACGTTCGTCGGTCGGCACCCGCGCGTGCTCGTGGTCTGCATCGCGCTCCTCCTCGGAATCGGGACACAGGGGACCGTCGGCGCGGAGATGCTCGTCGAGCCGTACAACGCCCACAGCACGTCCACCGGTCCGTAACCCGGAAATCAGTTCTCAGGACCGAAGTAGGTTCGCCAGTTCGTCGGACCAGTGGATGTCGCCGTCGTAGACGATGGGCGTCTCGGCGTGCTCTAAGAACTCGCACAGTTCGGCCTGGTCGAGGACGTACGTGCCCACCGACCCGAGCAACCGCGACTCGTCGTCGGGGGTGATGTGCGTCTGGAAGTAGCCGCCGTTGACCCACGGCGAGTGGACGCTGTACCGGAGTTCGAACCGGCCGTCGGCGAGGCGAGTGAGCACGGCGTCCGAGGAGACGTAGTTGTCCGACTGCGCGAGCACGTGCGTTCCGTCGCTGACGACGGCGTAATCCTTGCCGGTCATGATACGTCGACGCGCCATCTGCATGGCGCGCTCGAAACAGAACCCGTGGACGAGCAGTCGAGCGAACATCGTCCCGACCTTCGCCGCCTGGCTGTCGACGACGCGGTTGAACGTCACGGCACCGGTGACGCTCCCGCGCTCGACGAGGCCGATCCCTTCGTGGAACGACCCGCAGGCGTTCAAGAAGAACGTCTGCGCGTTCGACGCCGAGAGCGACGATACCGAGAGGTTCCCGTCCGGGCAGCGGAGCCCCGCTCGGTCGCAGTGACCGATGTAGTGGACGAAGTCGTGCGACGTCTCGAACACCGTCGCCAGTTCCTCAGTCGTCAGATGCTCGCGCACTTCGATGTCGATGTCGAGGTCGGCGGCGCGTTCGCGGTAGATGCGGGCGGCGTCGGCGTGTTCGTCTTTCATCCCGCTGTCGTTGAGGATGGCGACGACGGAGATGGAGTCGCCGGCGCGGCCCAGGAAGTCGAATCGGTTCTCGTACGCCTCGGGGACGCCCTTGAACACGTCGATGGGGACGCCGCCGGCGAGCCAGCCGTGGGTGCGACCGGGGCCGAGTTTCGGCTTCGTGAGGTCGATGGCGACGGACTCCTTGGCCGGCGATTTGACGCCGCGGTAGAAGTCGTCGAGCGACCGCGAGAGGCGTTCCCCGCCGTCGAGCGACGTCGACTCGGGCAGGAAGACGTTCGGGACGTTCTGTAGGAGGTGCGGGAGCGTCTTCGCGTGCGACATCGTCGGTTCGACGTACATCGAGAGGTGCCACTCGGGCAACTCCTCGGAGATGCGCTCGAACGGCGCGTCCAGATACGCGTTCAGCCGCTCCGCGACCGGAGCGGCGTACAGCGCGTCGGCGTCCAGCGACAGTTCCGGGAGCAGCCGACACTCCGCGAGGTCGGTGCCGTGCGGCCCCGCGTTTCGGACCAGACAGTCGAGCAGGAACGTCCGCCGGAGCAGGGCCGCCGTCTCGTACTGAAACGACGGGAGCGGCGGCAGTTCGTGGACGCGACCGGCGGCTTCGAGCCGCGGCGTCGTCGAGACGGACGACCCGACGGTCTCGACTGAGACGTTCGCCCCGAGGTAGTGCGCCAGAGACGACGCCGGAAAGAGGTAGTCGAGACTGGCAGGGAGGCGCAGTTCGATGGCCGTCTCCTCGCGACGCCTGGAGACGACCTCCGGAATCGAGACGGTGTCGCCGAAGGCGATTCGCGGCGGGTGGTCGCGCATCGTCGGATACGACCGGTCGGCGGTCGTCGTCCGGTGCCCGGAGGGGAACTGCGACAGCGCCGTCGCGATGCCCTCGGGCGTTCGCGGGACGACGACCGTCTCGGCCGGCTCTTGGGTTCGGCTTCGAAAGCCGAGCGTGACCGAAGTCGGCTCCGGAAACGAGAGTATCGACGCCTCGTAGTTGGGCTTCTCCAGGCGAGCCGAGCCCGAGAAGGCGACGTACGCCAGCACGTTGCCCTCGACGCGGACGACGTACTCGTCCGGCGGGAGCAGTATCGGCCCGACTTCGCTGGCGAGTTCGTAGCTGTCTCCCCCCGCCGTCTCGGCGACGACGAACACCGGCGGAAAGCGCAACCCCGTCGTCGTCCCGGAGACGGTGACGTCCGGTTCCCGGGGAACCGTCGGCCCCTCGCCCCTCTCCGTCCAGCGCTCGGTGGCCACGTCGATAGATGTCTTCGAGGAGTCAACGGCTCGGATTCCTTCTTCGGTCGACTCCACCGAAATCATGTCGGATACACAAATAGACGAGCGGGAACGTATATCTCTGTCGGAGGGGGACAAAAACGCTCCTCGGTCGCCGAGGGCGCGATACCGGCGATTTGAGAGCGCTTTCCATCCCCCGACGAGCGAACGGGCGACCGTCGGACGTCGGCCGTCCGGGGTCACAGAGAGCGAAGCGTCCGGCGGCCGCGTCGGGAGGGAGACGGCGGCCGTCCGCCGAGCGGAGAGCGGAAAGATGTGGGGAGAGGGACACACTTAATGCGATTTCAGCCGCCACGACAGACATGGACTACGAGCACGTACGCGAAGTCGATCCGGCGGTCTCGGACGCCCTCTCCGGCGAAGTGACCCGCCAGCAGGAGACGCTGGCGATGATCGCGAGCGAGAACCACGTCAGCCGCGCCGTGTTGCAAGCGCAGGGCAGCGCGCTGACCAACAAGTACGCCGAAGGCTATCCGGGCTCTCGCTACTACGCCGGCTGCGAGTACGCCGACGAGGTCGAACGCCTCGCCATCGACCGGGCGAAGCAGCTGTGGGGCGCAGAGCACGTCAACGTCCAACCACACTCGGGGACGCAGGCGAACATGGGCGTCTACCTCGCCATGCTCGAACCGGGCGACAAGATTCTCTCCTTGGAACTGAACCACGGCGGTCACCTGAGCCACGGCCACCCCGCGAACTTCACGGGCAAGCTCTACGACGTCGAACAGTACCACGTCGACGCCGAGACGGGCTACATCGACTACGACGCGCTCGAAACGCAGGCCCGCGAGTTCGAACCGGACATCATCGTCTCCGGCTACTCTGCGTACCCGCGCGCGGTGGAGTGGGAGCGCATCCAGGACGTCGCCGACGACGTCGGCGCGTACCACCTCGCGGACATCGCCCACATCACCGGCCTCGTCGCGGCGGACGTCCACCCCTCGCCGGTCGGTATCGCCGACTTCGTCACGGGGTCGACGCACAAGACCATCCGCGCGGGTCGCGGCGGCATCATCATGACGAGCGAGGAACACGCGAAAGCCATCGACTCGGCCGTCTTCCCCGGCGCGCAGGGCGGCCCGCTCATGCACAACATCGCGGGCAAGGCCGTCGGCTTCCACGAGGCGATGCAACCCGAGTTCGAGGAGTACGCAGAGCGCGTCGTTGCCAACGCGAAGACGCTCGCGGAGACGTTCGAAGAGAACGGTCTCGGCGTCGTCTCCGGCGGCACCGATACCCACCTCGTACTCGTCGACCTCCGCGAGTCGCACCCGGACCTCACCGGCGGCGAGGCCGAGGAGGCGCTCGAATCGGTCGGCGTCGTCCTCAACGCCAACACGGTCCCCGGCGAGACGCGCTCGGCGTTCAACCCGAGCGGCATTCGCGCGGGCACGCCCGGACTCACGACTCGCGGCTTCGACGAGGAGGCGACCGCCGAGGTCGGTGACCTCATCTACCGCGTCGTCGACAACCACGACGACGAGGCGGTCCTCGAAGAGGTGAGCGCGAGCGTCCAGGACCTCTGTGAGGCGCACCCGCTGTACGAGTAAACGCGCCGCCGTCGAGAGCACGCACGACGGCTATCGCTTCGACGTGACGCTGTGCCACGACGTTCGCGGGAGCGGAGCTCTCGTGAGCCAACCAGAACGCAGAGCGTTCTGGTGGCGAGGACGGCTACGCGGACTGGTGGCAGGTCGAGACTCTCGACGGCGAGTAACTCGGGAGGCATAATTGTTACTTCGCGCGTACGAAACGCAGGAGTTCACCCGCTCGGAGACTGTGTCGGTGCCCGCGGAGACCACCTGCGTCGTCGTCGGAGCCGCGACCAGATACACGGCTACCGCGGACGGGTAATGCTCGTGAGCGTCGAAACGGGGGTGACGCGAGCGGTCGAACGGGGGTTTCGAGAAACAGTCGCTCGCCGGAGAGAGCTGTTCGTAGCTACGCTTCGACGCGGACGGTGAACACCGGAACGGGCGAACTACGGACGATTTTCTCGGTCGTGCTCCCGAGGAGGTAGCGACCCAGACCGCTGCGCCCGTGTGTCGCCATCACGACCAGATCGACGGCGTTGTCCTCGACGTACGAGAGGATCTCCTCGTCGGGATGGCCTTGGGCGACGACTTCCTCGACGTCGATGCCGTGGGCGACGTCGCTCTCTGCGATGGCCGACACCGCGTCCCGGCCCTCCGCTTCGAGCGCGTCGACCACCTCGGTGCCGACGGTGGTGAGACTGTCGCGCTGGGTGTCGGCGACGTAGAGCACGTGGACCGTCGCGCCGTACTGCCGCGCGAGGTCGAAGGCGTGTTTCGCCGCCTGCTGTGCCCCAGTACTGCCGTCCGTCGGGAGCAGAATCGTGTCGTACATCGCCTCGAACTACGGCCACGACGGTGATAAAACGCGACACCGCCATCCGAACGAGTCTCACGGCGTGCGACCCATCGGTTCGAGTAGTCACCTCGTGAATCACCACGTTTGTGCATATATTTCACGCGATACGAACGACAGTATACACGAATCCGAGCATTGAAGGCAGAGGCGGCCACCAGTTCACTCATGACCGAGATAATCGACGGTACCGCCGTCGCCGCCGAGATTCGCGCGGACCTCCAAGACGCCATCTCGACGCTGACGGACGCGGGCGTCACGCCCGGTCTGGCAACCGTGTTGATGAGCGACGACCCCGCCAGCGAGACGTACGTCTCGATGAAACAGCGCGACTGCGAAGAGGTCGGCATCGACGGCATCCACGTCGAACTCGACCCCGAGGCCCCGGCCGAGGAGCTGTACGACACCATCGACGACCTGAACGCCGACCCCGAGGTCCACGGTATCCTCGTGCAGATGCCCGTCCCGGACCACGTCGACACGCGTCGCGTTCTCCGCTCTATCGCGCCCGAGAAGGACGCCGACGGCTTCCACCCCGAGAACGTCGGCCGCCTCGTCGCCGGCGACGCCCGATTCAAACCCTGCACGCCTCACGGCATCCAGAAGCTCCTCGAGTCGACGGGCGTCGACACCGAAGGGAAGGACGTCGTCGTCGTCGGCCGCTCCGACATCGTCGGCAAACCGCTGGCGAACCTCCTGATTCAGAAGGCCGAGGGCGGTAACGCGACGGTCACCGTCTGTCACTCCCGCACGAAGGACCTCGCGGCGAAGACCGAACAGGCGGACGTCGTCGTCGCCGCCGTCGGCGTCCCCGAACTCGTTACCGGCGAGATGCTCTCGAAGGGCGTCACCGTCATCGACGTGGGCGTCAACCGAGTCGAGGCGGACACCGAGAAGGGGTACGAACTCGTCGGTGACGTGGAGTTCGAGAGCGCGAAAGAGAAAGCCAGCGCCATCACGCCCGTCCCCGGCGGCGTCGGACCGATGACCCGCGCGATGCTCCTGTACAACACCGTCAAAGCCGCCAGCGAGCAGTCCGGCGTCGACGTCGACCTGCCCTGAGCGACTGTCGCCCGGTACCGCCGGTAGTGACGGACACGAGGTGTCAGCCGGGCCGACGGGGTCGGCCTACCCCAACCGAGAGAGCCTGTTTTGCGCCGTCGCCAGCGAGTCCAGGTCGTCGGTGGCGAGATACGCGCCGAGTTCCTGTGTCGCGCGAACCAGCGCCTCCGAGTCGGTCATCGGAACGTCGCCGTCGAGCGCGTGGACGCGCTTCTCGTGGTCGCGTATCGCGCCGAGCGTCGACTGCGCCTCCGCGTCGGGGTGGTCTTCGAGCCACGTCACCGCCTCGCGGCGGTACTTCGAAACGACCGTCGCGTACGCGAGCCCGCGGGCGGCCGCCATCGACCGGGGGACGTCCTCCGGTGCGGGCCGGTCACCCGCCTCCACGCCGTTGACGAGCCGCAGGACGTAGAGGTACTCGTCGTCGGTCGTCTCCCGCGAGCGGTCGTACACGTCGACGGCGTGCAACAGCTCCGCCGCGACGAGAATCTCGTCGTCCAGCGGACCGAGTTCGCCTTCGCGGACGAACCCGCGTTTCCTGATGTACTCTCGGAGTCGCGGTTTCAGGTCGTCGACGACGTCTCGCACCTCGCCGTCGGCGAGCGTCGCCTTCAGGTCGGTCAACTCCAGCGGGTCGGCCGAGTCGGTGTGCTGCTTCCGTTCGTCGACGCCGACGCTTCTGATGCTGCCGCAGTCGGGGCAACTGACGCTGCCCGTCTCGTAATACGACCAGCGAGTTCCGCACTCCGCACACTCGCGTCGTCCCCGAATCTCCATAGGCGGTGCTTCGCCCGCGCGAGGGAAAACAGCACTGGCTGCGGTCCCGTTCCACGAATCGAGGCGTGTCTGAGACGGCCCGGAGACGGCCCCGGCGGCGAGCCAGAGTGACGAAAACGTATTTCGAAAGCTGACGTTCACTCTTCAGTAAGCCTCCGAGGAACTATACTGTGCGGTGTTGAAGTTTATTCGCGATGATGAACGACCTCAGTGGTTTCCAACGGGACTTGCTGTACGTGATGGCGGGACTGGACAAACCGTCCGGGCAACAGATAAAGGGCGAACTGGAGTCGTACCTCGACTCGGAGGTCAACCACGGTCGCCTCTACCCGAACCTGGACGTGCTCGTCGAGAAGGAGTACGTCGAGAAGGGAGCGATCGATCGCCGGACGAACTACTACGACATCACCGAATCGGGCAAAGAACTGCTCAGACAACGTCGCGAATGGGAAGACCAGTACTTCACCGCGAGGGCCTGACCCCCGAGACCTCGCCGCGAGGCCGACTCGCTGTCGGGGCCGACAGCGGCACGCACGAAACAGACTGAGGTGACGTTCACGCTGTCAGCACTGACGGTGACGCGGTAACAGCCGACGACTCGTCCGCCGACGCCACGTCGTCGCTCTCGGCGGGAGGGGTTCTTTGGTGTTCGTCGGTCTACGTCCGAACGATGCGCGACGAAGCCGAGATCCGAGAACAGTACGAGTTCCTCAAGACGCAACTGGAAGACGAGGAGATGCGTCACGAGCGGGTCAAACAGATGTTCACCTACTACAAGCGGGCGCTCGGCTGGGTGCTCGAAGAGGAGCACATCTAAGCGAAAACGAAGGTCTCGCGCGTCGTCGGTAAGTTTAAGTAAAAACGTGCGATATGTACTTGTGACGCTTCGCTTGGAGGGCCGAAGCGTCAGCGGGGACCAATTCAGGGCGGCAAGCACCCACGCGGTATTTCGCGTGGCTTGCTTTCCTTTTACTACACTACGTCACGAGCGGCGCGTCCGTCTGCCGCGAAAACCCGCGTCCGGCGAGCGGCGTCACTCGATGCTGAGTTCGCCGTCGTCGCTCGCCTCGCCGTCGCTTCCTTCGTCCCACTCCAACTCGAACTCGACGCTGAGTTCGGCGGAGCCGCCCGACGACGACGTCTCCCGCTCGGCTTTCACCTCGAACGTCGGCTGTGCGGGGACGTCGAGCGTCACCGACTGGTCGCTCGCCGAGAGCGTGATCGAGTCGCCCGAGTCGAGTTTGTCCGCGACGGTCCGAAGGTAGCTGGCGATGTCGGCGCGTCGCTGACGGTGTTCCGTTTTGAAAAGTACTTCTTCCGGCATAGGATACTGTACGTCGGCCCGATGCATAAGCCCAGTGCCCCCGCTGAGACGCTTTGAGTCGGAAACGCGAGTCTTCGCATCCGGGACGAATCGGCGTCGAAATCCATGGTCGACTTCCGGACATATTCGCCGGGTGACCGACACACGGGCGACAACAATTCATCTCAGTTATCTGTGCAGGGATGGGGGAGACCGAATACAGAACCGCTGCGAGACGGTATCGTGAAGAGGTAGTCGATATGCTTATTTCAATCCGACAGAAATACCGGATTAGACGTTACCAATGTACGACTTGACAGGATTCCAACGAGACTTACTGTACGTGATTGCAGGATTAGAGGAACCGCACGGTCTCGCCATCAAAGAGGAGTTGGAGGATTACTACGAGAAGGAGATTCACCACGGTCGGTTGTATCCGAACCTCGACACGCTCGTCGAGAAAGGACTGGTGGACAAAGGCCAGCGTGACCGACGCACGAACTACTACACGCTCACTCGACGTGGGCGACGCGAGATAAACGCCCGTTCGAACTGGGAGTCCCGCTACGTCGAATCCGAGGGCGAACCCGAGTCCGGAGTCGAAGTCGAGAACTGAGCTCGCCGACTACGTCACGACTGTTTCTCGTCGTCAGCCGTCTCGGCAGTGGTATCGCTCTCTCCGGCCGATTCGTCCGCGGACGTTTCCGAGTCGGGCGTCTCGTCGGTCACCGACCCGCCCGCGTCGTCTTCGCCTCTCTCATCTCCGGCTCCGACGTTTTCGCCACTTCCAGCGCCCGCGTCGTCTCCGTCGGGCGTACCGACGTGGTCCGGCTGAGCTCTCCCGGGTGAGTCCGACGGCACCGCCTCACCGCCGTTGGCCGTCTGCGCCGTCGGTGGCTCGGACGGGTCGCCGGGAAACCAACCCGGGTCGACGGCGTACGGCTGAATCGGCTCGCCGGAGACGAGCTCCGGGAGGATGATTCGCGCGAAGTGGACGACGAGCACCAGGAGTACCGGCATGAGGAAGATGCCGTACCACCCGAACAGCAGCGGCCCGAGCGTGTACGCGAGCATCACCGCGCCGACGTGGAGCGAACGCCCCGAGACGTACGGCCGGAGCACGAGGTCCGGGATGGTGTCGACGACGACGAACGAGATGACGGCGAAAGCGGCGACGAACCAGAGGCCGGCGGGGTTCGACGGCGGCACCACCGCGGCGAGCGCCATGTAGATGGCGACGGGGAAGTACACCAGTTTCATCCCGACGACGGGGATGAGGCTGGCGACGCCGGCCAACAGTCCGACGAGCGCCGCCGCGGGGATAGCGAGACCCGGCGGCGCGAACGCGTTCAACGCCGAGTAGGTGATGACGCCGATGGTACCGGTGACGGCGGCGTTGAGGATGTTGCCGAAGAAGATGCTGTTGAGGTCGTCGTCGACGGCGCGGAGGTAGGCGACGGCGACGCTGTTCTCGTCGGCGATGCGCCACTGGAACCACTCGGCGAGTTTCTGGTCGTCGCGCAGCAGGTAGAACGCCAGCGCGACCATGACGAACAGGTGGATGAGACCGATACCGACGAAGGCGACGGTCACCGCCGCGGAACCGAGCGACGCGAACACCGACTGGATGTTCTCGGCGGTGAGATACTGGAGGAGATCCCCCGACAGCAGCGCCTGGACGTCGGTCAGGTTCGTGAGCTGTTCGACGACTGTGGGGTCGAGTCCGAACTGCTCGGGGTCGAACCCGTTGCCCGTCACCGAGCCGAGCTGACGGACGACGATGAGGAGCGCGTACCCGACGAGCGCCAGCGCCGGCAACACCAGCGCGAACATGGCGACGGCGGCCGCGAGACTCGACGGGTGAATCTGCTTGTCGAGTCGGCGGAAGATGGGTCGCGTCGCGTAGTAGATGAACAGACCGAACACGACGGTCCCGATGAAGGAGTACACGACGTAACAGAGGGCGATAGCCAGGAGGACCGCGAGGAACCACCAGCCGAATCGGGAGCGGGCGATACCCAGAACCGTCTTCGGGGCATCGACGTCCTTCTCAGTCGACATACCAAGAGGCTGTGTGGAGATGGCAAAAACGTGTCGCGCCCGGAGAGTTAACACGGACGGTCGCGTAGCAGACGGGACATGCTCTCTCTATCGGTTCTGCAGTCGGGAGGTCCGTTGCCGGCCTCGCTCGACGAGACGGTCGCTCGTCTCGTCCTGGCCGCCGCGCTGGGGCTGTTTCTGGGCCTAGAGCGCGAGTGGTCGGACAAATCCGCCGGTATCCGGACGTTCTCGCTGACGAGTCTCGTCGCCGCGGTGTTCACGATTCTCGCCCGCGAGGAGAACCTCGGCGAGGCGTTGCTGGCCGTCGGCGGCGTGTTGGTCATCGTCCAGGGAATACTGCTCGCCGCACAGAGCCTCCGCGACGGTGCGGACGACGGCCTGTCGCTCACCACGTCGGTCTCGCTTCTCGTCGCCTACGGTGTCGGCGCGCTCGTCGCGTCTGGCTACGTGCTCGCGGGCGTCACCGTCGCCGTCGTCTCGTCGCTTCTCCTCGTGCTCAAGCGCGAACTACACGGCTTCGCGGGCGCGCTCTCGCGCGAAGAGCTCCGGTCGTCGACGGAGTTCGCCATCCTCGCGTTCGTCGTCTACCCGCTGTTGCCGCCGGGTGAGATCAACGTCTACGGTGTCCCGCTCGAGCCGCGCGTCGCGTGGTTGATGGTGGTCACCGTCGCGGGCATCGGTATCGTCAACTACGCCGTCGTCAGAAGCTACGGCAGCCGCGGCATCGCCGTCACCGGCTTTTTCGGCGGTCTCGCCTCCTCGACGGCCGTCGTCGGGACGATGCTAGACCACGTCAACCAGCGACCGGAGGCGTCGACGTACGGCGTCGCCGGGGTGTTGCTCGCCAACGCCGCGATGGCCGTTCGCAACCTCGCTATCGTCCTCCTGTTCACGCTCAACTCCTCGGGTCCGGTGTTGACGACCGCCGTCGTTCCCCTCGGCGTCATCGTCCTCGGGAGCGTCGCCATCGCCGCCGTCGTCGCAGATTGGAAGGCGAACGTGGAGATGGACCTCGAAAGTCCGTTCTCGTTGCAGAACGCGCTCTCGTTCGGGTTCGTCTTCCTGCTCATCCTCGCCACGGGTGCGCTCGCACAGGCCGAGTTCGGGTCGACGGGGCTTTTCATCAGCGCGTTCGCCTCGGGGCTCGTCTCCTCTGCGGGTGCGACAACGTCGGCCGTCCTCCTCTACCGAAGCGGAACCATCGGCGGGCCCGACGCCGTCGTCGCCGTGTTGTTGGCGACGGCGTCCAGCATCGTCGTCAAGGCGGCGCTGTCGGCGGCGGGGCCGAAGCCGTTCGCCCGACGGGTCGCGCTCTGGAGCGTCGTCGTCCTCGTCGTCTCCGGTCTCACCACGGCGGTCGTCGCGGTGTTCGGGTGAATCGACTGTCGAACGGAACCCGGATGCAAATCTTTCCTGAATCGTAACGAACCTCTTAACAGATCTGTCTCCGTACCGCGGGTCATGGACCGCGAGACGGCAACTCCGAGCGTCGAAGCGATGCCCGGGCGACGCGCCCGGCAGTGGGCCGAGCGACACCGCGAACGCGCCGCGCCGAGTACGTACGTCTACGACTTCGTCTGGGACACCTCCGCCCCCGCGGAGGGACCGTTCTGCACCGACGTCGACGGTAACGTCCTCTTGGACTTCACGAGTCACGTCGCCGCCGCGCCGCTGGGCTACAACAACCCCAAGATCATGGAGCCGATAGCGGAGTTCGACCTCGTCGACCCGTTGAAGATCGCCGGGCAGGACTTCTACGTCTCCAGCGGTCACGACTACGACGACGACCCGCTTCCGGGTCCGGCGGGGCTGATGGAGCGCCTCGTCGACGCCACCGACCACTACGGGATGGACACGGTGTTCCTCTCGAACTCCGGCGCGGAAGCCGTCGAGAACGCCATCAAGATCAGCTACGACCACGCCGATGGCGGCAAGTACGGTATCACCTTCGACGGCGCGTTCCACGGACGAACGCTCGGCGCGCTCTCGTTGAACCGCTCGAAGGAAGTGTATCGAAGAAAGTTCCCCGAGATTTCGGGTATCCACGACATGCCGTACTGCGACGACCGGACCTGTTCGCCCGACACCTGCTCCTGCGGCTTCTTCGTCGACGACACCTCCCGACTCCGCGAGAAACTCCACCCCGAGCGCGGCCACATCAACCCTGAAGAGCTCTCCTACATCGTTCTCGAACCGATTCAGGGCGAGGGCGGCTACCGCATTCCGAGCGACGCGTTCATGCGGGAGCTCGCGGACCTCGTCGACGAGTACGATATCACGCTCATCGCCGACGAGATTCAGTCGGGCGTCGGCCGGACCGGGAAGATGTGGGGCTCCGACCACTTCCCCATCGAACCCGACGTCATCACCGCCGCGAAGTCGCTGCGCGTCGGCGCGACCATCTCGAAGAAAGAGATCTTCCCCGCGGAGAAGAGCCGGCTCTCCTCGACGTGGGGCGCGGGCGACATCGTCGCCTCGCTGCAGGGCGCGCTCACGCTCGACGCCATCGAGGAGTACGACCTGATGGACAACGCCGTCACGCGCGGCGAACAGTTCCTCGAAACGATGGTCGACGCTGACCTGCCGGGCGTCGAGGACCTCCGCGGCAAAGGCCTGATGCTCGCCGTCGAGTTCGAGACGAAAGAACACCGCGACGCGGTGCAGGAGGCGGCGCTGAAGCGCGGCCTGCTCACGCTCTCGTGCGGCTACAAGGTGCTGCGCATCCTCCCGCCGCTGGACGTGACCGAGCGCGAAATCTCGCTCGGCTGCGACCTGCTCGGTGAGGCTATCGAAGCGACGGCCTGAGCGGGCAGACCTTTTTATTCGGAGATGGGGCCAGCACACACCGTGACCTGAGAACCGGCGCAGGAGCGGTCGAGGCGGGTGTACGGAGCGCCGCCCTGCGAGTCGAAGTCGAACTCCGTCTGTGAGCCACCCGTCCCGTCGTTCGCTCGGGTTCCGATATCGCATCCGAACCGACACTGGACAGTGACGAGAACACTCGGGATGTAGCACACAATTGCCATCTGTCTCCCTCGCGTACGTCCTCCGACAGGAACACCCATGGACGACAAGCACAACTCGGGGAACGAAGACCACGCCAACCGCGGAAACGGAGACCGGGGACGCGAGAACGAAGCATCGGACGCGGACGACGGACCGCGCGAGTCCCGCATCGAACAGTCGTTGCTCGAAGACGAGGCCGACGCCGAGGAAGCCGAGGAGACCGTCGGGCGTCGATCCGGGGGAGACGGTCACGACGGTCACGGCGGTCACGGAGAAGACGGCGGTCACGGCGGTCATGGAGAAGACGGCGGTCACGGCGGTCACGGAGAAGACGGCGGTCACGGCGGTCATGGAGAAGACGGCGGTCACGGCGGTCACGGAGACCACGGGGGGATGCACGCCGGCCACGAACAGCTGTTCCGCCGGCGCTTCTTCGTCTCGACGGTGCTGTCGATTCCAGTGTTACTCTACAGCGAGATGCTCCAGCAGTGGCTCGGCTTCTCGGTGCCGGCGTTCCCCGGTAGCGAGTGGATAAATCCGGCTTTTGCGATACTCGTCTTCGGGTACGGCGGCGTCCCGTTCCTCCGAATGGCGGTCCCAGAACTGCGCGACCGGTCCCCGGGGATGATGACGCTCATCTCGATGGCCATCTCCGTCGCGTTCGTCTACAGCCTCGCGAGCGTCGTCTTCCCGACGACCACGGCATTCTTCTGGGAGCTCGTGACGCTGATCGACATCATGCTGCTCGGCCACTGGGTAGAGATGCGCAGCGTTCGCCGCGCGTCGAGCGCGCTCGACGAACTCGCCAAACTGATTCCGGACACCGCCGAGGCGAACGAATCTTTATGAACGAGAACGCGGCCAACCTCGCTCTGTGACCTGAGAACCGACGCAGGAGCGGTCGAGGCGGGTGTACGGAGCGCCGCCCTGCGAACCGGAGAGAAAGCGGGTACTCCGTCTGTTAGCTATCAACCGTAGCCACGAGAGCGACGCAACCGACCGGCGCGCGACGGAGCGCCCCTGCGTGGGCGCGACAGATGCGCGAGGTCTTCGGGAGCGAAGCGACCGAAGGCTCGGAGCGGCATAGCCGCTCCGGTGGGCGACTGAGCGAGCGCCGTAGCGCGAGCGAAGGAGTCGGCTGGGGAGGCTGAGGCTCAGCGCGTGTCGCGCCGCCGTGCGCGACTCGCGCCCGTGGGCCTGGTCGGACATGAAAAGGGCGAGACGACCCGCACACCGGCGGGTCGTCGAGGGCTTTCTACATCTGATACCGACGCACGTCGTCGCGCTCGGGGTACTGGCTCGCGCCCGTCATCTCGTCGTACGTCATCCCGGCGAGATACTCGTCGTAGCTGGTGTCGTACGCCTGCCGGAGGTGGAAATCGAGGTCGCCGCTGGCGACGGTCGACTGAAACAGCGCGTGCACCGCGCGGCGGAGCAGTTCGCCCTCGTCGCCGTCAAACACCGCAGCGAGCATCGCTAACTCGTGTTTCGTCTCTCGGTCGAGGTCGAGCGAGATCGAGTCGCCGTACTCGCCGTACTGGGCATCTACGTCGTCGCGGAGGTCGTCGAGGCTCACAGACACAGGTGGCGCGGCGACCGATTACCGCTTTCGGCTTCGTCTCGGCGGCGACCCGGTTCAGGCGATGCCCGCACCGCAGTCCCGACAGACGGTGCGGCCGGTGACGTTGTGCGTTCCGCAGTCGGGACAGTCGGTGTAACCGTGTGGTCGCCGCGTCGGTAGCCGGTCGCGCTCGCCGAGCGCACCCGAGATGACGAGCGAGACGCCGACGAGTAACACGAGCCACCCGAGCGGGCCGGCAGCGAGAAGCACGAGTGTCGACGCC
Organism: Haloprofundus salinisoli; assembly: GCF_020097815.1. Taxonomy (NCBI): domain Archaea; kingdom Methanobacteriati; phylum Methanobacteriota; class Halobacteria; order Halobacteriales; family Haloferacaceae; genus Haloprofundus; species Haloprofundus salinisoli. Next base: position 2,565,393 of record NZ_CP083663.1, read on the forward strand.
GGAAGGACGATGACTGCGACGCCGAGTCGGATAGCGGTACGTGAATCCATAGCCGCCGATTCGACTCATGCACTATATACTTTCACCCTGATTCGTGTTGGTGTCAAAGAATCTACTCGAACGACGAACGTTCGCCCGGCGAGCGCGAGGCGGAACCGTCACCGCTTAACGGCCGAACGACCACGAATCGACGATGACCGACGAATCGGCCGACGCCGCCGAGAACGACCGCGGTCGGCTCCCGGCCGCGCCGACGGACCTCGACCCCGTCCGCGACGCCCTCGTCTCGTGGTACGAGACGGACCACCGCGACTACCCGTGGCGGCGGACCGACGACCCGTACGCGATTCTCGTCTCAGAGGTGATGAGCCAGCAGACGCAACTCGACCGCGTCGTCCCGGCGTGGGAGGCGTTTATCGACCGCTGGCCGGCTGCCTCGGAGCTCGCGGCGGCCGACCGCGCCGACGTCGTCGCCTTCTGGTCGAGCCACAGTCTCGGCTACAACAACCGTGCGAAGTATCTCCACGAGGCGGCCAATCAGGTGGAGTCGGAGTACGACGGCGAGTTCCCGCGAACGCCCGGCGAACTTCGGGAACTGATGGGCGTCGGGCCCTACACCGCCAACGCCGTCGCCAGTTTCGCGTTCAACAACGGCGACGCCGTCGTCGACACGAACGTCAAGCGCGTGCTGCACCGCGCGTTCGACGTGCCGGACGACGACGCGGCGTTCGAGGCGGCTGCGACCGAGCTGCTGCCAGAAGGCGAGTCGCGCGTCTGGAACAACGCGATCATGGAACTCGGTGGCGTGGCCTGTACGAAGACCCCGACCTGCGATGAGTCGGGGTGCCCGTGGCGGCGCTGGTGTCACGCCTACGAGACCGGCGACTTCACCGCGCCAGACGTCCCGACCCAGCCGAGTTTCGAGGGGAGTCGGCGGCAGATGCGTGGGCGAGTGATTCGGATTCTCGGTGAGTACGACGAACTCGCGCTCGACGCGCTCGGCCCCCGCGTCCGCGTCGACTACGGCGGCGAGACGGGCCGCGAATGGTTGCGTGGGTTGGTCGACGACCTGGCGAGCGACGGCCTCGTGGAAGTCACTGACAACGGCGATTCGGAGGCGTCAAACGGCGATGAACTCGTCGTTCGTCTCCGGCGCTGAGCCGTCGGTTCGGGACACTCGGAGAGCGTAAGTCGCTCAGGGTACTTTGAGGTACGCGTAGCCGTCGGCCTGTCGACGGGTGAGTTCGCCGACGCCCGACGAGACGCGTTCGACGCCGGCCAGTAGGTCCTCGGTCGAGATATCTCGGGTTTCCATCGCGTTGCCGCAGGCGCAGAAGTCGACGCCACAGTCGGCGAGCGTGGCGATTCGGTCGGGTGCGGCGGAGCTCTCCGTGAGCAGGTAGATGGCGTCGCCGTTGACCACGAGGGCGACGTGGTCGGTGTCGACGCTCTCGTCGTCGAGCAGGTTCTCGACGTTCGCCAGCGCGTGCGCGTGGTCGTTCTCGTCGCCGCTGGAGAGGTGAAAGACGGTTCGCATAGGATGGCGACGACGTCAAGACGGATGAGTCTACGGTCGGTGTTCGTCCGTACCGTTTTGTCGCGTCGAATCCGAGACTCCGTCATGCCGACACACGTCGTCGCAGTCTGCGGGAGCCTCCGCGAGCGAAGCTACACGCGGTTGTCGCTGCAACGCGCCCTCGAAGCCGTCGAAGAAACCGGTGGAACCGGCGAACTGGTCGATCTCCGGGAGTTCGACCTCCCGATGCTGAACGCCGACGAACGCAATGCGGGTGACGTCGAGCGGTTCCGCCGAACGCTCCGCGAAGCGGACGCCATCTTGCTCGGTACGCCCGTCTATCACGGGTCGTACTCGGGCGTACTGAAGAACGCGCTCGACTACTGCCGGTTCGACGAGTTCGAGGGGAAGACGGTGGGGCTGCTCGCCGTCGCCGGCGGCGCGTTCCCGGTGACGGCGCTCGAACACCTCCGGTCGGTCTGCCGCGCGTTCAACGCCTGGGTGCTTCCGCATCAGGTCGCCGTCCCGCGCGCAAGCGGCGCGTTCGGCGAAGGGGAGTTCGTCGACGAACGACTCGATTCGCGCGTCGCCACGCTTGGACGGCGCGTCGTCGAGTACGCGGCCATCGAACCCGACCCACCGACGTTCGAGAGCGACCAGAACGTCGGCGCGGGCGAGCGCTCGGCGGAGTAATCGAGCAGCGCGCTCAGTTCGTCTCGGCGCGGGTGAGGTCCGCCGGCAGCCACGAGGGTTGCTGTCGCCGTTCCTCGAAGTCGCGGGAGTCGTCGCCTGCGAGCGCCCGCGCGTCGGTAGCCGAGTAGACGCTGCCGTCTCGGTGGAAGACGCCGTTGATTCGCCCCTTCTCGCGTTGGTCGGGGAGGTACGCCGGTTTCAGCATGAGCGACCAGAAGAAGTCGCCGTCGACGGGGCCCTCGCGGATGGTCTCGGCGAGCGACGCGTAGTGCGGGAGGAACTTGTTCGGCGGCTCTTCGCGCGTGCGCTGCCACTCCGTGAGCCACACCGGTTTGCCGTGGCCGTCGGCGAACTCGCGGGCTTTCCGCATCCGTTCTTCCATCTTCCGCGCCGTCGGCGGGAGGTTGAGGTGGAACTGGAAGACGTCGAGTTCGGGGTCGTCGTACAGCGCGTTGTATCTGAGACCTTTACAGCCCATCGTCAGCGGCAGGTCGTTGCGGTGGTCGTCGGCGACGCGGAGCATCCGCCGGGCGAACTTCAGCCGTTGGTCCCAGTCACCGGGTTCGTTCATGATTTCGAGCGCGAGCAGCGCGTCGTCGTCGCCGTAACGGTCGACGAACCACTCGACGTACTCGCGCGGACCACCCGGTTGCCGACCGAACCGGTCGTCGGCGTCGCGTCCGTCCTCGGTATGTGCGGTGTCGCGGCCGAGACCGAGCGCCTGCTTCGCCTCCGAGAAGATACCGCCGTCGCCTCCGCCACCGTTTCGACCGCTCCACCGATTCTCGTCGTTGATGACGTCGTGCGACGGCGAACGAACGGCGCACGCGGTGTGCGGGTCGCGGTCACGGCAGCGTTCGCGCGTCGGCTCTTCGCCCGCGCTCTCGAAGAGGATAGGGAGGACGCGAAGCCCCTCCTCCTCGGCGGTCGACACCAGGTTGTCGACGTTTCGCTCCATCGACTGGGGCGCGTCGAACCAGTACTCGTAGCTGAGAAAGAGACGGAGCACGTCGCGGTTCAGTCGCTTGGCGAGGCGAAAGTCGCGCTCGGTCTCGTCGGGGTCGTACTCCTCCCAGAACTGGTAGGCGTTGAAGGCCCGCGCGGGGACGTACACCGCGCCGCGGACGTCCGAGAGCTCTCGGTCCGTAGTGGTCGACATGACGTGAGCAGGTGCCACGCGGAGTCGGTTATCGGTTCGGTGCGAGGCGACGACTGTCCGACGGAGAAGACAATCGTTTTGGTCTCGCTCGAACCGAGGACAGTTCATGCACGCCATCACCCAGAGCGGATGGGTCGAACTCATCACCGGTTCCATGTTCTCCGGAAAGACCGAGGAACTGCTGCGACGCCTCCGCCGCGCCGAGATCGCGGGACAGGAAGTGGCGGTGTTCAAACCGGCTATCGACGACCGCTACGGCGAGACGACCATCGGATCGCACAACGGTCGCCAGTGGGGGGCGACCGTCGTCGACAACGAGGGCGAGGGTGTCTGGCAGATGCTCGACGACCTCAACGGCGAGCAGGTCGTCGCCGTCGACGAGGCGAACTTCTTCTCGGAGGCGTTGGTCGAGGTGTGCGAGGCGCTCGCCGCCGACGGCCGCCGCGTCATCGTCTCTGGCACCGACCAGACGTTCCGCGGCGAGCCGTTCGACCCCGTCCCCCAGTTGATGGCGCTCGCGGAGTACGTCGACAAGCTACAGGCCATCTGCACCGTCTGCGGCGAACCGGCGACGCGGAACCAGCGACTCATCGACGGCGAACCCGCCCACGTCGACGACCCCACCATCATGGTCGGCGCGGAGGAGTCCTACGAGGCGCGCTGTCGGAACTGTCATACCCTCAGGAGCGACTAGTCCAGACGTGACTACGTGGGTGGAGAACCCCCGGAACGGACGCGACCGCGGTCCGCGCGGCCTCGCCCGCGCGTGGGTCGAGGTGCTGATTCGCCCGCGGCGCTTCTTCCGCAACGGCGTCGCCCCCGGCGACCAGGCTCCAGGGCTGGTGTTCGGCGTGCTAGTCGCGCTCTGTTTCGTCGGCGGGATGCTCGCGTTCTCCAGCGGTACCGTGCTGGGTACGGAGCTCGTTCCGCTCGTCGCCGACAGCCGAGCGGCGACGAGCCTCCTCGTGCTTCTGGTCGTCGCGCTGTTCGTCGCGCCCGCGACGCTTCACCTGACGGCGGCGCTGCAGACGGTGCTTCTCGTCCTCACCGTCCGCGACCGCGCGGGCGTCAGCGAGACAGTCCAGACTATCGCGTACGCGACCGCACCCTGCGTGCTCGCCGGCGTCCCGATACCGGAACTCCGGGTCGTCTGCGCGCTCTACGGGGCCGGTCTCCTGGCCATCGGCATCAGCGAGATACACCGCACGTCGCTGCTCCGGGCGGCGCTCGTCTCGGCGATTCCGTCGGTGCTCGTCTTCGGCTACGCGTTTCGTGGACTGGCCCCGCTCGTGGCGCTCGTCGAGGAGCTACTCCGCTCGTGGACGCTCATCTGAGCGTCGAGACGCGACTGCCACAGCCGTCGTGGCCTCGGCGGGACGCCGTGAGAGCGACGAGTGGGCCGAAAAATCGACCGACACCGTCGGGGTCGATGTCGGTCTCGGCGGGACTGAGGTTCGTCATAGTACGGCGATTCGTCGGTGACGTGCCGGGCGCTCGCTCGCGGAGGACTTTCGACAACCGTTTTAGGGCGGGGCCATTTTCTCCGAGCAAATGGGTTCGTGTATCATTTGCGGCACGCCCGTCGAGGGCCGAATTTGCGACAGCCACCAGGAAGACGTGGTGTTCGAGTTCCGCGGTAACGAGGCTTCACAACTGACCCCCGGCCGCTTCTACAGCGGCGCCGTCGACGGGTACGCCGACTTCGGCGTGTTCGTCGACCTCGCGCCGGGCGTCACCGGTCTGCTGCACCGCAGCGAACTGGACCGCCGACTGGAGAGTCTCGACTGGGAGCCGGGCGACACCGTCTTCGTACAGGTGAAGAACGTCCGCGACAACGGCAACATCGACCTCGGCTGGTCGATTCGTCAGTCCGAACGCGACTTCCGCGGCGCGCTCGTCCAGGACGCCGACGGCGACCACGAGGACGACGAGAGCGACGAAAGCGACGACGCGGAGGCCGAAGTCGAGACGCCGACGGTTCGACACGGCAGCGCGTCCCGCGACGAGAGCGACGAGAGCAACGAAAGCAACGAGAGCGGCAAGAGCAACGAAAGCAACGAGAGCGGCAAGAGCAACGAAAGCAACGAGAGTAGACACCAGCGAGACGAAGCCGAGCCCGAGCCGTCTGCTGACCGCGAGCGCGTCGAAATCGGTACGTTAGGCGACCGCGTGGGAGAGGAAGTTCGCATCGAGGGCGAAGTCGTCAGCGCCCAACAGACCGGCGGACCGACCGTCTTCGAGGTCCGCGACGAGACGGGCGTCGTCGACGCCGCCGCGTTCGTCGAGGCGGGCGTCCGCGCCTACCCCGACGTCGACGTCGGGTCGGTCGTTCGCCTCGACGGCGAGATCGAACTCCGTCACAACGAGATTCAGGTCGAGACCGAAGCGCTCGTCTCGCTCGAAGGCGACGACGCGGACACGGTCCAGTCGCGTCTCGACGACGCGCTCCGCGGCCGCGCGCGCCCCGACGAGGTGACGCCGCTGGCCGACCACGACGCCATCGTTTCGGTCGGGACCCAGTTGCAGGACGCTGCCGAGGAAATTCGCCGCGCCGTCTTCGAGTCCCGCCCCATCATCGTCCGCCACACGACCACCGCCGACGGCTACGTCGCCGGCGCGGCCGTCGAACGCGCGGTGCTCCCGCTCATCCGCGAGGAGCACGCCAAATCCGACGCCGAGTACCACTACTTCGACCGCCGGCCGCTCGAAGAAGCCGTCTACGGGATGGACGCCGCGACCAACGACGTGACGCGGATGCTGCAGGACCGCGACCGTCACGGCGAGAAACTCCCGCTCGTGCTCCTCGTCGGCACGGGCGCGACGGTCGAATCCAGCGACGGACTCGACCTGCTCAGCATCTACGGCGCGAAGCGCGTCGTCGCCGACGCCGCCGCCGTCGACGCCGAAATCGAGGAGTCGACCGACGTGCTCGTCTCGCCGGTGCTCGCCGACGCCGACGCGTCGGACCTCTCGACGGGCGCGCTCGTCGCCAACCTCGCGGCCGCCGTCAACGACGACGTGCGCAGCGACCTGCGACACCTCCCCGCGGTCAGCTACTGGGAGGACGCCCCGCAGGCGTACCTCGACGCCGCGAGCGACGCGGGCTACGACGAGACGTACGTCCGCGAACTCCGCGAGGCCATCGCGCTGGAGGCGTACTACCAGTCCTACGAGGACAAGCGCGAACTCATCACCGACCTGCTGTTCGACAACGGCGTCACCCCCGACGGCGACGGCGAGAACGCGGGCAACCTCGCGAGCCACGTCTCCGAGCAGTTCCGCCTGAAACTCGACGCGGAGGTCGAGACGGCGCGGGCGAACCTCGAGTCCCGCGAGGCCGACGGCGTCGACTTTGCGGTGTTGGACACCGACGCGTACACCCACCGCTTCGACTTCCCGCCGACGGCGCTGCTGCTCGACGAACTCCACCGCCGCGAGCGCGAGGGCGACACGTTCGTCACCATCGGCGTCGCCATGGACGAACTCTACCTCCGCAGCACCGCCGATGTGGACCTCCGCGCGGTCGCCGAGGCCGCACGCGAGCACGCCCCCGAAGCCGGTATCACGGCCGTCGGCATCCGCGAGGGCCGCATCGAGTTCCTCTCGGGTCGCCGCGAGCAGGTGAAGGAAGCCGTCGTCGAAGCCGTCGCCGAGCAACTCGCGTAACGCTCGAATCGTCTCTGTCCGCCTCTCATCTCTCCTCGCTACCCGCTCACGAGATTCCACAGCGGTTGCGCCGTCACGCCCGTTCAGGACTCGTGACCGGGACTGACCTGTTACGGTTGCGGCCCGGCGAACCCGCGCACGGTCACCACCTGCACAGCTATCCGAGCGACGACGGCGAATCCCTCGTGGCGGTCGTCGACCCCGACGCCGCTGGCCGCCCCATCCACCTCCGCGCGTGGGTCGACGGCGACGTCGGGAGGCAGATGCGCATCAGGAGCGAACTCGGCCCGGGGGGGCGAGGTGATGGGGAGAGGAAACGTCGTCGCGGTCCGAATCGCCTGAATCGGGGTCGTCCCCGGGAGCGACACCCTTAACCCCGAAAACCGACGACACGAAGGTAATGAATCGACTCGTCGCCCACATGGGGGTCTCACAGCCGCGATGAGTACCGACAGCCCCGACGCGACCGAGGAGGAACCCGAGGCGTTCCGCGAGGCGTGTGCGGAACTCGCACGGCGCATCGTCGACGGCGAGATCGACCGCGACGACCTCGAATCCGAGAAACTCAGCGTCTGCTCGGAGTTCTCCTCGCCGAAGGTACCGAAGAACGTCGAGATTCTGCAGTACGCGCCAGACGAGCACCGAGACGACGTGAAGGAGGTCGTCCGGCGTAAGCCCGTCCGGACGGCGTCGGGTGTCTCGCCCGTCGCCATCATGACCTCGCCGCACATGTGCCCGCACGGGAAGTGTCTGTACTGTCCCGGCGGCCCCGCCTCGGAGTTCTCCTCCTCGCAGAGCTACACGGGTCACGAACCCGCCGCCGCCCGCGGCGTCCAGAACGACTACGACCCGTACGGCCAGGTGACGCTTCGCCTCGAACAGCTCCGGCACATCGGCCACCCCGTCGACAAGGTCGAACTCATCCTGATGGGCGGGACGATGACCGCCCGCAGCCACGACTACCAGGAGTGGTTCGTCAAGCGCGCGCTGGAGGCGATGAACGACTACGACCTGGACAAAGAGCCGGCACCCGCCGAGGACCAGTCGTTCAAGCCCGACCCCGAGGACGTCGAGTTCCGCTACTTGGAGGACGTCATCGCCGAGAACGAGACCGGGCGGATTCGGAACATCGGGACGACGTTCGAGACCAAACCGGACTGGTGCGACCCCGAGCAGATCGACAGAATGCTTGATCTGGGCGCGACCAAGGTGGAGGTCGGCGTCCAGACGACGTACGAGCGCATCAACCGCGAGATGCACCGCGGCCACGGCAACAAAGCCTCCATCGACGCCAACAGGAGGTTGAGAGACGCCGCGTTCAAGGTCGGCTTCCACATGATGCCCGGCCAGCCGGGGATGACCCGCGAGATGTGCGTCGAGGATTTCCGTCAACTGTTCGAGAACCCGCAGTGGCGGCCCGACTACCTCAAAATCTACCCGACGCTCGTCGTCCGCGGGACGCGTATCTACGACCGGTGGCGGCGCGACGACTACGACCCGCTGACGAACGAGGAGGCCGCCGACATCGTCGCCGAGGCGATGGGGATGATTCCGAAGTACACGCGCCTCCAGCGCGTCCAGCGCGACATCCCGGCGGACTTCATCGACGCGGGCGTCTGGAAGTCGAATCTCCGTCAGTTGGCCGAACAGCGCGCCGAGGAGAGGGGAATCGAACTCCACGACATCCGCGCCCGCGAGGTGGGGATGAACGAGGCGAACCCCAACCCGGAGGACGTGGAACTCGGCGTGATGACGTACGAGGCCGGCGGCGGCACGGAGAAGTTCATCAGTTTCGAGGATACGGAGCAGGATCTCCTCGTCGGCTTCTGTCGCCTCCGCTTCCCCTCGTACTCGCACGCCGCTCCCGAGGGCGGCGCGGAACTCTCCGCGCGCGACCCGGTACGCCGCGAACTCGAAGACGCGGCGCTCGTCCGCGAACTCCACGTCTACGGGAGCGAGGCGGGCATCGGCGCGGAAGGCGACTGGCAGCACAAGGGGTACGGGAAGAAGCTCCTGCGAAGGGCCGAGGAGATCGCCACCGACGCCGGGTTCGAGAAGATCTCGGTGATTTCGGGCATCGGCGTGCGGCAGTACTACCGCGAGAAGCTCGGCTACCACCAGGACGGGCCGTACGTGAGCAAGCGGCTGTAATCGGTCTACGTTCTCCCGGAGACGACACACGCTTTCGATTGACCGCGTCCGAGCGGACGCGAGCGACCGAAGCCGAAACGGCCGCCGCGACGTCGGTTGAACCGTACTCTCGCGGGAACATACATCGTGAAAGGTCTGTGCAGCTGTGCAGAAAAACGTTACAAAAGACCAATTCTCCGTTCGCAATTTCCAAAGTTTTTGAAGGAGAGGAGATTTTTGATGACTGGCGTCCAGATTATTCTTGGAGGACATTCGAAATGAGAGACACGTCACGTCGAACGGCGTTAAAACTCCTCGGCGGAGGTGCGCTGGCGCTCGGTGCCGGAACGCAGACCGCCGCGGCCCAACAGCAGACGACCCGCGTCAGAGCGGTCCACGCCGTGCCGGACGCGCCGCCAGTCGACGTCTACGTCGACGGTAATCTGGTACTCGAAGGGCTGGAGTTCCAGCAGGTCAGTTCGTACATCTCGGGGCCGACAGGAAACCATCAGGTTGCCGTCACCCCGACGGGTGCGGGCCGAGATCAGGCGGTAATCGACAGGCAGGTCACTCTCCAGCAGGGGAGCTACTCGTTCGCCGCCGTCGGTGAGTTGACCGACGGGAGCATCCAGCCGCTCGTGACGCGCACGCCGGTGCTCTCCGGACCGCCGCGCCAGAGATTGGCCGTCGTGCAAGCCGTTCACGCCTCGCCCGACGCGCCGCCGGTCGACGTGACCGCCGTCGTCGAGTCCGAGCAGCTCAACCGCCAGCTACAGACGCTTCCGCCCCAACTGGTGATGGGCATCCCGGAGAGCCAACTCCGATTCACCGACGAGGGGCAGGCAGAACTGACCCTCATCGACGGCCTCGGTTTCGGCACCGCCAGCGACCCGCTGCCGGTGCCGGCGACGGAGTACACCCTGCAGATCCGCGCGGCGACACCGAACAACGACGGCGACGTAGTGGCGAGCGTCCCCGTCACACTGGACGGCGGGGTCAGCTACACCGCCTACGCCTCCGGCTACCTCGAACCGCCGCAGGGAGTCGTCGCCGAACTCGGCAACCGTGACTTCGAGCTGTTCTTTGCGACGACCGAGTAGACGCCGAAGCGCGGTCGCGGGAACGACACGCCTTTTTTGCCGCCGCGGGAATCGAACGACATGGACCCAAAGCGGGAGCTTTCGAGCATCGACCTCGCCGCGCTCGTCACCGAGCTGCGCCGATACGAGGGCGCGAAGGTCGACAAGGCCTACCTGTACGGCGACGACCTCCTGCGCCTCAAGATGCGGGATTTCGACCGCGGCCGCGTCGAGCTTCTGGTGGAAGTCGGCGACGTCAAACGCGCACACGTCGCCGCCGCAGAGCACGTTCCCGACGCACCCGGTCGCCCGCCGAACTTCGCAAAGATGCTCCGCAACCGCCTGTCGGGCGCTGACTTCGCGGGCGTCGAGCAGTTCGAGTTCGACCGGATTCTCGTCTTCAAGTTCGAGCGGCCGGACGCCGACACCGAACTCGTCGCCGAACTGTTCGGTCAAGGAAACATCGCCGTTCTGGACGAAAACCGGGAGGTAGTGAGCAGTCTCTCGACGGTTCGACTCAAATCGCGCACCGTCGCGCCGGGCAGTCAGTACGAGTTCCCGAGTTCGCGGCTCAACCCGCTGGACGTGCGTTACGAGGCGTTCGCGCACAAGATGGACGACTCCGACACCGACGTCGTCCGAACGCTGGCGACGCAACTGAACCTCGGCGGACTCTACGCCGAGGAGGTGTGCAGTCGCGCGGGCGTCGAGAAAACACTCGACATCGCCGACGTAGGCGACGAGGAGTACGAGAAGCTCTACGACGCGCTCGGACGAATTCGAGAGCAGCTCGCGCAGGGAGAGTTCGACCCGCGCGTCTACCTCGAAGACGAGGCCGTCGCCGACGTGACGCCGTTCCCGCTCGAAGAGCACGAACGGGAGGGTCTCGACGCCGAGGCGTACGATTCGTTCAACGAGGCGCTCGACGAGTACTTCTACCGTCTCGACCGCAGCGACGACGACGGCGGTTCCGGCGGGAGCGGGGCCGCCGGCGACACCGGCAGACCCGATTTCGAGGAGGAGATCGAGAAGAAACAGCGCATCGTCGAGCAGCAGGAGGGCGCTATCAGCGGTTTCGACGAACAAGCCGAAGAGGAGCGCGAACGCGCCGAGCAGGTGTACGCGCGCTACGACCTCGTAGACGAGATTCTGACGACGATACGCGGCGCGCGAGAGCAGGACGTCCCGTGGGACGAAATCGGCGAGAAGTTCGAGGAAGGCAAGGAACAGGGAATCGAGGCGGCCGAGGCCGTCCGCGGCGTCGACGGTGCGAACGGGACCGTCACCCTCGCGCTCGACGAGACGACGGTGACCCTCGACGTGTCGATGGGCGTCGAGAAGAACGCCGACCAGCTCTACAAGGAGGCAAAGCGCGTCGAGGAGAAAAAGCAGGGCGCGCTCGAAGCCATCGAGGACACCCGCGAGCAGCTGGAGGCGCTCGAAAAACGCCGCGAGGAGTGGGAACGGGGCGACGAGGACGAGGCGGCCGACGACGACGAGGACGGCGAACACGAAGAGATCGATTGGCTCTCGCGGCAGTCGGTGCCGATTCGCCAGCAGGACCACTGGTTCGAGCGGTTCCGCTGGTTCCGCACCAGCGACGACTTCCTCGTCATCGGCGGGCGCAACGCCGACCAGAACGAGGAGCTGGTGAAGAAGTATCTCGGGAAGGGCGACCTGTTCTTCCACACGCAGGCCCGCGGCGGTCCGGTGACGATCCTGAAAGCGACCGGCCCGAGCGAACCCGCCCGCGACGTGGAGATACCCGAACAGAGCAGACGGGAGGCGGCGCAGTTCGCCGTCTCCTACGCCTCCGTCTGGAAGGAGGGACGCTTCGCCGAAGACGCGTACATGGTGAACCACGACCAGGTGTCGAAGACGCCCGAGAGCGGCGAGTACGTCGAGAAGGGGTCGTTCGTGATTCGCGGCGACAGGACGTACTACCGCGACGTGAAAGCCGAAGTCGCCGTCGGCATCGCCTGCGAACCGGAGACGCGCGTCGTCGGCGGGCCGCCCTCGGCCATCGAACCGCAGGCCGAGACGTCGATTCGAGTCCGACCGGGTCGCTACGCACAGAACGATATGGCGCAGATGTGTTACCGGGAACTCCGCAAACGATTCGCCGACCAGTCGTTCGTTAGAAAAGTTGCGAGCGCAGATAAGATACAGGAGTTCCTGCCGCCGGGCGGCAGCGAGATGGTCGAGTAAAAACCGGGGGTAAACCGCCTCAAAGCCCAGATAATCCGATTTTCGGGAAGAAAAGGATATATCCTCGTGAGGAGTATCCAGGGGCTGAGAACTATACGAGGAGCGTCGCGTTCGTGAACGAACGTCGGAGCGACTCGCGGCGGTTCTCGGAAATCATCATGTTTACCGAATCGCTCTCATACGTGCGAAACAGCGACGACTGGGCGAAGAACGTCCTCATCGGCGGGATCCTCAGTCTGCTCGGCTTCCTGATCGTCCCGACGTTCCTCGTCATGGGCTACCTGCTCCGCGTCGTCCGCGGGTCGATGCGCGGCGACGAGAAACCGCCCGCGTTCGACGAGTGGGGTGAGATGGCCGTCGACGGGCTGAAAGGGTTCGCCATCGGGCTCGCGTACGGCCTCGTTCCGATGGTCTTGGCCGTCGTGTTCGCGGTGCTCACCGGCCTGACGACCAACGGCGGAAACGTCGGCGTCGTCAGCGGCCTCTTCGGCCTCGTCGGCGCGCTCCTCGTCTTGGTGACGGGTCTCGCCGTCGTCTACGCGCTGCCCGCCGGACTGGCGAACTACGCCGAGACCGACCGGATGGGTGCCGCGTTCGACGCCGGAATGCTCCGCTCGACGCTCACCTCCGGGACCTACGCGACGGCGTGGCTGATGGCGTTCGCCGTCTTCCTCGTCGCCGGTATCGTCGCGGGCGCACTGAACGTCGTTCCGCTGCTCGGCACCGTCGTCGGCGTGTTCGTCACGTTCTACGCCGCCGTCGCCGGCTACCACATCATCGGCCGCGCGTGGGGTGAGATGCACCCCGTCGAGATGCGCGACGGCGAGATGCCCGACGAACGCGCTGCCATCTGACGGCCGTCGTCAACCCGCTCGTTTTTTCGGAGACCGCGCTCGGAGGTACGGTTATGTGTCGACGGGCCGACTGTGCGAGTAGATGTTCCGCGACGCGCTGAACGCTCCGGCCCGAACCGCCGACGCGGTTCAGACGCTGTTTTTCGGTGGAGTTCTCTCGCTTCTGGCTCTCGCGTTGCCGCTCGGCTGGCTGGTAGCGGTAGCTGCCGTCCCGTTTCTCGTCCTCGCGTTTCCGTTCGTGTTTCTGCCGTCGCTGTTGCTTCGGGGCTACTACGTGCGGACGATGCAAGCGGGACTCGAAGGGCGAGACGCCGCGCCGTCGTTCGTGCGGTGGGGCGGACTGGTCCGGGACGGAATCCGGACGTACGTCGTCGCCTTCGTCTACCTGCTGCCGGTAGTTGTGCTGTGGCTCCTCGTCGCAACGATAGCAGTGGCGGTTCAACTACGCGGTGTCGCCGGAGGTGTCGGCGAAAGTCTCGTCGCGCTCTCGGTGACGCTCGCGACTCTCGTCAGCGGCCTCTACCTGCCGGTTTTCGCGTACGTCTTCCCAGCGGCACTCGTGACCTACGCCGCGACGGAGCGTCTCGCCGCGGCGTTCTCACCGCGGACCGTCGGCCGTGTCCTCGTCGACCGGGAGTACGCGACCGGATGGTTGCTGGCGAGCGGGCTCCTGTTGGTCGTCGTCTTCTTCGGACTGCCGCTGTCGCTGTTTCTCGTCGGTGTCGTCGCCGTCTTCTACCTGCAAACTGTCGCCCACTCGGTGTACGGTCGGTCCGCACGGGCCACGCTGGCGGCCGAACACGACGACGGAAGGACGGAACCCGAGACGGTACGGCGCGAACCCGAGGCGTCGGCGGCGGTCCAGGTCGGACGGAGCGTCGCGTACACCGACGGTCACCCGGGAGCCGACGTCCCGAGTGCCGGTCCCGACGAGACGACATCGGGTCCCCGGGAAAGGAGAGAGGACACCGAGTGGACGGTGACAGACGAGACGAGGAAGTAGAACCGACGGCCCCGCTCCGCGGCGGCGGCGCTCGTCGGTCACGTCAGCGCCGAGAGCGTTCCGGCCGAGTAGACCGAGCGGAGGCGACGCGGTCTGACGCCGGTGGAACGACTGTATGGCGAACTGGCGGTCATCGTCTCGGTCTGCGGGCGGCGACCGCGCTACGGCCTCGACCTCGCTCCGATGGTTGCTCGGAGCGACCCGCAGTCTGGTTTCAACGCACAGACCGGAGTGGTCCCGTCATCCGGGATAAGAGTTCGTCGTCACTGCGGACTCCCGCGGCCGTGACTGCGCCGATGCAAAGCCACCTTAACCCCCGAGGGCGAGATTCGAACCATGCGAATCGCTGGCCGTGGTCGCGGCGAGGAGGGGCGCGAGCGCATCACGCTCGTTCCCGAGAACGTCGACGACCTCTGGCACCTCTCGTACGTACTCGAACCCGGAGACCACGTCTCGGGCGACACGACCCGCCGCATTCAGCGCGCCGACGACCAGATGCGTGACACCGGCGGCGAGCGCGAACATCTTCACGTCACCATCGAAATCGACGACATCGAGTTCGCCCGCTTCGCCAACCGACTCCGGGTCGGCGGCGTCATCGTCGGCTGTTCTCGCGAGGACCAACTCGGCCACCACCACACGCTCAACGTCGAGGAGCGCGGCGAGATAACCATCGAGAAACACTTCAAACCGGACCAGATCGACCGCATCGAGGAGGCCGAGCGCGCCACCGAGAACCCCGACGTCGTCATCGCCACCGTCGAGGAGGGCGAGGCGTACATCCACACGGTCGCGCAGTACGGCACCGAAGAGTACGCCTCCTTCACCGCGCCGACGGGGAAAGGCGAGTACGCTCGTCCGCGCAGCGAGCTGTTCGACGAACTCGGGTCGGCGCTGTCGCACGTCGACGCCGACACCGTGATTCTGGCCGGGCCGGGTTTCACGAAACAGGACGCGCGCGACCACATCGCCGACAACTACCCCGAGGTGGCCGAGAAGATGACCACCGTCGACACCGCGAGCGTCGGCGACCGCGGCGTCCACGAGGTGCTGAAGCGCGGCGCGGTCGACGAGGTGCAGAAGGAGACGCGCATCGCCCGCGAGGCCGAGCGCATCGACGACCTGATGGAGCGCATCGCCGAGGGGGCGAAGGCCGCCTACGGGGTCGAGCAGGTGGCGCAGGCCGCGGAGTTCGGTGCCATCGAGGAACTGCTGATTCTGGATTCGCGCCTCCGCGACGAGCGACAGGGCCGCGGCGACTGGGAACGGGACGTCAACGAGATAATCGAAACCGCCGAGCAGAAGGGCGGCGAGGTGACCGTCTTCTCCGCGGAGTTCCAACCCGGCCAGCAGTTGAAGAACCTCGGCGGTATCGCGGCGCTCCTTCGGTACCGACTCGAGTAGTTCTCACCACCGTCGTTCCCTCGCCAGGAATCGGTCGCATTCGCCCGTGGGAGAGCGTCACGCCACGGGGATGACGCTTTTGCGTGTCGAATCCTACCTCCGCCCGTGGCGCGCCGCAGATCGGACCGACGGACGCTGACCGACCGGTTCGAGCGGTGGCTCGACTTCGTCTTCTTCGCGGCGATGGAGGTGTCGTTTCTCTCGTTGCCGGTGCTCGTGCTTCTGCTCGGCGTCCGGCCGGCCGGACCGGTGTCGGCGGCGGCGCTGACCTCGCTTTCGACCACCGTCGTCGCCGTCGGAAGCTTTCGGGGACGGACCCTCGACGTCGGCGCGTGGCCGCGCGTCGGTCAGCTTCGGACGATGCCGATTCGGTCGGCGTACTACGGTGCCGTCATCGGCGGCGGAACGCATCTCGGAACGGTCGTTCACCTCGAAACCGGCGTCGGGTGGGCCGTCGTCGTCGTTCCCGCCCTCCTCTCGGTGCTCGCGCTGGCGGCGTTGCCTCGCGCCCTCGACACGCTGTTTCGCGTCTCTCGGGCGAGTCTCTGACCAGCGGGTCGGTGCGCGGCGGTCACTCGCCGGTAAGCGCCTCGCTGGCGGGCGCGAGGTCGATAGTCGTCCCGAGTCCTTCGTCGCGCGCCTTCTCGTACAGCATGTACGCCGCGGCGACCGTCTCGATGCCGGTGCCGCCGCTGTCGAACAGCGTGATCTCTTCGTCGTCCTCGCGGCCCGGCACCTCGCCGGCGACCACCTCGCCGAGTTCGGCGTAGATGTCGGCTTCGGTGACGACGCCCGCCTCCATCGCGTGGAGGAACGACCCGGCGTCCTCGGTCGCGCGCGCTCGGAGGTCGGGGACGTACTTCGAGCGCTCGATAGTCGTCGCGTCGACCTCCCGTTTGTCGGCGTTGTACTGGCCCATCGCGGTGACGTGGGTTCCCGGTTCGAGCAGGTCGCCGTCGAACACCGGCTCCGGGGCGTTCGTCGCCGTGATGACGACGTCCGCGCCCTCGACGGCGGCGGCGCTGGAGGCGACGGCGGCGACGCTCGCGTCCAGCAGGCGGTCCATCTCCCCGGCGAACGACTCGCGGTGTTCCTTCGTCGGCGAGTACACCCAGACGGTGTCGAGGTCGCGGACGGCGGCCGTCGCGCGCAACTGTCCGCGGGCCTGCGCGCCGCTGCCGATGACTGCGACCGACTCGGCGTCCTCACGGGCGAGAGCGTCGACGGCGACGCCGCCCGCCGCCCCCGTCTTGAACGGGTTCATGCTCGCGCCGTCGAGCAACGCGAGCGGTTGACCCGACTCGGCGTCGAAGAGCGGCGTCATGAACCACGCGTCGCGTTCGCCGAAGCCTGCGGCGTACATGTAGCCGCCCATCGCGCCGGTCTCGGGGAGGACGGCGGCGTAGGTGGTGAACATCCCCGGCGGGTCGCTGTTGACGAGTTTGGTCCGCGGTTCGGCGGGCGCGCCCTCGCCGCGCTGCCGATAGCCCTCCCGCACTGCGTCGACGTACTCTGCGGACGTTGCGAGTCCGGCCACATCGTCACTCGTGAGAAACAACGCGTCTGTCATACTCGACGAGACGGACGCGACGCCTAAAACCGTGCGGGCGTCGGCCAGAAGAGCAAGACCTCGTCGAGAAGACGAACCGGAGAACGGAGAATCCGAAATGCGAGAAGAGAGAAGAGACGGGAACCGGCTCAGTCAGCGTTGAGTTGCTGGGGCTGGGTGTTCTGCGAGACCGGACTGGGTTGGCTCTCCACCGGACCGTTGACGAACAGGGCGTGGCCCATGATGCCGACCGAACCCATCGCCGCGATGGGGACGGCGGTCGTGAGACCGACGCCGACGGTGGTGAGTATTGCAGTGACTCCGAACAACACGAGCGGAATGAGTCCAAGAACGTAGTCGTAGTATCCCGTCATAATGTATTACAAAGTATGCATGGGGGATATATAATTCTTTCCTGTGACCAAAACACAACCACCAGAAAATTAGCAGGTAGGATTTCTATAAGTTATGAGAATACACGGCCGCTTCGGGCCGTCGTCGACCCGGAGCGCGGCTCTCTCGAAAATGGCGTTTCAGCCCCGGAAACGGCTGAAATCGACACTCAGTGGGACGTCCTAGGGTGTGTCTCTATCTCAAAGGTAGCTCGCAGCGTCCGTGTAACGACTCCGCTATTCTCTCTGAATTCGGCGCGCCGGCTGGAGTTTCGTCCGGTTTGCCCCCATCGGTGCGTTAAACCGTTCCGTCGTCAGAATCACCATCGTGAACCGTAACGACCGTTCGATTGTGGCGCTCGTGATGCTCGCGCACGGGATGGTCCACACCTACGAGTTGTCCGTTCCCATCTTCGTCACGATCTGGCTGAGCGAGTTCGAGACCATCAATCTCGGTCTCGCACAGTTTCCGGTGAACTCGGCGACGCTCGGGTTAGTCGTCACCGCGGGCTACGGCCTCTTCGGTCTCGGCGCGCTCCCCGGCGGGGTGCTCGTCGACCGGCTCGGCTCGCGCCGTCTCATCACGCTCTGTCTGCTCGGAATGTCCGTCTCGTTTTTCGTTCTCGGCGTCTCGCCGGGCGTTCTCGCTATCGCCGTCGCCTTCCTCTGTTGGGGTGCGGCCGCGAGCGTCTATCACCCCGCGGGACTGGCGCTCATCAGTAAGGGCGTCGAGGAGCGCGGAACCGGGTTCGCCTACCACGGGATGGCCGGAAACATCGGCATCGGCCTCGGGCCGCTCGTCGCCGCCATCCTCCTGTTGTTCGTCGACTGGCGCATCGTGGCGGTCGTCCTCGCCGTCCCGGCGCTGTTGGCGGCGCTGTTCGCCAGCCGCGCCGAGTTCGACGAGAACGCCGCCGTCAGCGGGGCAGCCGTGGAGACGGACGGCGGGGGCGATTCCAAGGCCGACGCCGGCGTCGAGTCGTGGGCGGAGTTCGTCACCGAGTCGAGACGGCTGTTCGCCGGCAGCTTCGTCTTCGTCTTCGTCGTCGTGATGTGCTCGGGACTGTACTACCGCGGCGTTCTCACGTTCCTGCCGCAGTTGCTGGCGGGGCTGCCGGGTGTCGACCCCGTGTCGATCTCGGCGTTCATCCCCGACGACCTGCTCGCGTCGGTCGGCCTCGAGGCCTCCGGCGACAGTCAACTCAACCCCGAGCGCTACATCTACTCGGGGCTGCTCATGATCGGCGTTCTCGGCCAGTACGCGGGCGGGAAACTAACCGACAGGTACGCCCCCGAGAAGGGTATCGCCGGCGCGTTCGCCGGACTGGCAGTTCTCGCGCTCGTCTTCCTCCCGGTGGCGAACATGGGTATCGTCCCGCTACTCGTCGTCGCCGCGATTCTCGGCTTCGCGCTGTTCGTCGTCCAGCCGCTGTACCAAGCGACCGTCGCGGAGTACACGCCCGCGGGGACGCGCGGTCTCTCGTACGGCTACACCTATCTGGGCGTCTTCGGCATCGGCGCGCTCGGCGGCGCGATCGCGGGCGCGATTCTCGAATACGCCTCGCCCGAGGTGCTGTTCGTCACGCTCGCGGCGTTCGCCGCAGTCGCGTCGCTGGTCGGCGTCTACCTCTCGCGGAGCGCGTCGAAGGTCTGAGTTCGAGTCGGCTGTCGGAAGAATCGGAGTTGGTTTTCAGCGGACTTTGAACACGAGCCATCGCCAGACGCCGAGTCCGACGCCGACGGTGACCAGCGTGACGACGATGAAAATCGGGTCCGCGCCGCCCTCGAAGAACGGCGAGGCGCGGATGCCGAGACCGATAATGTCCGCGGGTATCCACGACCGAACGGCGAGCGGAATCGACGCCTTCGCCGACTCGCCCGCGCCGGCGGAGTACGCGCCGACCAGCGGGGCGCAGACGAGCCAGCCGACGTAGAACGGTACGAGCGTCGAGACCCAACCGACGGTGTCGGTCGTGAGGTAGGAGACGCCGCCGTTGTGCATCATGACGCCGAGCGTCAGCACGAGGCCGATGACGAGCACGTCACCGACGGCTAAGGGCAACGTCCCCCGGTCGATTCGTTGGTCCCAGAACGATTCCGATTGGGTGGCCATATCGGGAGATTTGCATGGGGCCTAATGATTGTCCGGTTTGTCGTTTTCGCACGTGAGTGTGTGACACGCTGTCCTCGGTGCGGAGTTTCGCTCGCAGTCGCTGGCGGCGACCACCGGGCGCGACGGCGGACCACACGGTCTTTGTCGCGGCGCGCGAATCGAACGGTATGGAGTACCGCGTGCTCGGCTGGCCGGCGGACGGGCCGACGCTGCGCCTCGACTACCGACAGTTCAGCTACGCCGGGAAGTTCGTCATGTCGAACACGGGGAAAGCGGTCGTCCGCGTCGACGACGAGACACTGGCCGAGGAAGCGCGAGGAGCGGCCGACGAAGACGAGTTCGACCGCGACGTGCTCGCCGCCGTCGCGTTCAACGAGGACCGGACCGACCCCGGTACGCTCTGGATTCGCTACGTCACCGTGCGCGAGGACCGCCGCGGCGACGGGCTCGGTCCGGGGCTCGTCGCGTTTCTCGCGGAGCGGGTGAAGGAGCGGGGTTTCCACCGCCTCCGAATCGCCGTCAACAACCCGTTCGCCTATGAGGCGCTGTACAAAGCGGGATTCGCGTACACGGGTCGACAGACCGGACTGGCGGAGTTGGTGTTGGCGCGCGAGTTGGGCGGCGAGAGCGGCGGAGATGCGGACCACGGCGACCGCGGCCGCTACCAGTCCGGGCTGGACGTCTATCGAGAGCGCGAACTCGGCGACGACGAGCGGACGTTTCTCGAATCGAGGGCCGACGCCGACCCGCCGGAACGAATCGACGCGCCCGGAAGGGCGGACGTTTAACTCCGAGACGGTCTAACGACGGCCAATGGGAAACGCAGCGTTGCGCCAGTTGGCGGCGCTCTCTGAGGTGTCGTTCGACGACCTCGACGGGAGAATCGTCGCCGTCGACGCGCACAACTGGCTCTACCGGTATCTGACGACGACCGTCAAGTGGACCCGCGACGAGGTGTACACGACGAGCGGGGGCGAGGAAGTCGCCAACCTCGTCGGCATCGTCCAGGGCCTCCCCAAGTTCTTCGAGCACGATCTCGTCCCCGTCTTCGTCTTCGACGGTGGCGTGACGGAGTTGAAAGACGACGAGGTGGCCGAGCGGCGCGAACAACGCGAGAAGGCCGAAGAGCTGCTCGAAGACGCCCGCGAACGCGGCGACCACATCGAGGTCGCCCGCCTCGAAGCGCGCACGCAGCGGCTGACGAGCGTCATCCAGCAGACCAGCCGCGAGTTGCTCGACTTCCTCGACGTTCCCTACGTCGAAGCGCCCGCCGAGGGCGAGGCGCAGGCGTCGTACATGGCCCGCCGCGGCGACGCCGACTACGTCGGCAGCGAGGACTATGACACGTTGCTGTTCGGCGCGCCGCTGACGCTCCGCCAGCTCACTAGTTCGGGTAATCCGGAACTGATGGACCTCGACGCGACGCTCGAAGAGCACGACCTCACCTACGAGCAACTCGTCGACGTCGGCATCCTCTGCGGGACGGACTTCAACCCCGGCGTCGACGGCATCGGCCCGAAGACGGCGCTCAAGTTGGTGAGAGAACACGGCGACCTCTTCTCGGTGCTGGAGGCGCGCGGCGAACACGTCGAGTTCGCCGACCGCATCCGCGACCTGTTTTTGGACCCGCCGGTCACCAACGAGTACGAGTTCGACACCGACCTCGACCCCGACATCTCGGCGGCGCGGGCGTACGTCACCGAGGAGTGGGAAGTCGACGCTGACGAGGTCGAACGCGGTTTCGACCGCATCGACGACGCGCTCAGTCAGACCGGACTGGACCGCTGGACCTGATTATCTGAATTCGACGGAGACGATTTCGTCGGGCGTTTCGCCGCGGCGGCGGTACCGCGGGTCGCCGGCGTCGATGTCGCTGCCGTCGCCGCGTTCGACCTCGAAGACGCGAATCGAAATCACGAGGCGACCGGGTTCGAGCGTCGCTCGGAGCACCGGCCCCGTCGCGGTGATGACGACATACGGCGGTGCGGCGACCGCCGGGGCCGCGAGCTGGTACCCCCCGGCGTCGACGCAGCGGGCGAGCAGGCCCGGTAGTCGGTCGGTGATACCTGCGCGGGCGAGAACGGCTTCGAGCGGGGGAACGACGTGCCCGCGGTCGGTCGTCGTCTCGTCGGGCCACCCGGCGGCGACGGCGTCCGCGCAATCGACGACGCTGGCGAGAAGAGTGGACTCCTCCGAGAGTAGGTGCGCTCGAACACGGTCGGTGACAGACGACACGGCGGGTGCTCACGCTACGGCTACAAAACGGTTGACCACCGGAGGCGGCGTACCGACCGCGGCCCGACCGGTTCCGACGGACGATAGTCGGGTAGATTATAAATGTTAGTTTACACGTTTGTGCAACCGTCACACGGCTGTCGACCGCGGTGAGTTCTCAAGAAACGTCTCGATGCAGAGAGACCGTCCCGTCGCCGACGTCTCCGCCACGTGGCGCACGCTCATGACCGTCGGGGGTATCCGGCCGGCGGACCTGCGAGAACGGTCCATAGAACATTCGCGTCGTTTTTAGTCGTTGCGCGCCCCGCATCTCACATGGATCTCAGCGAGATAGAGCAGCTCATCGAAGCCAGTATCGAGGACGCCGAGGCGACCGTATCGCGGCCGCGAAGCCCCGACGAGAACCACGAGGACGCCCACTTCGCGGCCGTCGTCGTCTCCCCGACGTTCGAGGGAAAGTCGCTCGTCCAGCAACATCAGATGGTGTACGACGCCCTCGGTGAGCGCATGACGACGGACATCCACGCGATGGAGATCAAGACGTACACGCCCGACGAGTACGACGCGCGGTAGCGTCTCGGCCGACCACTCCGGCCCCACCTCGACTACCCGCGCCCCTACGTTTTTGCTCCGCGCTCGCGTCGGGTCCCACAGCAATGACCGACCGGTTTCGGGACCCCGCGTGGCTTCGCGGCCACGTCGCAGACGTGTTGACGTTCTACTATCCGACCTGCGTCGACGAGGCCCGCGGCGGCTTCGTGGCCCAGCTCGACGAGCAGACGGGTCGCATCTACGACCCCGGACCCCGACATCTCGTCGCCTCCGCGCGGTTCGTCGTCAACTTCGCCCGCGGCGCGCGTCTCGACGAGACGACGGCGGGCGTCGACGCCACCGACGCCGACGTCCTCGGATGGTGCCGCTCCGCGGCGACCCGCGGCGCGGACTTCCTCGCCGACGCCCACCACGACGCCGAGACGGGCGGCTATCGTTGGCTCCTCTCGGGCACCGACCCCGTCGACGAGCGACGTTCCTGTTACGGCCACGCGTTCGTTCTGCTCGCCTACGCCGAAGCGACGATGGCGGGCGTCTCCGGCGCGCGCGAACGCCTCGAAGCGACGTACGACGTTATCGACGACCGGTTCTGGGAGGAAGAGTACGGTCTCTGCCGGAGCGAACTCGACGCCGACTGGAACCCCGTCGAACCCTATCGGGGACAGAACGCGAACATGCACATGTGCGAGGCGATGCTCGGCGCGTACGAGGCAACCGACGAGCGCCGATACCTCGACCGGGCGCTGACAATCGCGCGGCGGATGACCGTCGACCTCGCGGAGGCGACGGGCGGTCGCCTCTGGGAACACTACACCGAAGAGTGGGAGCACGACTTCGAGTACAACCGCGACAGCCCCGCCGACCAGTTCCGGCCGTGGGGGTACCAGCCGGGCCACCACGCCGAGTGGGCGAAGCTGACCGCGATGCTCTCCCGACACGGCGACGAGCCGTGGCTCCGGCGGCGGGCGACCGAACTGTTCGAGGCCGCACTCGACGGCTGGGACGACGAGTACGGCGGGTTCTACTACACGCTCGACCGGGACGGAAAGCCGGTCGTCGACGACAAGTACGGGTGGCCGGTCGCCGAAGCCATCGGTGCGGCGGCGGCGCTGTCGGACGCCGTCGGCGGGAGCGGCGAAGAGCGGTATCTGGAGTGGTACGACCGCCTCTGGGCGTACGCCGAATCGAATTTCGTCGCCTCCGGCGGAAACTGGTACACGCGACTCACGCGTGAAAACGAGTACGTCGACACTGACGAGGGGCCGGCCGTCGAGCCGGGCTATCACCCGGTTGGGGCGTGTTGGGAGGCGCTGCGGAGTCTGGACTGACGCCTCAGAGCCGCGGTTCGGCGTCTTCGAGCGCTTCGAGCGACCGGTTCTTCAGCGCCTCGCCGGTCTCGGCGTCGGAGAGGTTGATCGCCGACTCCCATCGATAGGTGAGTATTGTCCCGGATTTCTTCGGTTGCGAGTGAATTAGCACCACGTGTAACGACTGACCGTCGGACGGACCTGTGACGGGTCACGAGCGTCTTCGCGGTTCGCGAGTTTTGAGCGTCGAGACGCCACAATACGGCCGCTCAGTCCCTACCGGTACACGTGTGGGACAGCCGGTATCGGTGGCTTTTACGCCTCAGTCTACGTGGGGGCGACCATGAGCGACGACTACCGTACGGAGCAGGACAGCCTCGGCGACATGCAGGTACCGGCCGACGCCTACTGGGGCGCACAGACCCAGCGCGCCGTGGAGAACTTCCCCATCTCGGGGATCACCTTCGGACGACGGTTCGTCCGCGCGCTCGGCGTCGTCAAGAAGGCCGCCGCGCAGGCGAACCGCGACCTCGGGCTGATCCCCGAGGAGAAAGCCGACGCCATCGTCGCCGCCGCCGACGAGGTCATCGCCGGCGAGCACGACGACCAGTTCCCCGTCGACGTGTTCCAGACCGGTTCGGGCACGTCGTCGAACATGAACGCCAACGAGGTCATCGCCAACCGCGCCGCCGAGCTCGTCGGCGCGGAGATCGGCTCCCGCGAGGTCCACCCGAACGACCACGTCAACTTCGGGCAGTCGTCGAACGACGTCATCCCGACCGCGATGCACGTCTCGGCGCTCGAAGCCGTCGAGAAGGACCTGCTTCCGGCGCTGGACGAACTCGCCGCGGCGCTCGGCGAGAAAGAGACCGAGTTCGACGGCGTCGTCAAGACCGGTCGGACGCACCTGCAGGACGCGACACCGGTCCGTCTCGGACAGGAGTTCGGCGGCTACCGCACGCAGATAGAGAAGGGCATCCGCCGCGTCGAACACACCCGCGAACACCTCTCGGAGTTGGCGCTCGGCGGGACGGCCGTCGGAACGGGCCTCAACACCCACCCCGAGTTCCCCGAGAGGGCGGCCGAGTACATCGCCGAGGAGACGGGCATCGAGTTCCGCGAGGCCGACGATCACTTCGAGGCGCAGGCCGCCCACGACGCGATGGGCGAGGCCCACGGCGCGCTCCGAACGGTCGCGGGGTCGATGAACAAGATAGCCAACGACCTCCGCCTCCTGGCGTCGGGTCCCCGAAACGGCCTCGGCGAGATCGAACAGCCCGAGAACCAGCCCGGTAGCTCCATCATGCCCGGCAAGATCAACCCGGTCGTCGCCGAGGCGGTCAACCAGGTCCACAAGCAGGTCGTCGGCAACGACGCCGCCGTCGCCGCGGGTGCGGCAGAGGGCCAGATAGACCTCAACCTCTACAAGCCGGTGTTGGCGCACAACTTCCTCGAATCGTCGGAACTGCTCTCGAACTCCGCGGAGGTGTTCGCCGACCGGTTCGTCCGCAAACTCGAAGCCAACGAGGAGTACGCCGCCGAACAGGTCGAGCGGAGCATGGCGCTGGCGACGGCACTCAACCCCGCCATCGGCTACGACAAAGCGTCGAAAGTGGCGAAGCAAGCGCTCGCAGAAGGCAAGACCGTCCGCCAAGTCGCCGTCGAGGAAGGCTACCTCACCGAGGAGGAGGCCGACGAGGTGCTCGACCCCGAGAAGATGACCCACCGCGGCATCCTCGGCGACGACTGACCGCACGGAGGGCCGGGTTCGACGACTGTTCGCATTCGTCACCGGTTCGTCGAAACGAAACCGACAGACGGCGATACGGCGCGCTAACTGTTCACGAAACCGTCGAAAAGCGACATCTTGATGGGGTGTGCACGTGATTTTTTCCTCATGGTCGGGATGAACGTCCTACGCGAGTCGAAGGGCCGCGACATGTTGCTGTGCCGAAAGTGCGGAGCCGAGTTCCCGGAGGGCCAGGCCACCCGAGACGGCTGGCACTATCGGTGCCCCGAGGACGACTGCGACGCCGAAGGACTCGGCGAGGGACTTCGGCGCGCCTGAGCGCACCTCGCTAACCGTATCGCCACGAGAACGACTCACTGCGGCCCTGCGGAACATCGACTGCGACCCGTGTCGGACGCTCTCATCACTCACGCTCTTTCGCGCCTCCTCACCGACGAGGGACCTCCCGCCGACGTCCCGCGAGCGGGAGACTGAACCATTTTTACGCCCCCCGCGCACAGGGAGAGACAATGACGGAGTACGACTACGAGGAGCTCGGCCTCGTCGCGGGGCTGGAGATTCACCAGCAGCTCGACACCGCGACGAAGCTGTTCTGCGACTCGCCGACGGTGCGCCGCGAACCCGAGGAGGCGACCCGGACGTTCACGCGATACCTCCACCCCACGCGGAGCGAACTCGGCGAGATCGACGAGGCGGCGCTGGAAGAGAGCCGCGTCGACCGCGAGTTCGAGTATCTGGCCTACGACACCACCTGTCTCGTCGAGGAGGACGACGAACCGCCGGCGGAGCTCGACCGCGAGGCGCTCGACGTGGGGATGCAGATAGCCGAACTGATGGAGATGTCGGTCGTCGACCAGGCGCACGTGATGCGGAAAATCGTCGTCGACGGGTCGAACACCTCCGGTTTCCAGCGCTCGTCGCTCGTCGCCCAGGACGGCGAAATCGAAACGAGCGAAGGCGCAGTGGGAATCGAGGACCTCCTGCTCGAAGAGGAGTCCGCCCAGCGCATCGAAGAGCGCGACGACGGCGTCCTCTACAGCCTCGACCGTCTCGGGATTCCGCTGGTCGAAATCGGCACGAAACCCGACATCTCCTCGCCCGAACAGGCGCGGGAGGCCGCCGAAACCATCGGGATGCTGCTCCGGTCGACGGGCAAAGTCAAGCGCGGCCTCGGCACCATCCGACAGGACGTGAACGTCTCCATCGCCGACGGCGCGCGCGTGGAGATGAAAGGCGTCCAGAGCCTCGACGACATCGACGACATCGTCCGCAACGAGGTCGGCCGGCAGGTCGAACTCTTGGCCATCCGTGACGAACTGCAGGAGCGAGACGCGCACGTCGGCGACCCGCGGGACGTGACCGACGTGTTCGCCGACAGCGACTCCGGGGTTATTCGCGGTGCCCTGGATTCGGGCGGCAAAGTAACCGGCGTCCGCCTCACCGGCTTCGACGGTCTCGTCGGCCGCGAACTCCAACCGGACCGCCGTCTCGGCACCGAACTGTCGGACCACGCCAAGCGCCACGGCGCGGGCGGCATCTTCCACACCGACGAACTGCCCGCCTACGGCGTCACCGACGAGGAAGTCGCGGCGCTGCGCCAGGCGGTCGGCGCGGAACCCGACGACGCCGTGGCCATCGTCGCCGCCGACAGCGGAACCGCGGACCTCGCCATCGACGCCGCCGCGGCGCGTGCGGAGGCCGCCATCGAAGGCGTCCCCGAGGAGACGCGCGGCGCGAACGACGACGGTACGACGCGATACCTCCGGCCGCTGCCGGGTGCAGCGCGGATGTACCCCGAGACGGACGTGCCGCCGGTCGAACCCGACCCCACCGAAGTCGAGGTGCCCGAACTGCTCACCGAGAAGGTCGAGCGCTATCAGGCGGAGTTCGGCCTCGACGCCGGTCTCGCCGAACAGGTCGCCTACGGCCGCCGGATGCCGTTGTTCGAGCGGGCCGTCCGCGACGGCGCGGACCCGACGTTCGTCGCCGGGTTGGTCGAGAGTACTGTGACCGAACTGCGGCGCGACGACGTGGCCGTCGAGAACCTCGACGCCGAGCACTTCCTGGCCGTCATCAGACTCGTCACCGACGGCGACCTCGCCAAGGAGGGCGTCAACGAGGTGCTGGCGCTGCTGGCCGAGAATCCCCAGCTTTCGGCGGAGGCGGCCGTCGAGGAGGCGGGCCTCTCGGGCGTGAGCGAGGACGAGGTGCGCGACGCCGTCGTCGGCGTGGTCGAGCGCAACGAAGAACAGGTCGAGGAGGAGGGAATGGCCGCGTTCTCGGGACTGATGGGCGAAGCGATGGGCGCGCTTCGCGGCCGCGCCGACGGCGAAGTCGTGAGTAGCGTGCTCCGCGAAGAGATCCAAAAGCGCGCCTGAGTCGCAAGCGTCTCGATTCTATCGGTCGGTCGTTACAGTTCCGTAATCGGGTCGTGAGTCGTCGGTCCAGTGTATTTCGTCGGTCCGCGTCGCTACGTCGCCTCGATGGGGTCGAGGGCTATACAGCCGGGGCTGCGAATCGTCACCTCGAACCCCTCGTAATCGAACGTGACGACCCGGTGACTCGGTCGCTTTCTCGTGGCTGACTCGTCGAACAGCGTTTCGAGTGCGTCGGAGTCGACGACCCTGTACAGCGGGGTAATCTCGACGGGGGAGGCGTCACGAAGCGCCGAAACCGTCCGGACGAGTTCCTCGACGACCGAGTCGACGCACGGGTTGAAGAGGGTGCAGTAATCGCTTGGAGCCGAAGCGTTGCTCACGTGGTTCTGTGCCGACATCACTCCCAGTATGGGACCGAGAGAAATAACCCGGGGTATCTCACTAAATATGGCTGCTTCCACCCCTGGCAGAGTGTCGTCTCGGCGAACCGATACGTCGGTCGAACAGTGAGGGAGATGGGACGGACGAGTGGCGCGGTCACTCCTCGGCGAGCTCCTCGACGAGCGTCTCGACGCTGTAGCTCTGGAGCACTCGTTGACTGTCGCGCAGCGTCGAGATCACGTACGTCGAGTTGGTCCGGTCGACTTCCTCGATGGCCTCGAACTCCGAGATGAGTCGTTCGACCATCTCGCTGCCGGTCAGGCGGGCGATGACGATGAAGTCGGTCTCGCCCATCGTGAAGTACGTCTGCGTGACCCCCTCGATCTCCATGAGTTTCCCGCCGACGTCCTCGTACGACCCGCTGTAATCGGCCAGCACTTCGACGATGACCGTGACGCCGAGGCCGAACTTCTCCAAATCCACGTCGTAGAGGTCGTTCTCGATGATACCGTCCTCCTTCAGGTTGTTCAACCGGTAGTGAATCGTCGACACCGGGATACCCGTCTCTTCGTGGAGGCGTTCGGGACTGCCGGTCCCGAGGTCCGAGATGGCCTTCAGAAGCGTGATGTCGCGCTCGTCCATGGCCAGTCAGTTCGGACGATGCCCCTATGTAGCCACCGACGACCGACGGGTTGGAGCTTCGTCCAATCAGATTCGAACCGAGAGCGCCGTTCTCCAACCGACACTCCGGTCAACACTATCACGTTCGACCGTAACCCATTCTATTGTAGACAAATTTAAGAAGATGCGGAAAAGACGAACGAAGTACGAACCGATGTCTCTCCGTCGTCTCTATCACCAACATTCGACCGCAGTGTTGTTCGCCTGTCTCGCCGCGTTCTGGGGCACCTCCTTCGTCGCCATCGAAGTCGGCCTCCACTACGTCCCGCCGCTGTACTTCGCGGGCGCGCGGTACGCCGTCGCGGGCGCAGTCGTCTTCGCGTACGCCGTCGCCAGGAGCGACCGGTGGCTCCCCTCGGGACGCGACGAGTGGCTCGTCGTGAGCATCGCCGGTCTGTTCCTCATCGGCGCGTACCACGGCCTGCTGTATCTCGGCGAGCTGCGGGTGTCGGGACCCGTCGCGGCCGTCGTCATCAGCCTCACGCCCATTCTCACCGCCGTCTGCGCGAGCGCGCTCCTCCCCTCGAAGGGGCTGAGCGCCGGCGAACTCGCCGGCCTCGGCCTCGGTCTCGTCGGCGTCGTCGTTCTCGTCGCTCCCGACCCGACGGCGCTCGAACTCGGCTCGGCGCTCGGCGTCGCGCTCGTGTTCCTCAGCGCCGCCTCGTTCGCGCTCGGCTCCGTGCTGACCCGGCCGCTGGAGTCTGACCTCCCGCTGGTGTCGATGGAGGCGTGGGCGATGCTGCTCGGCGCGGGGTCGCTGTTCGTCGGCGGCGCGCTCCGGGGTGAATCGGTAGCGGCGATTCACGTGACGCCCGTCGCCGTCGCGTCGTTCATCTACCTGACGTTCGTCTCCGGCGTCGTCGGATTTCTCCTTTACTTCGAGCTGCTCGACCGGACCGGACCGACCGAAATCAACCTCGTCGGCTACGCCGAACCGGTCGTCGCAACGCTTGCGAGCGCGGCGCTCGTCGGTCACGTCGTCGAGGCGAACGCGTTCGTCGGCTTCGCCGCCATCTTCGCTGGTTTCGCCGTACTGAAGCGCGATGCACTCCGCGAGTTCGTCGCCCGCGACGTGCCCGCCGCCAACGACACGTACCCGGACGCGGACTGACCGTCCCTCGACGCCGACCGACCGTCCCTCGACGCCGACCGGCGGGACGACGGCTGGTCCGTACGCCCGCTCTCGGAGCTAGTCAGTCGAAAACGGCGAGCGTCGCGCCGTGACGGTCTCTTCGACCTGCGTCCAGACCAAGACGGCGCCGACGGCCGCCAGCGACGCCCCGAAGGCGAACGGGACCACGAACCCGAACGAGACGAGAAAACCCGCCGCCAGCGGGCCGAACGCGACGCCGAAGCCGAACGCCATCGTCAGCACCGAGAGCGTGGTCCCCGACTTGCCGTCGGGTGCGAGATCGCCCGCGAGCGCGAGTGCGGGCGCGAACACCATCGCTCCCGCGATGCCCTGCGCGAAGCGGGCGGCGAACATCGGCCACGGGTCGTATATGACGCCCTGGACGAGCGTCGTCGGGACCAACAGCACCATCCCGACCAGGATGAATCTCCGCCGACCGTAGAAGTCGGTCGCTCGCCCGATCGGCACTTGGAGAAATATCTGGGCCAACACGAACGCCGCGAACTGGAGGCCGAACAGCGTCGGCCCCTGGTCGAGTCGCGCGTTGATGATGTCGCCCAGCGTAGCGAACAGCGCGATACCGACGGCCATGAAGAAGGAGACGACGCCAAGCGTGAACACCGGGTCGAGCACGCCCCGTCCGCTGCGGTCGAACACGGAGATGCCGTCGAGCGCGCCGCCGTCCTCGCCGACCGACGCGTCCGCGGTGACGTTCTCGGGGTCGCGGATCAGCGAGAGGATGAGGACGAAACTGACGGTCGCGGTGAACGTGGCGAAGTAGAACGCGGCGTCGAAGCCGCTGAACTGGACCTGCGTTCCGCCCACGCCGATCGCGTACGGGCCGGCGGAGACGACGGCCCCGGCCGCGATGGGGCCGACGCCGAAGCCGACGAGCCTGAACGTGTTGTACGTCCCCATGTTGCCGCCGCGGTTCGTCTCCGACGCCAGATCGTTGACGAGCGCGACGGTCGTCGGGATGATGAGCGCGCCGGCGACCCCCTGCAGGACGCGCAGCCCGACGAGATGCCAGTATGCGGAGGCCAGCGAGTACGAGAAACTGGCGATGCCGATGAGGAGCAAGCCGGCGAGGACGAATATCTTGCGTCGCCCGGTCCGGTCCGACAGTCGTCCCGTGAACGGCTGGAGCGGGCTGTTGACGAAGCCGAACAGCGAGAGGACGATGCCGGTGACCGCAACCTCAGTCAGCCCGAAGGTGTCGCCCGAAACCAGTTCAGTTCCGATGAAAAGCGGGAGGACGACGATGAGAAACGAATTTCCCACGGACTCGGTCATCCTCGCCAGCGCGAGCGCCAGCACCTGCGAATCGACGCCCAGTCGGTTCGACATCAGTCCGAACTCACCGCGTCTGACCGCGCCATACACCCGCTTCGGAGTCTCGACGCAATACGGTTGTGGAAGCGGCGGTCGACGGGAGGAGTCGCCAGTCACCTGCGAAATCGGGGTGACCGGTCCGGCGCGGTTCCGACGCGGGCAAGCTATTTGCGCCGCTCCCGTGTCTGGACGGACATGCCGATTTACTTCGAGGACCTCGCGGTCGGCGAGACGACCGAGTTCGGCGAGTACGAAGTGACCGAAGACGAGATAATCGAGTTCGCCGGGCGCTACGACCCGCAGTTCTTCCACGTCGACCCCGAGAAAGCCGAGGAGACGATGTACGGCGGCCTCATCGCCTCGGGTTGGCACACGGCGTCGATGACGATGCGGATGCTCGTCGACGGCTTCCTCTCGGAGGCGGCCTCGATGGGTGCGAAGGGCGTCGACGAACTCCGGTGGTACCGTCCGGTGCGACCGGGTGACGTGTTGCGGGTGCGAAACGAGGTGTTGGAGAAGGCAGTCGAGAGCGACGAGCGGGGTCTCGCGCACGTGCGGACGACGACGCTGAACGGCAACGACGAGGAAGTGTTCTCGATGGTCGGACTGGTGATGTTCGGACGAAAACCGGAGTAGTTCGCGCTACCGCCAGCGGTCGGGTTCGTCGTACTCCTCCAAGAGGTCGCGTCGGTGCCGAAGTTGACGGTTCGTCCGGCGGAACAGGCCCAAGAGCGTCGAAATTTCGCGGTCGGTCGGGTGCGCCCGGCCGACCAAGCGGCGCACCAACCGCGTCGTCTTGTCGCGTTTGTGCTCGTCGTAACCGGTCGCGTCGAGCAGGTCGTCGAACAGGTCGTAGAACCGCTCGATGTCCTCCTCGGGCGCGCGCGACAGCTCCACGTCGGGGAGTTGCGTCTCCTCGACGGTCAGCTCCCGCAGTTCGTACATCAGCACGGTGGCGGCCTGTCCGAGGTTGAGCACGGGGTACTCGTCGCTCGCCGGAATCGAGCAGATCTCGTCCATCCGCTCCAGTTCGCCGTTGTCCAGGCCGGTCCCCTCGCGGCCGAAGACGAGCGCGGTGCGCGTCTCGACGGTTTTCAGGCTCTCGCGGAGTTCGACCGGCGTCTTGAACGGGTAGCGGACGTGGCGACGGCTGTCCTCGTTCGTGATGGCCGTGGTGGCGACAGTGTGGTAGTTCTCGACGACATCGTCGAACTCGACCGTCTCGGCGTTCGGCAAAACGTCCTCGCGAGCGTGACCGGCGAACCCGTAGGCGTCGCCGTCGCGGTGTAGTTCCGGCGGGTCGACGAGTTTCAGTTCGGAGAGACCGAAGTTCTTCATCGCCCGCGCGATGGTGCCGATGTTGCCGGGCGTCTTCGGTTCGACGACGACGACGACGGGGTTCTGCCTGCTCATTTCCGCGGGTACTGCTGGCCGAGGTCGACGCCCTCGAAGTCCAACTCCTCGGGTTCGTCGCCTTCGTCGTCCGCATCGTCCGCGTCGTCCACGCCGTCCGCGCCCGCCTCCGCCGCGTCGGGACCGTACTCGCGCAGGTCGATACGCTCGCCGTCGAACTCCTCGTTGATGCGTTCCTGGAGTTCGTTCGCGTCGGGCGGACTCGGCATGTTGTCGGGGTCGGTGTCGACGTGTTCCATCCCGGCGTAGCCGTCGGGCGCGCGGCCGCCGTCGGCGAACCACTCCTGGAACTCGTCGCGGAACAGTTCGTCGCCGACGAACTCGCGGCCGCCGGCCTCGCGGAACCAGTAGAGGAAGTCCGCCTCGTGCACCTCGCAGAGGACGACCTCGTTCAGTGGTTCGCCGTAGACGATTTTCGCCTGTCGGCAGCGCTCGACGTTCTCCTCTCCGTGGACGAGGTAACAGGCCTGACACGGTTTCTCGACGAGCATACTGAGCCGGAGGAGTCGCTGGCGGGGGTCCTCCGGAATCTCGTCGAGCGGTTTGAACTCGCCCTCCTCGGTGAAGATTTCGGACTCCTCGAACCGCCAACCGCGGAGTCCGACGCTCACTTTCGCCATTACGCGGTCGTAGCCGGTCGGCGGATAAAAAGCACGTGACTTCGGCGGTGCGGGGTCGCTACGCTTCGGCGGCGACTGTCTACTGCGCCGCTTCGACCGCCAACCGCCGCTCGACGTACTTCGCCAGCACGTCGGCTTCCAGATGAACGGGGTCGCCGATGTCCTTCTCCGTGAGTGTCGTCAGCCGAAGCGTCTCCGGAATCGCCGCGACCGTGAAACGTCGGTCGTCGTAGTCGGCGACGGTCAACGATGCGCCGTCGACGGCGACGGCCCCTTTCTCGACGAGATAACCCGCGAAGGAGTCGGGAACCTCGAAGGCGAACTCCACTCCTTTCTCCTGTTCGCGGATTTCGGCCACAGTGCCCGTGGTGTCGACGGTTCCTTTGACGACGTGGCCGTCGAACCGGCCGTCGACGGGCATCGGCCGTTCGAGGTTCACCGCGTCGTCGACGCGGAGGTCTGAGAGATACGTCCGCGCGAGTGTCTCCTCCGTGGCGAACGCCTCGAACCAGTCGTCGCTTCGGCGTTCGACGGTGAGACAGACGCCGCTGATAGCGGCGCTGTCGCCGACGGCGAGGTCAGATGCAAGAGGGGTTTCGACGCGGAGTCGACGGCCTTCGGCGGCGGGTTCGGTTTTCGAGATGCGGCCGGTCGCTTCGACCAGTCCAGTGTACATACGTTGACAGATGCGAGCCACATTAAAGTCGTTATGTTTCTCAGATATGTTATGGTGGGGTCGCAGTTTGCACCTCGCGCTCGGCCGCCTGAAGCCTCGACACCCGGTCGCCCACCGACGGGTGCGTCCGCAGGAACGTCCGGTAGACGAACGCCTCGTAGCGGTCCGAGTAGTACGTCAGCGTCGCCGGTTGGTCGCCCTCCGCGCCGAGCATCAGCGGTTCGTCCGGTTCGACTTGCTCGGGGGAGACGACGGTGAACGCCGCGACGCTCTGGGCGCTCCGGAGGTCTTCGACCGGGTGTTTGCCGAGTTCCGTCTCGATGGACGAAAGCGCGCTCGCCAACGACGCGGGGTCGCCAGTGATCGCGACGGCCCCGCGGTCGGCGGCGAGTTCGCGCACCCGCGAGAACGAGGCGATGAGCGAGCGGCCGAGAAAGGAGAACAGTCCGGCGACGAGCGAGACGACAGCCGAGAGGAAGGCGACGATGGCGACGAGACCGCGGCCGCGGACCGCACCGCCGCTCCCGACGAGTCGCTCGCTCGTCGCGCTCGAAAGCTCGTGCAACCGACTGGCGACGGCCGTCGGCACCGAAATCGCGGTCATCAGCGCCACGTCGCGGTTTTTCACGTGCGCCAGTTCGTGGGCGACCACGGCTCGGAGTTCCGCGTCGTCGAGCGCGCGGAGCATCCCGAGCGAGATGACGAGCGTCGCGCTGCCGGCGGTGTAGCCGGTGACGAACGCCTCGGGGGCGTCGTCGTCGGAGACGGCGATTGCGAGCATCGGCAGGTCAGCCTGCTGGGCGACGATGCGGACGATACGGTGGAGGCGCGGCGAGGTGTCGGCGTCGACTTCGTAGGCGTCGGCTTCGCGGACGACGCGCGCGCCCTGCGTGAGTTCGAGCGCACCGAAGCCGAGGAGGACGACTGCAGCGCCGACGGGCGCGACAACCATCGGCCAACCGAAAAACACCGCGAGCGCGCCGAATCCTGCGACGAGTGCGACGGTGAACGCGAGGGCGACGACGCCGAGGAGGGCGGTGGCGAACGCCATTCGAGCGAGGAGGGACCGGTCCATGCGTGTACTGTTCATTCAGGTTTCATAACTCCGTCGGCGACCCTGTTTCGAGTTCGTTTTCGAGTTCGGAAAGGCGGCTCAAACGCTCTTCGAGTGAGGGATGCGTCGCAAGGAGGTGGCGTCTGTTCCACCAACGCACCGTCGACGTATCGGTGTACGGCGAGACGATACCGAACGCGGCATCGTGGCGTCGCATATCCTCCGGTGTGTCGACGGTCGCGCCGTCGAGTTTTCGGAACGCACTGGCGAGGGCGCTGGGGTCGCCCGTTAGGGCGGCAGCGGCGCGGTCGGCCGCGAACTCTCGCGCTCGGGAGAAATCCGCGAGCAGCAGTTCGCCGACGAGACGCAGCGGGGCGGTCACGACCGACAGCACGGGACCGAGAAGCGGCTCGTCACTGAGTTCTTCGGCGAGGACGACGGGCATCGAAACCGCGGTCATGACGGCCACGTCACGGTTTCGGACGTGCGCGAGTTCGTGAGCGACAACCGCCCGCAACTCCGCGTCGTCGAGTTCCCTGAGCAACCCCGTCGAGAGGGTCACCGTCGTCGATTCGGACCGGACTCCGAGCGTGTACGCCCGCAACTCGTCGGTCTCGGCGAGTTCGACATCCGGTTTCGGAACGCCGTACTGCTTTGCGGCGTACTCGACAGCGCGGTGGAGTTCGCCGGCGTTCGACCGACTCGGGTAGTGGAGGTTTCTGTCGAGGAGCGTCCGCCGCTGTTCGGCAAAGTGTCCGCCGACAAACTTTTCGAGCATTTTGAGGTAGAACATCGGGATTGTGAGCACGATAATGACGAAAAACAGCACCTCACGGCCGGTCATCGACTGGAACGGAATGGAAATCGCCCACGTTCCCGAGACGTACATGGTGTAGATGCCGGCGAAGATAGCGACTATGACCGCCAACGGTAGCAGCACGAGTGGACCCGCGACGAGGACGAGCAACACGAGCGTCCGTACCATCCGACGGCGAAGCGCCGTATCCGGCGTCCAGTTCATTGCACACGCTTCGGATAATTGATTGATAGTTATGGACGCCATTCCGGGGCGAAGCGACCGACTGTGACGCCGACTACCGACACCGGACTGCCTATCACGGATGCGTTCTACGACAGAGACATGCGAAACGTGGACGCCGCCGGTCTCGGCATCGGCGACGACTATCCGCCCCGAATCATGGGCGTACTCAACGTCTCGAAGGAGTCGCCGTACGAGCCGAGCGTCTTCGACGACGCCGAAGAGGCGGCCGACTACGTCGACGATGCGCTCATCGGCCGGGGCGCGGACATCGTCGACGTCGGCCTCGAATCGGCGAACAAGCGGTTCGAGGTCCTCACGGCCGAACAGGAACTCGACCGCCTCGATACCGCCATCGAGACGCTGGAGCACGTCTCCGGCGACGCGGTGTTCTCCATCGAGACGCGGTACCACGAAGTCGCCGACGAGGCGCTCTCGCGCGGTTTCGAGATGGTCAACGACATCTGCGGCTTCGCCGACCCGAAGATGCCCGAGGTGTGCGAGGCCCACGACGTCGCCGTCGTCAAGATGGCGAGTCCGCCGGACCTCGAACGGCCCGGAGCGGTCGAGGGAGTCGACGACATCTACGAGGCGCTGAAGCAGAGCGGTCTGACGGACAAGACCATCGTCGACCCGGCGTTCGGCGGGTGGTCAGAGGAGAAGACGCTCGAAGACGACCGCGAGACGTTCCGCCGCCTCCGCGAGTTCCGCGGCTTCGGCCAGCCGGTTCTCGTCTCCGTCAACCGCAAAAACTTCCTCCGCGAACTCGCCGGTCGCTCCACCGAGGAGGCGCTGCCGGTGAGTCTCGCGGCCACCTCGATGGCCGTCGAACGCGGCGCACACGTGATTCGGACCCACGACGTCGCCGAGACGCGCGACGCGGCGCTGGTCGGCGCGGCGTTCGCGCGAGAACGCGTCCGCAGAGAGGGTGCAGTCTCCGTCCGAGAACTCGACGTGACGACGCCGCGGGAGGCGGCCCGCCACATCGAACGCGTCGGAGGTGACCCGAACGCCGCGCCCGAAACCGTCTCGAACGTCTTCGAGTTCGCGTCGCTGTCGCCCGAAGAGCGCGGGGCACTCGTCGCCGCGACGAAGGAGTCAGGGGCGATGCTCGTCGGCGGCGAGAGCGGTCGGACGCTGCTAGTGGGGACGGCGGGGGCACTCGTCCGGACTGCTGACGCGGCATACGGCGTTTCGGAACCCCTCGACGCCGTCCTGTCGGAGATAGCGGAAACATTCACG
Organism: Haloprofundus salinisoli; assembly: GCF_020097815.1. Taxonomy (NCBI): domain Archaea; kingdom Methanobacteriati; phylum Methanobacteriota; class Halobacteria; order Halobacteriales; family Haloferacaceae; genus Haloprofundus; species Haloprofundus salinisoli. The sequence continues at coordinate 2,602,951 of NZ_CP083663.1, forward strand.
TACGAGAAAACTTATGGCGGACGCGCTTGAACCGAGGAAGTGGACGCCGGAACGGCACGCGGGTAGGGGTACTTGGTGCCACTCCGGCCCATACAGTATTATTACCGCCGAGCACTCGCTTCGCCAGCGGCGGCACCCTCGACTCGACCGGGGCGAAGCGTGAACTTCGACGCCTGGGAACCCGTCTACGAGCGGATTCTCGCCGACTTCGGCTTCGACCGGAGCGCCGACGAACGCGCCCGCGACGACCTGGCGGCGCTCGCCGAACCGTTCGACGAGTCACGTCTCCGCGTCGTCGAGGGGGCGAGCGTCGCCGTCGTCGGTGCCGCGCCGTCGCTCCCCGACGAGGTCGACCGCGCGGCCGACGCGGACTACGTCTTCGCCGCCTCGACGGCCGCCGACGTACTGCGTGACCACGGCGTCGGCGTCGACCTCATGGTAACCGACCTCGACAAAAACCCCGAGACGGCCCGCGAGTTGACCCGGCAGGGAACCCCGGTGGCAGCGCACGCCCACGGGGACAACCGACCCGCGATTCGCGAGTGGGTGCCACGGTTCGACTCCGAGCACGTACTGGCGACGACGCAGGCGGCCCCCGTCGGCCCCGTCGTCGACTACGGCGGGTTCACCGACGGCGACCGGGCGGCGTTTCTGGCCGACGAGTTCGGAGCCAGAGAGTTGAGATTCGCCGGCTGGCAGTTCGACGACCCGACGGTCGACGAGATGAAAGCGAAGAAACTCGCGTGGGCCGCGCGGCTTCTGGCGTGGTTGGAACGACGCCGTGGCGAGCGCTTTTCGGTTCTGGACGGCCGGCGGTCGTCGCTCGAATCGCCTCCCTCGGTCGACTCCCTCCTAGAGAGCGAGGCCGACGACGAGAATCAGCAGTAACAGATGCCAGAGCACGAACAGGGCGTTTCGCGTCGGGGCATCGGCACGGAGTGCGAACCACGAAACGACCGTTCGAGGCGAGTACGTCCATCGTCTGCCGGACACTCGCCGGGCGGGCTTCACGGCGTTCGCCTCGTCAGAGGGAGTCGTGGATCTCTTCGCCTGCTCGGCGCTGTACCAACTGTGGACCAAACAATAGCAGGTGCTCAGAGCTCTGGTACAGCGCCGAGTGATATCGCTCGCGGCGAAAGAACGGTTGCCAGTAAGTTTCGTAACCAATCTCGTATCAAAATAGTTATCAGCGACTACTCTGTATCGGAAACCGATTGTCGGTGCTGACGGTCTGAGCAGCCATACAGCACACGTGAAGGTGGTGGAACCTCCTCGGTTTCACACGCATCGACAATCTCTTCTCTCTGATTTCTTCGCCGCCAGCGACGCGGTGTCGATCAGTCGACGAACGCGTCGTCTGTCGCGTCGTACTCGGCCTCGAAGTACCGCACCTCGCAGTGCTCGCAGGCCGCCGCGATGACGTCGTAGCTTCGACAGCACGACTCGACGGCGTGCGTACCGAGGTCAACCGGACCGCCGCAGGCCGGGCAGTGCTCGATACAGGCGCGAAGACCGCTGAGCATTTGGCCCCGAACGTCGACGGAGAGTCGCGACCAGACGTCGGTTCTGTCGTCGAGCTCCGCGCTCGCGGCCATGTCGGCGGCAAACGCCTCTCGGGACTCCCACTGCCCCAACCAGTCGTCGTCGAGCCACGCGGCCACGGCGTTGCCATGGTCGCTCAGCGACACCCGGTCGGCGTCGACGCCGACGGTTCGGGCGAGTTGGTCGACGCCGCCGTCGCCGTCACGAAGCGCGTCTATTCGGTGATACCACGCCCGTTCGAACGACGCGTCGAGAACGACGTCGGCGTCGACGTCTCGCAGCGCGCCGACGTCGAGGAGGAGCGTTTCGATGTCAACTGTCTCGGTGTCGAACGTCGCCGGGTCGACGTCGTGGTCCCAGTCGGATGCCACCGCCGCTGGCCGCATCGACCTCGCGTGTTCGGACTTGTCGAAACGCCGCAGGAGCCAGTCGGGGACGTAGCGTTTCGTGAGCGCCGGCGTTCCTGGGACGAGGTAGCCTCGGAGGTAGACGAGCGCCAGCGATACGGCGAAGGCCGCGATCCCGACCGGCGGCGAGAGAACAGCCACCGGTAGCGTAACGGCGCCCGCGATGGCGATGTTGACCGCTGTGCAGGGGGCACAGCGATTCTCGCCGACGTACTCGGGTTTTCGGACGCGTTCGAGTAGTGAAGATGTCATCGAATCGACTCACCGTCCGTCCGCGGACGATACTGGGTCGTTCGCCTCCGGTAGCATAGGTGTGTGGGTCGTCTTCACTCGGAGCGAATCCCTGGAGTTCGACCGTCCTACGGTTCGAGTACGACCTTCCCGGTCGACTCGCGGTTCTCGATGTACTCGTGGGCGTCGGCGGCCGCAGAGAGCGGGAATCGCTCGCCGACGACGACCTCAAGCTCGCCCTCGGCGAGCAACTCCGTAAGTTCGGGCACCGCCTTCAGCACCGACTGGGGGTCGCGCTGCATCGCGCGGCCGAGGTGGAAGCCGACGACGGATTTGTTCTCGAACAAAAGGCGCGTCGTGTCCGCCTGCGCGGGGTCGCCGCTGGCGACACCGTAGGTAACGAGTCGGCCGCGATAGTTGAGCGCGTCGAGGCTGGCGTCGAACGCGTCGCCGCCGACACCGTCGAGCACGAGGTCGACACCCTTGCCATCGGTTTCGGCCTCAATTACCTCCTCGAACGCCTCTTCGGTGTAGTCGATGGGGTGGTCCAACCCCAGACGCGCCGCGAGATCGAGTTTCTCCTGACTGCTAGCGGTGCCGAACGACTCCGCGCCCGTGGCCGCGGCTAACTGGACGGCCGCGGTGCCGACGCCTCCCGCGGCAGCCTGAATCAGCACCCGCTCGTCCGCATCCTCCGAGTCGAGTCCGCCCCACTCGTGGAGGCAGCAGTGCGCCGTGAGAAACTGCACGGGGAACCCGGCGGCCTCGGCGAACTCCATCCCCGGCGGCACGTCGAAGAGGCCGTTGGCGGGTGTGACGACCTTCTCGGCGTACGCGCCGCCGCCGGTCATGGCGACGACTCGGTCGCCCACCTCGCGGTCGACGCCCTCACCGACGGCGTCGATGGTCCCGGCGGCTTCCATCCCCGGAACGTACGGCGGTTCCGGGCCGCCGCGGTAGTGGCCGCGGCGCTGCATGATGTCGGCGAAGTTGATGCCGGCGGCCTTCACGTCGATTCGGACCTCGCCCGGACCGGGGTCCTGTTCCTCGATATCGACGGGGTCGAGCACGTCAGTTCCTCCGAACTCGGTTACACGAATCGCGCGCATGGAGTCGTGTAAAGGGCGACCACCGATAAGCCCCGGTGAACGGCCAGTCGGTTGTCTGCCGTTCCTCACGACAACGGTAACGGGGTTTCTCACAGTCGACGGCTACAGTATCTTTTATCGAGCAGTTTTCCGAACGGATAGCTGACTACCGAACACGATGCCCACTGGAGACGAAACGGACACGAGCGAATCGAGCGTAGGCGGAGCCGCGTTCTCGACGGGACGACCATCGTCGGGCTTGCGGCAAGGTTGACGAGTAGAATCGACCCATTCGAAAATCGGGGGAAGAGGCCCGTACTCTCCGTATCTGGCACGCCCAGAGCGAGTTCTGGAGGGCACAGAACGCGTTCGTGTAGCCTCTGCCGGAGACAGATTCCAGTTAGACGGTGATTGATTATAATGGAGTGGGTACTCTCACAGAACGAGACGACGGATTCGGGCCCTCCGAACGCCCTCCTCCGTCGAGCTACGGGCGACCAATGACACACGAAAGTTCACAGCAGACGGTAGACACGGAGAGGACAGCAGCGTGGTGGGAGCGAGTCGTCGACCGGATGACAGTGTACGGCGAACGGGCGGGCGACGCTCTGATGTACAGTTCGGCGTACCTCGCGGTCATCGCGGCGGTGGAGCTCGCTATCGTGATGATGCTTCTGGGTATCGAAGCGAACCCCGCGCCGGTCGTCGTGGCGTTCGTGACGTTCGCCGTCTACGCCTACGACCGACTGGTCGATGTCGACGCCGACGAGGTGTCGAACCCGCGTCAGGCCGCCTTCATCAGACGCCACCGCGACGTACTGTACCTGATGGCGTCGGTTTGTTACGGACTCGCCGTCGCGCTGTCGGTGCTCGGCGGTCCGTACGCGTTGGCGATTACCCTCCTCCCGGGAATGTTCGGCGTCCTGTACGCCTCCGACTGGGTACCCGACGTCGGTGTTCGCTTCGCTCGGTTCAAGGACGTACTCGTCGTCAACACAGCCGTCGTGGCGTTCGCGTGGGCGGTCACCCTGACGTTCCTGCCGCTGGCGTTCGCCGGGCGCGTGTCCACCCCCGCCGCCGCCGTCGTCTTCTGTTACTTCTTCCTGCGGTCGTTCGTCGACACGGAACTACCGAACGTCGGCGACACCGAGAGCGACCGAGCCTCCGACGTGTCGACGCTCCCGCTCGTCCTCGGCGTCCGCGGCACGCGATACGCCCTGTACGGAGTCGACCTTCTCTCGCTCGTGTTGGTCGCTTACGCGGCCGGGACCGGTCTCCTCCCGTCCGCGGTCGCTGCGGCGCTCGGAGTCGGTGTCGCGTACTCGTCGTTGCTCGTCTCCCGTATCGGACGGATGGACGACTACGAACTCCTCACGCTCGCGTCCGAGTGTGAGTACCTGCTCGTCGGCGGCACCCTCGCGACAGTCGTCTTCGTCTGAAACCGAGACGGATATCTCGTAACTGTGGCGTCGGGCGAGCACGCGTCGAAAGCACTGACTTTCGTCGGGAAGTTAATATGTGAGCAGTTGTATCGGAGAGTACGCCGGTGAGCGCACTGAGCCAACTGTACGTGGTCGTACTCGCCACCGTCGGTATCGGATTAACCGCCGCGCTGCTCGCTTGGCGTGAGCGGCCCGAACCGGGAGCGACGCCGCTGGTCGCGATGCTGGCCGGACAGAGTTGGTGGTCGGTGTTCTTCGCGTTCGAACTGCAGGCGACGACGCTCGCCGCCAAGACGTTCTGGTCCGACATCCAGTGGGTCGGCGTCGTCGTCATCCCCGTCGCGTGGGTGCTGTTCGCGATGGAGTACACCGGCCGCGACCAGTACGTCCGGCCAAAGTACGTCGCTCTTCTGTCGGTCGTCCCCGTCGTGACGGTGGTGCTAGCGGCGACGGGCGACTACCACAACCTGCTCTACACAGGGTCGGAACTCGTCGAACGAGGTGACGCCGAGATACTGCGGCGCGACGGCGGCCCCTGGTACTGGCTGGCTGCCAGTTACACGTACCTTCTGGGACTGGTCGGGTCGGTTCCACTTCTCGGCTACGTCCGAAGCGAGACCTCGCAGTTCCGCGGGCAGAGCGTCGCACTGTTGATCGGGACTATCGTGCCGTGGGTGAGCAATATCCTCTTTCTGTACGGCGCAATTCCGATCTCGGGACTCGACCCGACGCCCGTCGCGTTCGCAATCTCCGGCGTCGCGTATCTCAGTGCGCTCACCAAATTTCGACTGCTCGGCACCAGCCCCGCTCCGAACCGCCGGGCGCGCCGACTCGTCTTCGAGCGTATGCAGGACGCGGCCGTCGTCGTCGACAACCACGACTACGTCGTCGACATGAACGAGAGCGCGACCGAGATGCTCGGGACGACGGCCCGCGCGGCGCTCGGTCGACCCGCCCGAGACGTGCTCCCGAAGTACGACCACGTCCCGAGCGTCGGAACCTCCTCCGAGCACGTCACCGTCGACGGTTGGAACGGCCAGCGGCACTACGACGTGACGGTCACGGAGGTCAGCGACTTCCACGGTCGGAACGTCGGCCGCGTCATCTCCTATCACAACGTCGACGAGCACCTACGTCACCAGCAGCGCCTCGAAGTGCTCAACCGAGCGCTTCGGCACAACATCCGCAACGAGACGAACGTCATCTACGGCTACGCCGATCTGGTCGCCGACGAGGACGGACCCGAGAGTGACCGCGCGGAGATAATCAAGGAACGCGCGATAGCCATCGCGGATATGGGCGAGAAAGCCAGGCAGATCGTCGATATCTTCGATCAGGTTCGCCGGGCCCCGCGGACGGTGCCGCTCTCGGACCTCGCGGCCGAACGGACCGCCGACGTCGCCGACCGATTCCCGGATGCGGAGGTCCGCGTCGAAACACTGCCCGAGGACGTGTACGTGAACGCGGTGCTCGGCCCGGCGCTCTCGAATCTCGTCGAGAACGCGGTCGAACACAACGCCGACGCGACCCCGACCGTCGAGGTGAGCGCCACCGTCGACGATGGACGCGTTCGTCTCGTCGTCGCCGACGACGGTCCGGGTATCGACGCCCACGAGCGGGCGGTGCTCGAACGCGGGACGGAGACGGCGCTGGACCACGGCAGCGGCCTCGGCCTCTGGTTAGTCACGTGGGCGGTCGGCATCGCCGACGGTACCGTCGAGTTCGAGGAGAACGACCCGACGGGGTCGGCGGTCACCGTCGAGGTGCCGACGCTCCCGGCGGACAACCCGCAGGCGGCGGACGCAGCGCGCGACCCGGACGACGGTGCGAACTTCCGGCGGCACCCGAACGAATCGCCGACGTCGAGCGACTGATAGCGGCGCGAGAGGGGGTAGGTTATCTATCCACTTCGTCGGCTGCGTGGCAGCGACGACGTTCCGGAGTGCGACCCCGAACTGTAACAGCGGAGTTCGGCGGACGGGGCCGCGAATCCGTTCGACGACGAGAGAGACGCCTATCGAAGACAGTCTTCGATAATGTTAGAAGACAGTACGCTTAATCGTCTCTTCGTTGAGTACGTTCACGGAATGGCAACCTACGAACTTCCGGACCTCCCGTACGACTACGACGCGCTCGAACCGTCCATCGACGCGCGTATCATGGAACTGCACCACGACAAGCACCATCAGGGCTACGTCGACGGCGCGAACTCGGCGCTCGAGAAACTGGAGCAGATGCGGAGCGACGGCGACTACGGCGACATCAAAGGCGTCGAACGAAACCTCGCGTTCAACCTCTCGGGACACGTCAACCACACCGTCTTCTGGGAGAACATGTCGCCCGACGGCGGCGGCGAACCCGGCGGCGAACTCGCCGACGCCCTCGACGAGCACTTCGGCGGCTTCGACCAGTTCAAGGACCACTTCTCGGCGGCCGCCAAGGGCGTCGAAGGCTCCGGGTGGGGCTTCCTCGCGTACGACCACATCGCGGACAAGCCCATCGTGACGATGGCCGAGAACCACCAGAACCAGACGCCGCAGGGCGTGACGCCGCTTTTGGTGCTCGACGTCTGGGAGCACGCCTACTACCTCCAGTACGAGAACGGCCGCGGCGAGTACGTCGATAACTTCTGGGACGTCGTCAACTGGGACGACGTTGCCGAACGCTACGACCAGGCGCAGAACGCAGATCTGCTCGGCCAGCACACCCACTGAAGCGTCCGTTCGCGTCATCAGCGGCTCTCTCTTTTATCCGGCGAGTTCGTCGATGAGTCTGTCGGTGAGTCGGTTCGAAGGGTCGAGAGCGACCCCGATCCCACCGAACGTGCCGCGTGCTATCATACCCTTCCTCAAACTTTAACACCGTTCCAGAGTATCACTCAAACTGGAGGTATCATTATGAGTCACGAACTCGACCCACTCCCGTACGACTACGACGCACTCGAACCGCACATCTCCGAGCAGGTGCTCACGTGGCACCACGACACCCACCACCAGGGCTACGTCAACGGCTGGAACTCGGCCGAAGAGACGCTCGCGGAGAACCGCGAGTCAGGCGACTTCGGCTCGTCGGGGAGCGCGCTGCGCAACGTCACCCACAACGGCTGCGGCCACATCCTCCACGACCTGTTCTGGCAGAACATGTCGCCGGAGGGCGGCGACGAGCCGTCGGGCGACCTCGCCGACCGTATCGAGCAGGACTTCGGCTCCTACGACGCCTGGAAGGGCGAGTTCGAGGCCGCGGCGAAGAACGCCAGCGGCTGGGCGCTTCTCGTCTACGACACGTTCTCGAACCAGCTCCGCAACGTCGTCGTCGACAAGCACGACCAGGGCGCGCTCTGGGGAAGTCACCCCATCGTCGCGCTCGACGTCTGGGAGCACTCGTACTACTACGACTACGGTCCGGCGCGCGGCGACTTCATCGACGCCTTCTTCGAGGTCGTCGACTGGGACGAGCCCAGCGCCCGCTACGACCAGGCCGTCGAACTGTTCGAGTAACGCCGCAACCCCGACAATTTTTTCGACGCCGCCGCCGCTCGCCGAGCGACGGGTGAATCGAGCGGAGAAGCAGGTTTCGCCGACGGCTCAGTCGCAGGTGCTCGGCATGAACTCCTCGACGGGCGTCTGCTCGACGGCGGCGACGATATCCTCGTGGAGTTTTGCGAAGTCGTGACCGCCGGTTCGACGGTCGAATCCGGCGAAGACGCCGACGCGGTGGTCGCAGTCGGCGAGAAACGTTCTGAACTGTTCGGTGTGCTCGAAGCCGCGAACCGTGTAGGCGTACTCGTCGGCGAACAGCGACTCGTAGGTGTCTCGGGTGACGTAGCCGTAGCGCTCGTTGTCGACGAGCGCGCCCACGTCGAGCGCCGAGAGGTCGTCCGCGACGTCCGAGCGGACGTACAGCTGTTCGTGCGTCCACTGGTCGAACAGCCAGACGTCTCTGAGCGACCCGTCGCCGAATCGCCGAATCGCAGCGAGGAGTCGCTCTGTCGCGTCGCTCATACTACCTCCATTCGCCGGGGTGCCATAATCATTTTTGCGATAGATTGGACAGAAGTCAGACGAGCGTCACACGCGGTCGGCCGGCCGAGCGGTTCCACTCCGTCGAGCGATCCGAAATGGGTCCCACCCCGAGGGACGCTCCGAGACGAGTTGCGAAACAGAAGGTGGCGTCGCTCGACCACAGGAGTTTACGATGGGGCTGGCGTATCTCGGGCCATGCCGCGACCGAAATCCGACTTCGACGAGCTGTTTCCGTGCGACTTCTACACGCCGGAGGAACTGCTCGACGCCGACCAGCTGTACACCGTCTACGAGATAGCCCGCCTGCTGCAGGGACTCGACGCCGACGCCGAGATCGACGAAGGGATCGAAGATATCCTGCTCGACTGGGCGATTCCGTGGATCATGCGCAACTCCGACGAGATGGTCGTCGCCGAACCGCCGAGCGACGAGGAACCCGGCTACTACGGGCTGAAAAGCGAGGGAGACGACTGAGGGATGCGCCTCCTCGTCGCCGGCGGTGACCGCGTCGACGCCGGCAAGACGACGTTCTCGGTCGGCTTGCTCGCGTCGCTCCGACGCGACGGCTACGCGCCCGTCGGATTCAAACCGCGCGCGGGCAACGACTACTGGTTCGACCACGACGATGTCCGTGCATCGGGCGACGCCGGGCGACTGTACGGTAAGGACGCCCAGAAACTTGCGGCGGCGAGCGCGGGCGACGTCGAACCGGAGACCATCAATCCGGTCCACCGTCTCTGGCGGCCCACGCCCGGCAAAACCGGACTGCTCGGAGAGAGCGGCCGAACGTTTCTGGTCGACAGGGTGACCGGGGAGGCCGGCCCGGAGTTCGTCGTCAACGCCGACGCCGAGGCGGAGGGACTCCTGCCCGACGAAGTTCTCGACTCGCTTCCGCTGGACGACGCCCGTCGCGTCGACTCGCTTTCGGGGTTCAACGAGGTGATGCGCGAGCGATACGTGCCGGCCGCAGAACGTCTCGCCCGACGCGTCGCCGCGACGGAGACGAGTGTCGTGGAGTCGTACGCCGATATCGCCGTTCCGCTCTCGGACGCTCCGTTCGACGCCGTCGCCGTCGTCGAACCGGGGCGGGCGCGAATCTACGACGGCGCTCGATACCTCAAAGCCCGCGAGGCCGCCAGCGGCGGCCCCCGAGAGGGCCAACTCGAAGAGTACGTCGACAGCGTCGTCGGGATGCTCGAACCGCTGTCGACGGTCGGGTTGCGAGCGCTCGGAAACGAGGCGCGCGGGAACCCCGAACGGGTCGCCGACGCCCACGCCGAAGCGTACGACGCGTTGGTCGAGGCGGCGGAGCGCTGAGTTCTATCCGAGCCTCGCCGCGCGGGCGGCCATCTCGACGTGGTCGTACGGTCGTTGGGTAACGCTCGGGCCGTGGCCGACGTGCATCGCCGCGAGAGAGTCGTCGACGACGGACCGCAAGCGGTCGATGCTCTCGATCAGCAGGTCGCGGTCACCCTCCGGCAGGTCGGTGCGCCCGAAGCCGCCGTTCTGGAAGACGAGGTCGCCGGCGAACAGCGCGCTCGCGTCCCCACTGTAGAAACAGAGGTGGTCGTTCTTGTGCCCGGGCGTGTGGAGCGCGACGTAATCGTCGTCGCCGATTCTCACCCTCGATTCGTCCTCGATGACGTTGTCGACCGCCGGTTGGTCGGGGTCGAATCCCCACGTCTCCGCGTCGAAAGCGTCGCGGACCGCGTCCACGTTTCCGACGTGGTCCGGGTGCGTGTGAGTGAGAATCACGGCGTCGAGGTCGTCGGTTTCGTCGACTCGTTCGCGGATTCGAGAGACGATATCGAAGTTCGCGCCGGCGTCGACGAGGACGGTCCGCTCGCCCTCGACGAGAAATGCGTTGCTCGTGAAGGCGGAGACGCCTTCCGCGAGGTTGGAGCTCATACGCTCGATTCGCGCGGGGAGGACTCGACTCCATCGGTCCGCCGCGGGAACAGTCGACGGCTGACGACAATGGGTGCCCTTTTTGCGCCCTGAGTCACCTCCCCTCGGATATGGACGTACGCCTGCTGGAAGCCACGCCGAACCCGGAGAAACTCGTCTGCAAGGGCGCGAGAAACGACTACTCCGCGGGATTCGTCGGCAGTCAGTCGTTCGAGGAGACGATGGAGACCGTCGACGGCGACAGCGAGAGAGAGAAGATGGAGACGCTCATCGGTCACCTGCTGAGCCACGGCCACTTCGGGCCGTTCGAGCACCCGCAGGCGACGTTCGCCATCGAGGGCGTCAGTCGGTCCTGCATGGCGCAGATCACGCGGCACCGACACGTCAGTTTCGACGTGCAGTCGATGCGGTACGTCGCCTTCGACGACGTCGACCCCGAGGACGTCGCCGCGGGCGAGATGGTCGTCACGCCGCCGTCGGCGTCGGACCCCAACTGGGTCGGCCGCAATCAGAAAACCGGCGCGGTCGACGGGGAGACAGTCGAGAAGCGCAAGGAACTGTTCCGCGAGTCGGTCAGTCGCTCGGTCGCCGACTACCAGGAACTGCTGGACCTCGGCATGCCGCCGGAGGACGCGCGGTTCGTCCTCCCCATCGGCACGGAGGTCAACATCGTGATGTCGATGAACGTCCGGATGCTGATGCACGTCGCCGACATGCGCGCCGCCGCCGACGCCCAGTGGGAGATTCGAGAACTCACCGAGTCGGTGCTGGAGCTCGCCGAGGAGTGGTGTCCCATCACGTTCGAGTACTACAACGAGCGGATGCGCAACCGGAAGAACCGTCTCGCGCCGTAGCCGAGATGGAACTCGTCCTCATCGCCGCCGTCGCCGAAAACGGCGTCATCGGGGCCGACGGTGACATTCCGTGGCACTACCCCGACGACCTCGCACACTTCAAGCGGACGACGACGGGCCACCCGGTCGTCGTGGGCCGGCGGACGTACGAGAGCATCGTCCGACAGATCAGCGGGCCGCTGCCGGGGCGGACGAACGTCGTACTGAGCAGACGCGAGATGGACCTCCCGGACGGCGCGGTCCGCGCAGCGTCGGTAGATGCGGCGTTGGAGAGAGCGTCTGAGGCGGTCTGCGACGGCGAGTGTGACGAACCCATCTTCGTCATCGGCGGGGAGACGGTGTACGAGCAGTTTCTCCCGCGCGCGAACCGACTCGTGTTGACCGAGCTTCACGAGACGTTCGAGGGAGACACCGAGTTTCCGGCGTTCGACCGCGACTCCTGGACCGAAGTCGAGCGCGACGAGCACGACGCCTTCGACTTCGTCGAGTACCGACGGCGAGAGTCGTAACCGCGAGAGCGCGCCGCTGGGCGGTGAATCTCGGGTATCACCGTTTCTGAGTGTCCCGACGGGCAGTGATATCTGCAAAAATTCGCCTTAGCGAGAGTTTTTCCGGGCGGGCCTCGTAGACGGGTCCGATGACCGGCAGCGTCCTCGTACGGACAGGTCGAACCGACGGTGATACGCGATGAACAACTCTAACCAGCAAGCGTACGACCGGGGCACCTCGCTGTACTCCCCGGACGGACGCATCTACCAGGTCGAATACGCACGTGAAGCGGTCAAGCGCGGCGCGCCCGTCGTGGGCATCCGCGCGGCGGACGGCGTCGTCCTCGCCGCCCGGACTCGGTCGAGTTCGCCGCTGATGGTCACCGAGAGCATCGAGAAACTCCACAAGGTCGACGACCACGTCGGCGCGGCCAGCGCCGGCCACGTCGCCGACGCCCGACGACTCGTCGACTACGCCCGCCGAGAGGCACAGGTTAACCACCTCCGCTACGGCGAACCGGCGGGCGTGGAGGGACTCACGAAGGAAGTGACGGACTTCATCCAGGAGAACACCCAGCGCGGCGGCACGCGCCCGTTCGGCGCGGCGCTGCTCGTCGCGGGCGTCGACGCCAGCGGGCCGCGTCTGTTCGAGACCGACCCCTCGGGGACGCCCCACGAGTGGAAAGCCGTCGCCATCGGCGGCGAGAGCGCGACCATCCGCGAGTATCTCGAAGACGCCTACGACCCCGAAATGAGCGTCGACGACGGCGTGAGCCTCGCCGTCGAGGCGCTGCTCGAAGGGGCGAAAGACGACGAGATCGCCGCCGAGAGCGTCAGTCTCTCGACGGTCGACGAGTCGGGTCACCACACCTACAGCGCTGACGAGATCGCCACCCTCATCGACGAACTCGACGCCGGCAGCGACGACGAGTAATCGACGGTCTCCGTAGAGTCGCCGCCGACCACGACTGTTTTGCGGACGCGCGGCGAACGGCCGACGATGGCGACGCTTCGTCGAATCTTCGTCTATCCGATAAAATCGCTCGACCCGCAGCCGGTCGACGCCGCCACCATCGTCGAAAACGGCGGCTTCGACGGCGATAGGGAGTTCGCGCTGTTCGACGCCGACGGTCGGTACGTCAACGGCAAGCGCAACCGCGACGTCCACCGCCTTCGCTCGTCGGTCGACCGCGATGAGGAGACGGTGCGGCTCGAACCGCACGGGGGCGACGTCCGGACGTTCGCACTCGACAGCGACGAACTGACCGACTGGATCTCGTCGTACTTCGGCGAACCCGTCACACTGGAACGCGAGCGCGCCGGCGGGTTCCCCGATGACACCGACGCCTCCGGCCCGACGGTTATCTCGACGGCGACGATTCGAGCGCTCGCGTCGTGGTATCCCGACATCGGCGCCGAGAGCATGCGCCGTCGCCTCCGGCCGAACCTCGAAGTCGACGGCGTTCCCGCGTTCTGGGAGGACCGTCTCTTTTCGAGTCGCGGCGAGACTGTCGAGTTCGCCGTCGGCGACGGTGACGACTCGGTCGTCTTCGAGGGCGTCAACCCGTGTCAGCGTTGCGTCGTCCCCTCACGTGACCCCCACACCGGCGAGGAGTACGACGGTTTCCGCGAGCGGTTCGTCGAGAAGCGCCGCGAGACGATGCCCGAGTGGAGCGGCGGCGACTGGTTCGACCACCACTTCCGCGTGATGGTCAACACCCGCGTTGACGAGGCCGACTGGGGCGAGACGCTCTCGGTCGGCGACGAGGTGGAGATACGGGGGACAAAACCAGTCTAATTCTGGACCGGGTTACCAACCTGAGAACTTGTCTCGTCGGAAGAGGTCCAGTTCGCTCACCGTGGAGTTCGTCTGTTCGGCGGCGAAGGCGATGGCGTCGGCTATCTCCGCGGGTTCGGTCACCTCGCCGGGGTCGAACTGATCCTCGAACGCCCGGTCGTCCTCGGACCCGAACTCGGTTCTGACCTCGGTGGGGTTGACGACGGTGACGCCGACGCCGTCCTCGCCGGCGGCCGCCTCGACGCTGTGGGCGTATCCGCGGAGCCACCACTTCGTCGCGGCGTACACCGGGTTGAACGGCCGCGGGAACTTGCCGGCGAAACTGCCGACGTAGATGAGGTTGCCCTCGGTCTCGCGGAGATGCGGCAGCGCCGCGCGCGTGGTGAAGAACGCGCCGTCGACGTTCGTCTCCATCATCGTCCGGTACTCCTCGGTGGAGATGTCGACGCCGGAGCCGAGCCCCAGCCCGGCGTTGACGACGGCGATGTCTATCTGGCCGAACCGGTCGACGGTGTCGGAAACGACGGATTCGACCGCCTCTTCGTCGCGCACGTCCGCCGGCACGACGAGCGTCTCGACGCCGTAGTCGGTTTCGAGTTCGTCGGCGAGTTCGGTCAGTCGCTCTTCGCGGCGCGCGGAGAGCGCGACGTTCGCGCCTGCGGCCGCCAGTTTCCGCACCGTTGCCGCGCCGATTCCGGAGCTCGCACCTGTCACGAGCGCGACGCGACCGGAGAGTTTGTCTGCCATATGTCCCGATACGCGGGCGGTGACTTAGTTTCCGAGGCCGAAGTGAAAAACGGGGCGACGGTTCACTCTCCGACGGCGACAACGCTGATTGTGCTCGCCCGACTATCGGAACCTATGTCGTCGAACGGCCGGGTGCACGACTTCTCGAAGTTCTACCGGGAGTACGCCCGCGGCGGTATCCACGCTGCCAGCGCCGCCGCGATGACCGCGTTCGGTCTACTCACCATCTACCACGATGTGTTCGCGCTGTTGGCGGTGGTGTCGTACGTGGTGCCGGCACTCTACGCTTACGCCGAGCGCGGCAGTGGCGTCGACTCCGAACCGAACCGCGGTCGAGACGCCGACGCGAGTCGGTCCGAACCCGCGTCGACCATGGACCCGTCCGAGTCGGACGCCGGAAGCGCCGGCGAAGCCGAACGCGACGACCGCGGGAGCGGCGAGCGCCGTGAACGCGCCGGGTCCCGACCCCCACCGTCGGCGACGGCGGGCCGCAGCGACGGTGTCGTTGACGACGGCGATGTCAGCGAGGTCGGGGAGAACGAGGACGAGTGGGAGAAAAGCGACGGGAGCCACTCCGACGGAGCGGACGAAAACAAAGGCGAGTGGACGAGTGTCGACTCGCCGGTTACCGTCGACTTCTCCGATGCGGTCGCTGCCGGCGACGGGGTGTACGCCGTCGGAGAGGATGGGGTCGTCCTCGCACGGCAAGGCGACGAGTGGTCGGCGGTGCTCGAAAACGGTCCCGGCGCGCAGGGGGAGAATCTGACGGGCATCGAGGCCACCGACGACGGACGCGCCGTCTGGGTCGCCGGCGACGGTGGCGCGCTCGGGAGACTCGACGCGGAGTCGAACCGACACACCGACTACTCCGCGCCGGACGGAGACACGAGCACCGTCACCGACCTCGCCGTCGTGGGGCGTGCGGGCGAAGAAATCGTCGTGCTGGTGAACGGGTCGGGCGAGGTCCGCCGCGGTGAGTACGACGGTGAGCGCGTCCGGTGGGGAGACGCCCAGAAACCCGGAAGCGGGTCGAGTTTCGCCGCCGTCTCCTTCGCCGACGGCGAGTGCGGCTACCTCGTCGATACGAACGGGTCGGTGTTCCGGACGACCGACGGGGGCGAGAGGTTCGACAAGGTCGGTATCGACGACGCCGGGGCGTTGACGGCCGTCGCGCCGATACCGGACGACCCAGGGGACGCCGAGGCGTTCGTCACCGAAGACGACGGGACCGTTTATCGGTTCGACGGCACGCGGTGGACTCCTCGCCGTCCGACGGAGGAGAGTCTCTGGTCGCTGGCGGCCGACTCGAAGCGTCGGCTTCTCGCCGTCGGCGACCACGGAACGGTCATCGAAAGAACCGACGCGCGGTGGCAGTCGGAGGAGACGCCGACAGACGAGACGCTCCGCGGCGTCTGTCTCGGGCCGAACGACGCTGTCGCCGTCGGCGACGACGGCGTGGTGCTCGAACGTCGAGCCCGGTCCCGCTCGAGCGAGTAGCTACGCGAGCGTCGTCGGAGTCGATTGCGACGGCCGCGACGGCTGTCGACCGTCGACACGCATCGTAGTCTGCCGCCACCGCCTCTTTTAGGAGGTGCGACGCTAACCAGGAGCCATGCATGTTCTGACTGGCGGGTTAGTCTCGGACGCAGACGGGGCGCGAGAGGCGGACGTCGCCATCGAAAACGGCGAAATCGTCGCCGTCGGCGACGTTCCCGAGGGCGACAGCCAGACCGACGTCTCCGGACAGGTGATCGCACCGGGTCTGATAGATACGCACGTCCACGTCTCGATGGACGGACGTCCCGACGTGAGCACGGTGTTCGGCGACAGTCCGTACACCGCGGGCTACCGAACGGTCGCGAACCTCGAAGCCGCCGTCGAGGCGGGCGTGACGACGGTTCGGGACCTGGGGAGCCGCGAGACGCTGGCGCTCGACGCCGGCGCGGCCGTCGACGACGGCGTCCTCGACGGACCGCGGGTGCTCGGAGCCGGCGAGGCCATCGTGATGACCGGCGGTCACGGGCACCCGTTCGGGTACGAGGCCGACGGAACTGACGAGGTGCTGAAGGGTGCCCGCGAGCAGTTGAAACGCGGCGCCGACGTCGTCAAGTGTATGGCGACGGGCGGCGTGTTGACCGCCGGCGCGGTGACCGGATCGCCGGAACTCACCGAGGACGAGCTTCGCGCGGCCGTCTCCGCGGCGAGTGCGAAAGGCGTTCCGACGGCGGCGCACGCCCACGGCGAGGAAGGTATCAAGAACGCGGTCCGCGCCGGCATATCGAGCGTCGAACACGGAACGTTCATGGACCGCGAGGCGGCGGAGATGATGGCCGACAACGGGACCTACTGGGTGCCGACGGCGAGCGCCCTCGTCAACATCGTCGAGAACGGCATCGAGGCGGGCATCCCCGAGGAAGCGGTCGAGAAGGCCGAGGACGCCGCGTCGCGGTTCGAGCGTGCGTGGGAACACGCCCTCGAGGCGGGCGTCGACATCGCGATGGGCACCGACGCCGGGACGCCGTTCAACTACTTCGGCGACATCCCGCGGGAACTCGAACTGATGGTCGACTACGGGCTGGAGCCGGACGCCGCGCTTGAGGCGGCGACCGTGAACGCGGCGGCGCTCGTCGGGCGCGACGATCTCGGCCGCGTCGCCGAGGGGTATCGCGCGGACCTCGTCGTCCTCGAGACGGACCCCAACACCGACGCGACGGCGTGGCAGTCGCCGACGGCGGTGTTCGCGGACGGTAAACGGGTCAGCTAACGACAGAAAAAACCGTCGAAGTCGACTCATATGCCATGGCGACGGTCAGTCGAAGGCGATTGTGAGAGTCGAGAACACAGCCGATTGGTGTCACAAACTCTTTTGCCCATCGCTGAGTGTATCCGGCCGATGCACCGCCGGGCACCGTTCGTTCTACTCGCCATCTTTCTCGTCGCGGCGGCGGTAGCGCCGCCAGCGGCGGCGTTTTCGGGCACGAGAGCCGGCGGATCGACCGCCGACACCGCGCCGAACTCGATGGCGGCGATGCAACAGTCGTTTGACAGTAGTGAAGTTCGCATCGTCGTTCACGAGGATGGCTCCGCTCGGTGGACGTTCCACTACGAGCAGACGCTGGCGAACGAGACCGAGCGCGAGAACTTCGAGACGTTCGCGACCGAGTTCAACAACAGCCAGACGCCGCTGTACAACGGCTTCAAGAGCGAGTCGCAGTCGCTCGTCAAGAGCGGATCGAACAGTACCGAGCGGCCGATGAACGCGCAGAACCACTCGCGGCAAGCGTACGTGACCGACAGTCTCGGCAACACCATCGGCGTCGTCGAGATGTCGTTCGTCTGGACGAACTTCGCACAGATCGACGAAAACAGCGGAGCGGTGACCGTCGGTGACGTCTTCGAGGGCGGCCTCTACATCAGCGAGAACCAGTCGCTGGTCGTCGAGTCGGGCGAGAACCTCGAGTTCAAGAACGTCACGCCGGCGGCGATGCAGTCGAACACCAGTTCGCTTCCCGCCAGCGACTCGGTGACGTGGATGGGCGAGAAGCGGTTCACCGACAATCGTCCGCAGATCGTCTTCGTTCCCGAGGGAACCCAGACCATCGTCGCCAACGGTGACGGCAACGGTAGCGGAGGCGCGGCCGGCACCGACGGCGTGACCACGACGCCCATCGGGAGCGGCGGCGGGAGTATGTGGCTCGCCGGGGCGGTACTCGTCATCTTCGGCGGCGTCGCCGTCGCGCTCTGGTACCGCCGCGGCCGCGAAGAGACGGTCGACAGCGTCGATACGGAGACGGGTACCAGCACCGAGGCGGCGGCCATCCCGCCGGAGCCGTCGGTGTCCGACGAGGAGCTCCTCTCCGACGAGGACCGCGTCATCTCGATGCTCGAAGACCACGGCGGACGGATGCGGCAGGTCCGTATCGTCGAAGAGACCGAGTGGTCGAAATCGAAGGTGAGCATGCTGCTCTCGGAGATGGAAGACGAGGGTTTCATCTCGAAACTCCGCGTCGGCCGCGAGAACGTCATCAGCCTCGACGGCCACGAACCCGAGGCGACGAAGTCGCCGTTCGACGACGAGTAGCGCGGTACGCTACGTCGAAACACGGCCCTTCTGAAACGCAAACGTTAAACATCACTCGCGGATAGTGGAAGATGCGCTCCGTTGGTGTAGTCCGGCCAATCATCTTGCCCTCTCACGGCAAGGACCAGGGTTCGAATCCCTGACGGAGCACTTCTATCAGACTTATACTCCGAGCGGTGGATTTCATTCCGCCGCGAGGCTCGGTCCAGTAGATGCTGGACGGGATTCGAATCAGAGAGTGAAGCGAGCGGAACGACCGTGGTTCGAATCCCTGACGGAGCACTTCTCTAAATATCGAATCACCGAGCGCAGCGAGTCGTATTCGAGTCTACGAGCGTCAGTGAACCGCCTCGGAGGAGAAACCACAGCGACTGTCTGCACCCCACAAGCATCGAACTCACAGTCAGTGCGCCAGAATCAGAACACCACGTGTGCCGGCGAGTTCGTCGGCGATTACCCGAGCAACCGCCGAAGAAGCGCGTTCGCGGAGTCGTTGCCGGACCCGCCGTCGGTCGAAAGCTCACCGTCGGCCGTGATCTCGGCGCTCGTGATCGCGCCGAGCGTGTCGGTAATCGTGTATCCGGGCGTCTCGACGGTGACCTCGTCGGAGGCGGCGACGTCGACCCAACGGAGTTCGAGTTCGTAGCTCCCGTCGGATTCTATCTTCGACGCCTCTTGCTGGCCGGACGCTTCGTGGTACGCCCACGCGCCTTCGTCGGCGTACTCGGGCTCCGTCTGGCCGCTGATGGTCCGAACCTCCACCGAGCGGTCGGTGTCCGAGCCGGCCATCGGGTACTCCTTGTCGACCCACGCGCGGTACCCCTCCTCGATTGCGTAGACGTTCGTGTAGCTGTTCTCGATGAGCGTCGCCGCGCGCTGCGAGGAGAGGTAGTTCGGACAGTCGCAGTAGATGACGATGCGGTCGGATTTCGGCCAGTCGGCGACCGGGTCGTTCCGCTCTAACCCCTCGGGGGCGATACTCTGGACCGCGCCGAACACGTGCGAGACGTCGTAGGCGGCGGCGCTGCGCGCGTCGACGACCCGGGTTTCGCCTCGCGCGTACCAGTAGTAGGCGACGTCTGCGGGGACGAGTGGGACGTTCACTACGCCGGAGTCGCGCTGGACGCGATTAGCGGCGAACCAGCCCGCCTTGACCTCGCGCTCGGCCGGCACGGTCTCGAACTCCGGCGGGTAACCGTCGAGCGGGTTCGTCTCCTCGGGGAGGTCGTCGCCGTTCCGCGGCCCCTCCAGATCCTCGAACGAGCTGGCTTCGTCGGCGGGTTCTTCCGTCGCCGAGTCGGTCGTCTGGTTCGCCGCCGCATCGGTGTGCGTCTCGGTCGGTTCTGCGGTCTGCGTCGACTCGTTCGCCGGCGTCGACGTCCCGGAAGCGCCGTCGTCTCCGGAGGATGCACACCCGGCGACACCAATCGTCGCCGCCGCTCCGAGTGCGTGCAGGTATCTTCGGCGTGAGGTACGTTTCGATGGCATTCGTGTGAGTACGTCACCTCAGACGGGGCATTACTATCGACATGATAAACCCGAATCCGGCTCTCTCGGGTCGGTAGCGCAGGTTCAGTGCGGACAGTTGGAGTCGGTTTCGAACGGTTCAGCGGACCGGCGACGGTCGAACGGTCGGCCGTCGAGCGGGCGCAGAGCGCTTATCTCGTTCATAATAATACTGGTAGGAGACCACCGATAGCATGCGTCGCGTCGAACGCGGTGTTCCGGGCACAGCGGTTCCCCACGGCACGTGAACTGGCACCCGTTCGCGCGGCCAACCCATCGCGGGCCCGCCGGCCCTTTGACCCGAGGGTCGCCGGACCCGTCACCTACTCTCCCCCTCTCGTCCTTCGTCGGAGACGCCCGACGGTGGTGTGTCAGGTGTGTCGGGGACCAGTTTATTCACTCTATAACTACCACCCGTGAGTACGAACTACGCGCAATGTTCGGAACCAGCGGTATCCGTGGAGCAGTCGGTGACGACGTGACGGGGGAGTTAGCCCTCGCCGTTGGTCGTGCCCTCGCGGCGGCGGGTTACGGCCACGTCGTCCTCGGACGCGACGCCCGAGAAAGCGGTGCCTTCCTCGCCAACGCCGTCGCCGCGGGCGCACAGGAGTGCGGCACCGACGTCACCCGCGTCGGCGTCGCGTCGACGCCGACCGTCGCCCGAAGCGTCGCCGAGTTCGACGCCGACGCCGGCGTCGTCATCACCGCCTCGCACAACCCCGCGACCGACAACGGCATCAAACTCTGGACGCCCAGCGGCCAGGCGTTCGACGCGAAGCGCCGCGCGGCCATCGAAGAGCGGATTCGAGACGAGTCGTTCGAGCGCGCCGACTGGCAGGGCGTCGGGATCGAGCGCGAGCGAAGCGACGCCATCGAGAACCACGTCGAAGCGCTCGTCTCGGCGGTCGACCTCGACCGCGGCCTCTCGGTCGTCGTCGACGCCGGCAACGGGCCGGGCGCGCTGACGGCGCACGCGCTCTCGGAACTCGGCTGTGACGTGACGACGCTGAACGCCCAACCCGACGGCAGCTTCCCGGGTCGGCCGAGCGAACCCACGGCCGAGAACTGCCAGACGCTCTGTTCTGTCGTCGCGTCGACCGACGCCGACCTCGGCATCGCCCACGACGGCGACGCCGACCGGATGATGGCCGTCACCAAGAGCGGCGAGTTCGTCCCCGGCGACCACCTGCTGGCGCTGTTCGGTCGCCGGGCCGCGGGCGACGGCGAGCGCGTGGCCGCCCCGCTGAACACGAGTCTCGCCCTCGACGACGCGCTCTCGCCGCAGGGGGTGACCGTCGAGCGGACGCCCGTCGGTGACGTGTACGTCGCCGAGGCGGCGAGTGCCCCGGCCGTCGCGTTCGGCGGCGAACCCAGCGGCGCGTGGATCTGGCCCGACGAGACGCTCTGCCCCGACGGTCCGCTCGCGGCCGTCAAACTCGCCGAACTCGTGAGCGTCGAAGGTTCACTTGAGACGCAGCTCGGCGAACTGCCGCGCTACCCGACGCTGCGCGACAGCGTCGAAGTCGCGGACAAGAGGGCGACGATGACCGCGGTGAGCAAGCGCGTTCACGGCGAGTTCGACGATGTCGACGAGATGGACGGCGTCCGTGTCGCGCTCGACGACGGGTGGTTCCTCGTCCGCGCCAGCGGAACCCAACCGCTGGTTCGCGTGACGGCGGAGGCCCGCGACGAAGCGCGCGCACAGGAACTGTTCGACGAGGCGTACGCGATGGTCGAGGAGGCCGCAACGTAGTCTGCAATCGCTCGACCGACGCCGTGACCGGTGGTGCTGTCTTGTACCTCTTTTGTGGTGCTCTCTTGTACCTCTTTTCTGTGTACGTCCGTGCCGTCGGCTTCGCGTCCTCTGCGCTCCTTCGCCTACTGGTCTCCGAAGCGTCGAAACGGCAGCGAGTCGACCGAAGGCCAGCAGTGACTCGGGACAGCGAGTGAACCACTCGACGGTTCGGTACCGACTCGAGGGTACAGCGGTCGTCGAAAAGGAATGGTCCGCGGTGGAAGGTCGCGTCTACTCGACGGTGACGCTCTTTGCGAGGTTCCGCGGCTTGTCGATGGAGCGACCCAGCAGGTTCGCCGTGTGGTACGACACCAGCTGGAGTTGAACGTTGGCGAGCAGACCGGCCAGCGCGGGGTCGGTGTCCGGGATGGGCAGGTGCGCGTCGGCGGCGTCGACGGCCGGGTGACCCTCGGGTGCGACGGCGATTATGGGCGCGCCGCGGGTCTGGGCTTCCTTGGCGTTCGTCAGCGTCTTCTGGTCGTCGGTGCCCGTGAACACCGCGAACACCGGGGTCTGGGCCGTGACGAGCGCCAGCGGGCCGTGCTTCAGTTCGCCGGAGGCGAACCCTTCGGCGTGCTCGTAGGTGATCTCCTTGAACTTCAGCGCGCCTTCGACGGCGACGGAGTAGCCGAGACCGCGGCCGATGAAGAAGAACGCCTCGCTGCCGAGGTAGCGGTCGGCGAGCTCGTGGGCGCGGTCGCCGTCGAGCACGTCGCGGACGTTCGCGGGCAGCGAGCGCAGCGACTCGAAGAACGCCGTCGGGTCGTCCCACGGCAGGTCGCCGGTGACGTCCTCGCCGATGCGGTGGCTGAGCAGGCAGAGCGCCGCGACCTGCGAGGAGAACGTCTTCGTCGCCGCGACGCCGATTTCGGGGCCGGCGCGGACAAGCATCGTCTCGCCGGCCTCGCGGGAGGCGGTCGAACCCTGGACGTTCGTGACCGCGACGGTTCGGGCACCCTCGACGTCGGCGCGTTCGAGCGCACCGAGGGTGTCGGCCGTCTCACCGCTCTGCGTGACGGCGACGACGAGCGTCTCGTCGGTGATAGGGTCGGAGATACCGTACTCGCTCGCGCGGAAGGCGCGGGCGCGGACGCCCGCGGCGTTGAGCAGTCGTGCGCCGTACAGCGCCGCGTGGTAAGAGGTGCCGCAGGCGACGAACTGAACTTCGTCAATGTCGTCGAACGTGTCGAGTTCGGCGAGCGTCACGCCGCTGTCGTCGGTTCGGCCTTCGACCGTGTTCGCAAGCGAGGTCGGCTGGTTGTGAATCTCTTTGAGCATGTAGTGATCGTAGGAGCCTTTGCCGGCGTCTTCGGGGTCCCAGTCGACGGTGTCGATATCGCGGGAGACGGGGGTGCCGGCGACGGTGGTCATGGCGACGCTGTCGGGTTCGACGACGACCATGTCGCCGTCTTCGAGGTAGACGACCTCGGCGGTGTGTTCGAGGAACGCCGGGACGTCGCTGGCGAGGAAGTACTCGCCCTCGTCGAGGCCGAGTACGAGCGGGGAGCCCTGCCGCGCGGCGTAGACGGCCTCGAAGCCGTCGACGATGGCGGCGATAGCGTAGCTCCCGTCGAGTTCCCGGACGGCGCGGCGGAACGCCTCCTCGGGCGTGCCGACCTCCGCGAGGTGCGAGGCGATGAGGTGCGGGACGACTTCGGTGTCGGTGTCGCTGACGAACTCGACGCCCTCGGCTTCGAGGCTCGACTTCAGCTCCTCGTAGTTCTCGATGACGCCGTTGTGGACGACGGCGACGCGACCCGACTCGTCGGTGTGGGGATGGGCGTTGTCGTCGGTGGGCGCACCGTGGGTGCTCCAGCGGGTGTGCCCGATGCCGACGTTGCCGTTCGGCTCCGCGCCGCGGATGGCATCTTTCAGTTCCGAAACCTTGCCCGACCGCTTGTGGACCTTGATACCGGTGCCGTTCTTCACGGCGACGCCGGCGGAGTCGTAGCCTCGGTACTCGAGGCTCTCCAGTCCGGAGACGAGCGCACCGACCGAGTCAGACCGGCCGACGCGAGCGATGATGCCGCACATCTACATTACCTCCGTGGTGAGTCGGGCCAGAGGGCTGGCACAGCGGTTGCATTCGGTACTGCGTCCCGATAGGGCGGAACTGTGGCGGACCATACTCACACCTCTTCCCCCGTATCAATTACTATGAACGAGGTAATCGCGGACTTATTCCGGCGCTAAAGACCGTTTCGACGTGCAACAGTAGCAACCTCGTCAGACACCATTCGCCCGCCACCAGCCCAATGAGTTCGCCGCGGGCCGGTCTGGACGCCGCGTGACGGAGGTCTGACGCCGGGAGAACGAGAGGGTTCGACGCCGGCGAATCGCCCTCTGGCGTCGCCAGGCCAACCCCCTCCGACGGTGCGGCGCACAGTCATCGGACCCGCAGTACGGCCGACCGCTCCAGGTCCGCCTCCTCTCGCAGATCGGCCGGCCCAGCCGAATGCGACGACTGACGGGAAATCAGCTCAGGCCGCTCGTGGCACCTCGATCGTCGCCGACAGCGTCGGTTCGCGCGTCGAGAACGACCTCGGTTCGCGGAGTCGGTGGGGGCCCGGCTGGACGACCGCTCGAAGCCAGCGACGGCGTCAGCGCTTTCGACTCTGGGTGTGAGACGCCACGCGGAGTATAACTGATTCGACTGGACATCGAAGTCAACTGCGCGATTCGACCGGACATCGAAGCCAACTGCGTTCGGTCGAGTACGAAGCCCTCTCTGTGGGTAGCCGCAGCGCTCGGAGGTGGGCTACGTACCGGAGTTCGCGGAGAGAAGGACAAGGTCGAGCGAACCGACGCCGGGGGCCGCGCAAGCGCGGCGAACGCGACGGTCGATGATATCTGGCCGAATCCGATACTGGCCTGATCCGTGGCTCGGCCGGTGAGCTGGTCACCGAAGGGCGGAGTCGGCCCAGTCGGGCGTCTCGTCGGTGAGCGCGATGACGTTCTCACGGCCGACGTTTATCTTCGTGAGTTTGCCCTCCTCCTCCATCCGCGAGAGGAGGCGGCTGACTTTCGACTTCGACCACTCGGTTCGGTCGACGATCTCGCTCTGTCTCACCCGACCGCTCTCCTCCTGGAGCATCTGGAGGACGCGGCCGTCGTCCGACAGCGGCACCTGGGTCTCCACCGGCGGTGCGCTCGCCGGGCCGTCGACGACGGGGTCGGACTCCTCCGCGCGCCGGTTGCCGTCTGTCTTCACCGCCTTGACGACGTCGCTGCTTTGTTTGCGAACCACGGCGGGGACGCTGTACCCGCTCCGACGGTACCAGACGCCGAGACCGGCGAGCACGGCCAGCGCCAAGCCGGCGAATCCGACGGTCGTGGCCGGATTGGTCGGGTCGGTGCCCAGGGCGATCTCCTGGCTGTCAGTCAGGCTGTCACCGTCGGTGTCGACGCGTAGTGGGTCCGTACCGCGTAGATCGTCCTCGGCGCGGTCGGTGAGACCGTCACCGTCGGTGTCGGAGTTCAGCGGGTCCGTGTTGTGTCTGTCGACCTCCTCGCCGTCGAGGAGTCCATCGCCGTCCGTGTCCTCGTTCCGCGGGTCGGTCCCCAACGCGAGTTCCTGACCGTCGGTGAGGCCGTCGTCGTCGGTGTCGGGGTCCTGCGGGTCCGTCCCGTGGTCGTTGACTTCTGCACCGTCGGTGAGGCCGTCGCCGTCGGTGTCGGAGTTCAGCGGGTCGGTTCCGAGAATTATCTCTTGCTGGTCTCGGAGGCCGTCGTCGTCGGTGTCGGGGTCCTGCGGGTCCGTCCCGTGGTCGTCGACCTCCGCGCCGTCGGAGAGGCCGTCGCCGTCGGTGTCGCGCGAATCGAGGTCGGTCCCGAGTTCGACTTCGCGTTCGTTCACCAGGCCGTCGCCGTCGTAGTCACCGCTTCGTTCGATGAACGTGTACGTGCTGGTCGTCTCGGCGACGGTTTCCTCGTTTCCGAAGCCGCGAGTGGCGACGACAGTGACGTTACGCTCGCCGGAGATACCCTTCGGATATCGCTCGAAGTCGAAGGTGACTTTCCGCGACCCGTTCGGGTCGACGTTCATCTGCTGGCAGTCGAGCTTGACCCGCCCGCCGTCACCGTTCTCGACGTAGGCGCAGAACTCGTACAGCGAGCTGTTGCCGGCGTTGTGAAAGCGCGTCGAGAGCGTACTCGACTCGTTCCGCCAGACGTACGTCTGGTCCTCCTGCTGAACGGTTCCTTCCTCCGAGAGCGAAATCGGCTCGAACGAGGAGTTCGCACTCGGTGCGGGCTGCGATGCGGCGACCGGAGTTGCCGCCACGAGCGCGGAGGCGCTCGCAATAGCCAGTAGGAGGGCTAGCATCGTCCGGGCGACTCGGTGATTCGATTGCGTCACGTCACACTCTCCCTTCGACCGGTGGATACGAGAGGTCGGCGGATGTCGAACGTAGTTCTTTCGATGTTGTAATGTCTCATTACCGATACAAATGTATCCCAATGACAGATTTCAGGTGTCGATTCGGGCACGCCGTAAGGGCGCGAATCAACCGGTAATCGATCATTGAGAGAGACGAACGTTCGGAAGTTCTTGGCGATGTTCTTACATAGCGCCCGACGGAGGCAAACGGGGGAGGGGGCGCGTCGGGCGACGGAGTTACTCGCCGTTGGTGTCCACTGAGAACGACGACTGGGAGTACCCCGACAGGGCGTACGCGAAGGTGACCATCGCGAGCATCACCGCGACGACGCCGACCGCGAGACTTCCGGATTGGCCGAGTACGGGTGCATCGAGGGTGATTCCGAAGAGTGCGAGCGCACCGATACCCGAAACGCCGATGGAGTACTTCTGCCAGGGAGCCGATCCTGCCGCCTCGACCCCTGGGGTTGCGGGGCTAGATGTGGTCACCTCCTCGACGATTTTGTTCGTCAGGTAGGGGTCGAACTGGTCGGCGGTGTCGTTTCGCTCGACGATACCCCGGCTTTTGTTGTAGTCGATGACGCCGTCTTCGTCGAGCTTCGGGAGATGTTCCTGGTAGAGGGCGATGTACACGCGCTGACGCTGGTCGGACATCAACGCTTCAACTGTGGTGTCGTTCTCCCAGGCGGCGACCTGTTCTGCGATATCGCGCATGCGAACCGGGCCCTCGGTACCGCGGAGATACCAGAGCACATCGCGGCGACGACGGTTCTGGAGGATGTGGAACAACTGGTCTTTCGAGAGGGGGGTTTCGGTGTCCAGTTGGGGGGGCTCGAACGGGGCCGTGTTATCGGACTCTGTGACTGTCATGTGCCAGGTACAAACCCTGGGTGGGTAATAAATCAGGCTGTCCGTATCGATAGTCGCAACTGTTGCAAACGGTCGGATGAACTGTTGCAGACCGTTTCACACCGTTGTATTCGACCGTTTTGAACGTTCTTGGGAGTTCAATCGAAAGTCTGATGCGAGCTGCGTCCAGCGAGCGCGGATCCCGTCTCAGAATGGTAACGAATCTGGTAGAACGGGCGTGGAGAGAGGGTTGACAGTCACTCGTTGTGCCGCCGAAGAGAGGGGTTCTCGGCGAGAGTCCGCGGTGCCCGTTCTAGGGTCTCACTCGTCGCGCTGTTCGGTCACCCCGTCCGTGGCTTCCGACTCGACGGCCCAGTGACGCCGATGCGACGTCGTACGGGGCCTGGAGTCGACGTGGAGTGGAGTCGTGCGCTTCATCTGTTCACGGGAGCATCCCGCACCAGTAGAGAGGGCGGTGACCCTCATTGTTATACGCGGCACAAACTCGGAAACAGTGAGATTCGTTGAAATGGGGCCTCGCGCAGCTATTCGGACGGTCGCCGAGTTTCGGAGCATCTCGATGCGCTGAAGTACCGCGAGAGGGCTTGTGGACCTCCTAAACGGAGGGAGAGACGAAACAGTCGACCACCTGTCTGAGGAAAACCACCGTCAGAGGCGCGAGAATTGACGAAGCGGCTGTTTCGGACCGTCTCGAGTATCGAAATTCCGCGCGATTCGCTTACTCGCTCTATAATAAAGCCGGTATCGTGATACGGGAAAGTCGAAGCCCGCCTGCGGTCTACGCAGGCAGGAAATCACCCACATGAGCGAGACACAGACGCTTCGTCACGACAGACGGAACTGCACAGTCGAACACGGACGGTTCCCCCGTAGGGAGGAGCAGCGATGAGTTCGGGACTGACCGGTGCCCGTCGTCGGGGCGAGAGCCGTCACGTCGACGCAGTGAGCCGGACCGAGACGATCTGCGTCGTCGGCCTCGGATACGTCGGTCTCCCGCTGGCGGTCCACTTCGACCGCGTCGACCAGCAGGTCATCGGCTACGACATCGACGACGAGAAGGTCGGCACACTCGTCGGCGGCACCGATACGACTGGTGACCTCGGCGACTCGGTAGTCGCCGACAGCGACGTCGAGTTCACCACCGACTCCGCGGCTATCGCCGACGCCGACTACGTCATCGTCACGGTGCCGACGCCCGTCGACGAGATGGAGAACCCGGACCTTCGCTTCGTCGAGAGCGCCGCCGAGACCGTCGGCGCGCAGATGACACCCGAGACGACCGTCGTCCTCGAATCGACGGTGTTCCCCGGTGCGACGCGGTCGGTCCTCACCCCGGCGCTCGAAGCGGCGTCGGGGCTCACCGCGGGCGAGGAGTTCTTCGTCGCATACTCGCCCGAGCGAGCCACGCCGGGCGACGAGAAACACGGTCTCCGCGACGTGGTGAAAGTCGTCGGTGCCGACGACCCCGCCGTGCTCGAAGACGTGGCGGAGCTCTACGAGTGCGTCGTCGACGCGGGCGTCCACCGCACGTCGTCGCTCGAAGCCGCCGAGGCGTCGAAAGTCGTCGAGAACGTCCAGCGTGACCTGAACATCGCGCTGATGAACGAACTCGCCGTCGCCTTCGACCGCATCGGCATCAACACCCAGGAAGTGTTGGACGCCGCCGGGACGAAGTGGAACTTCCACGACTACTCGCCCGGCCTCGTCGGCGGGCACTGTATCCCCGTCGACCCGTTCTACTTCGCGTACCGCTCGAAGATGGAGGGGTACGTGCCGGAACTGACGCTGAAGGCGCGCGACGTCAACCGCCGCATGCCCGAGCACGTCTCCGAACTCGCGCTGAAGACGCTGAACGACTGCGGTAACGTCCTCGGCGAGAGCCGCGTCGTCGTCCTCGGCCTGACGTACAAGCCGAACGTCGCCGACATCCGCACCTCGAAAGTCGACGGCGTCATCGAGACGATGCAGGAGTACGGCGTCGACGTGCTCGGCTTCGACCCCTACGCCGAACCCGAGCAGACCAGTCGAGCGTTCGGCATCGACGTGCTGGACCAGCCCTCCTTCGAGAACGCCGACGGCATCGTCCTGGCGAC
The DNA here is from genome assembly GCF_020097815.1 of Haloprofundus salinisoli. Taxonomy (NCBI): domain Archaea; kingdom Methanobacteriati; phylum Methanobacteriota; class Halobacteria; order Halobacteriales; family Haloferacaceae; genus Haloprofundus; species Haloprofundus salinisoli. Next base: position 2,632,201 of record NZ_CP083663.1, read on the forward strand.
GCCGCACGACGTGTTCGACAGCCTCGACCTCGACGCCGCGCGCGAGGAGATGAACGACGACCCCTTCTTGCTCGACGTCTGCGGCGCGCTCGACGCCGAGGAGGTCGTCGGACACGGCTTCACCTATCGGAGGGTCTGATGTACCGGAATTCGAGAGTCGGTGTCGTCGTCCCCGCATACAACGAAGAGGGCCTCGTCGGCGAGGTCATCGACACGATGCCGGCGTTCGTCGACCGGGTGTACGTCGTCGACGACCAGTCGACCGACGACACGTGGGACGAGATTCAGCGCCACGCCAAGCGTGCGAACGTCGCGCACGTCAGTGGCCGTCTGGTCGAAACCGACGGCGGGACGGCGCAACTTCACCGACCCGTCGAGTCGACGACAGCTGACGATACCGACGACACCGCCGCGGGCGAACGTGAACGCAGCACCGAGGCCGCCGAGTCGGCTCCGGCCTTCGACGAGCGCGTCGTACCCATCCGCCTCGAAGCGAACCGCGGCGTCGGCGGCGCGATCAAAACCGGCTATGCGCGCGCGCTCGCCGACGGTATCGACGTGGTCGCCGTGATGAACGGCGACGGTCAGATGGATCCGGAGAAACTCGACCGTCTCATCGGCCCGGTCGTCTCCGGCGAAGCCGACTACGCGAAGGGCAACCGCCTCCGCTACCGCGAGTACCGCGAGGGGATGAGCGCGTGGCGCTCGTTCGGCAACTGGGTGCTCACGCTGCTGACGAAGGCCGCGAGCGGCTACTGGAAAACGATGGACCCCCAGAACGGCTACACCGCTATCTCGCGGGAGGCGCTGGAGACCATCGACTACGAGTCGCTGTACGAGCGCTACGGCTTCTGTAACGACGTGCTCGTCAAACTCAACGCCCACGGCCTCCGCGTCGCCGACGTCGCCATTCCGGCGGTTTACGGCGACGAGGAGAGCACCATCGAGTACAAGACGTTCGTCCCTCGCCTGTCGGCGCTTCTGGCGCGGGACTTCCTGTGGCGACTGCGCGTGAAGTACCTCACCGTCGACTTCCACCCGCTCGCGGGACTGTACCTGTTCGGCGCGGCGATCGCCGGTGCGGGCGTCCTCGACGCGCTGAAGGGTGTCGTCGACGCCGAGAACGAGAGCTCCGGCGGCGTCCTCGCCTCCATTGGCGTCGTCTCGATGCTCCTGGCGATGGTGTTCGACATGCAGGAGAACGAGGAGTTGGAGGTGCGCCGAGAGTGAGAGTCGCCGTCACCGTCCAACATCCGGGCCACGTCCACTTTTTCAAACACGCCATCGAGGAGCTGGAAGCGCGGGGTCACGAGGTCCACGTCTTCGCGCGCGAGAAGGAGATGGCCGTCCGCCTGCTCGAACTGTACGGCATCGAACACGAGGTGCTGGCGGGCGAGTCGCACGGACTGGCCTCGTTAGCGGCGGTGCAGGCGACGTACGAACTCCGGTTGCTCCGCCGCGCCCGGGAGTTGAACCCCGACGTCATCACCGCCATCGGCGGCGTCGCCGCCGCCCACGTCGCGCCGCTCGTCGGCGCGCGGAGCGTCGTCTTCTACGATACCGAACACGCGACCATCATCAAGAACCTCGCGTACCCGTTCGCCCACACCGTCTGTACGCCCTCGTGCTACGTCGACGATATCGGGTCCAAGCAGGTGCGGTACTCGGGCTACCACGAACTCGCATACCTCCACCCCGACCGCTTCGCGCCGGACCCGACGGTGCTCAACGACCTGGGCCTCGACGAGGGCGACTCGTTCGTCGTCACCCGGTTCAACGACTGGGGGTCGTCGCACGACGTGGGTCAGAGCGGCTTCGACGACATCGACGAGGTCGTCGAGCGCCTCGCCGAGACGGGCGCGAAAGTGTTCGTCACCGCCGAGATGGACCTGCCCGAAGACGTCGAGGGCCACCGCCTCGACCTCTCGCCCGAGCGGATGCACGACCTGCTGTACTACGCCGACTGCTACGTCGGCGAGGGGGCGACGACGGCCGCCGAGTGCGCGATGCTCGGCACCCCGGCCGTCTACGTCAACAGCCTCGCTCTGGGATACGTCAGCGAACTCGACGACGAATACGACCTCGTCTACAGTTGCAACGGGCCGAACAGACACCGAGAGGCGCTGGGCTACGCCGTCGACATCCTCGAAGGCCGCGACGGCGACGCCGACGCGTGGCGCGCCCGCCGCGACCGACTGCTCGCAGACCACGTCGACGTGACCGACGTCATCGTCGACCAGGTGGAGTCCGCGGGCGGCGGCAGCGACAGACGACAGACACTCACAGCATGAGAGTCCTCCAACTCATCACCTCGACGCGCTCGTTCTTCGAACAGCAGGTCGAGGCGCTGGAATCGCAGGGCGTCGACTGTACCGTCGTCTCGGTTCCCGCCGAGTACAGCCCCGACTCCCCCCGCACCGTCCGCGACTACCTCCGGTACTACCCCGAGGTGCTCGCCGAAGGACTCGACGCCTACGACCTCGTCCACGCGAACTACGGCCTGACGGTCCCGTTCGCGCTGGCACAGCCGACCCGTCCGCTCGTGCTCACCCTCTGGGGGACGGACATCATGGGCGAGTACGGTTGGCTCCGTCACATGAGTCGTGTCGGCGCGCGCGCGGCCGACGAGACGGTTCTTCCGAGTCGCGCGATGGCGAGTCACCTCGGCCAGAACTACACCCACCTCCCGTTCGGCGTCGACACCGACCGGTTCCGCCCCGTCGGCCGCGACGAGGCCCGAGAGCGACTCGGCTGGGAGACAGACGAGACGGTCGCCCTATTTCCGTACGAAAAATCACGCAATGAGAAAAACTACCCGCGCGCACGGGCCGTCGTCGAAGCGGCCGACGCCGACGTCACCCTCCGAACCGTCTCGAACGTTCCCTACGAGGAGATGCCGTACTACATGAACGCCAGCGATGCACTGCTCGTCACCTCGCGCCGCGAGAGCGGCCCGATGGTGGTCAAGGAGGCCGCCGCCTGCGGCCTACCGGTCGTCTCTACCGACGTGGGCTTCGTCCGCGACGAGTTCGCCGACGCGCCGGGCGTCGCCGTCGGAACCACGGACGACGAACTCGCGTTCGAACTCGACCGGATGGTAGCGGAAGTGGACACGCTCGCGGACAGAGAGCGCCGGCGGTCGGTGTCCCCGGACGTGAGCGTCGACCGGATGGGCGAGCGTCTCGCTTCGCTGTACGAGTGCGTCGCACGGAGGGCCGCCTGAGATGAGCATGGGTTCGGTCGCCGACTGGCTTCGCACCCGTCGATTCGACGTAGACGCGGCGGTGCTCGCCCTGCTCGCGGCGCTCGTGATGTTGCCGCTGCGGTTGCTGTTCTCGCAGGTGTACGTCGAGACCATCCCCCTGGTTCTCGGCGGGGCCGCCGTGTTGTATCTGCTCTCGGTGTACAGCAGTCGCGGCGGTACCGCAGAGGGGTCGTTCGTCTTACCGACGGGCGTCTCCCGGCTCCTGCCTAGTGTCGTCGTGCTCGGCACCGCCGGGATGCTGCTCGCAGCGGTTCTCGCGGGCGAGCGAGGCGTCGCCTTCTACGGTATCGCGGGCGTGACCGGGACACTGCTTCTGATGCAGATTCTGTTCGCCAAGGAGGAGGCGTTCAACCCCTCGATACTGTTGCTGCAGGTCGTCCTCGTCGCCGGAACCGTCCGCTTTTCGGCGCTCGCGACGGTACCCGGGTTCGTCGGCATCGACATCTGGACGCACCTGCCGGAGTTGACGACCGGTATCCTCGAAGCGGGGTCGCTAGACGCCATCTCCGACGACAAGCACTACGTCTCGCCCCTGTACCACCTGCTCGTCGCGTCGGCGTCGCTCATCTACGACGTCCCGCTGCGGACCGCGCTGTACCTCTCGCTGGGCCTCATCATCCCGCTGTCGCCGCTTCTCGTCTACATGGCGACGCGCGAACTCGTCGCCGAGCGGTGGGCGGTACTCGCGGCGGCGCTGTTCTCGTTCGGCGACTACGTCGTCGAGTGGGGCATCCACATCATCCCGACGAGCATGGGGCTCGTCATCTTCCTGACGGTGCTGTACGCGCTGATTCGGCTGATGCAGACAGACTACGCGGCGCGCGACTTCGCGCTGCTCGCCGGTCTCTCGGTGGCGCTCATTCTCACCCACCAGGTGTCGTCGTTCATCATGCTCGTCGTCTTCGGCGGCGCAGTCATCGCGTACTTCCTCTTGAACTTGGGTATCTACCGCGTCTCGCGGCTCCGCCCGGACGTGTTCCGCGCGCGCAACCCGGTGAACATCCTCGGTCTCGTCGTCTTCGACGTGGGACTCATCACCTTCCTCTGGTCGTTCACGCCGTACAAGGGCGGGACGTTCTTAGAGACGATTCTGAGCTTCCTCGCGGAGACGGTGTCGTCGAGCGCCGGCTTCGGGAACCTCGCGGGCGGCGCGAGCGCGGGTGCGGCCACCGAGAGCGCCGAGTCCGGAGCGCAGCTGCCGCTCGAACAGGCGGCGATGTACATCGACGTGCTCGGCTTCCTGCTCCTGCTCTTGGGCACGTTCGTCGGCTGTCTGTACGTGGTCCACCGCGACCACGCCAAGCAGTCGGTGTTCACGCTGCTCATCGGGACGGCAATCATGCTCGTGTTCACGCTGGGGCTGCCGATGTTCGGTATCCGGAACTTCATCCCCCAGCGCTGGTTCGCGTTCATGTACGCGCCGATGGCGATTCTGACCGCCGTCGGCGTGCGCTATCTCGTCGCGAATCTGAACCCTAAACTGCTGGTCGCGGGACTGCTCGTCACCGCGTTGATCTTCCCCGGCGCGATGATCGTCTCGCGCAACGGTACCATCGACAACCCGGTGCTGCCGCAGGGCGAGACGCTGAGCTACAACGAGGAGTCCGTCGCCGCCGTCCACACGATCGGCGAGATGACCGGCGGGCCCGGTCCGATGGAGATTCGCCCCGAACAGCAACTGCGAACCGACCACCCGTACCAGACGGTGTTCAAGCGAACGGGGGCGTACACCGCCGACACGGCGAACGTCACCGACGGGGACCCCGTCGACCACGACGTGACCGTCTACCGCGAGTTCCAGTCCTCGGGGACGACGTACTTCGTCAACGAGCAGGGCATCGGGCAACCGCGCGACATTCCACAGGAGCGCATCTGCCGGCCCGACCAGAGCACCCTGTACGACAACGGCGACGTGACGATGTGCGTCACGCCGTCAGACGCCGAGTCGCAGTCGTAGCTATTTTTTCGGCGTCGTGTCGCTACCGTCATCTCTCCCTTCGGACGTTCACAAGAGCCGTACGCTCAGAAGACGTCTCCGCAAGTTACTCGCCTAAAGCCTCTCGTAGCCGCCTCGTATCTGACCATATCGTACCCACCGATCCGCACAGGCCGGTCGCCCACCGAACGTACGAGACGCTCGCGCCCGGGTGCGGCTGAGAGGGGATACGAAGCCCGCCAACGCCTATCTCGAACGGCTAGCGACTCTCTCGTTGCTCCCGAGCGTCGACCAGACTCGAATCCTCAAAGTTGGCTGTAGTGCGGGCGAACTCACCGAAGAACTCGAAGAGCGAGGAGCGACCGTCGTCGGCCTCGACGGGAGTCGAAAGATGCCGACGTACGCACGCAACCGAGTCCCGGATGCTGACTTGGTTCAGACGGACCTCGGTGACGGAGTTCCGTTTGACGCCGAGACGTTCGACGGTGTAATCAGCTCGCTCGCAGTTCACTACGTCCGAGACTGGGACCAGTTGTTGTGCGAACTTCGACGAGTGCTCGACGTCGGCGGCTGGGTGGATTTCTCGGTTCAGCACCCGTAACCGTCTCGGAGCCGTCGCCAGAAACCGAAACCAGAACAAATCCTGTCAGTGGCCGTCACCGACGCAGCGGCCGAACCACCATCGCCACGCCGGGGAAGCCGTCGTACGCCCAGAGGCCGAAGACGAACGTCGCCAGCGCCAGCTCGAAGGCGAGTAGCAGACCCACATCGAGTCGCAGCAGGTCGCCTAGCCACCGGACGAGATAGTAGACGACGAGTTCGATAGAGCCGGCCTCGGGGGCCGCGCCGGTGTTGTTGACAAGCGGCCAGAGCAACGGGTCCAGCGAGAGCGCGTCGCCCTCGATGTAGGGGTAGACGACGTCGCCGACGAGGTGCGAGAGGTAGCCGACGGCGAACGCCGCACCCCACATCACGCTCCCGAGACGCGTGGCGACGAGCAGCGCCGCGGCGACGAGTACGGGCGCGACGAAGATCGAGTGCGCGAGGCCGTAGCCCGTCGGCATCACGCCGAACGTCCACGACAGGGGTTTGTCGACGAGGTCGGGAAACTGCGTCGCCGCCGCGAGGACGAACACCTCGGGACCCGTCGGACTTCGGCCGGTCGCGTGGCGAAACAGCGAGTAGAGTACGTAGCCGAACGCGAGATGCTCCCACGGCCACATCAGGGGGTGCTCGTAGTCCGAATCGCCGACGTACTTAGCGAGTCGGTCACGAGCGTGGAATCACTCGCGGCTGGACCTGCGAGCGACCCGTTCTGGCCGTCACCGGAGACCGTGACGTACAGTTTGAGACTCCGGTAGGCGTTCTCCGCCGATGGGTCCGCCGGTGCGCCGTCGCGGTAGAGGAGGAGCGTGAAGCGAACGTCGCCGGTCATCGACGGCGTCACCGTCACGTCGCGGCTGACGTTCTCCCGCGAGTCGAGCGTGAGGTCGGCCGCGCCGATCTGTTCGGACTCGGTCACCGTCGTCTCGTTGTCGTTCGTCTGGACGCGCTCGCTCAACACGACGACGGTGTACGACTCGGTCTGCTGTTCGCGGTTCTCGACGCCGAAGGTGATGTTCGCGGGCTCTCCGGCCGTAAACTGGTTCTGGTACATCGACTGCGTGTTGCCGTCGACGTTCTCGGTCTCGACGTAGAACTCGGTGAAGCCGGCGTCGTCGGTCGGTACCGTCGCCGCATAGCCGACCGTCGAGAGCAAGACGAGCAGGCTCAGCGCGAGCGCGACGGCCGGGAGCCGTCCGCCCTCGGCGCGTCCGCGCATCGGATGTTCCGGCGGCCGCGAGCTGAACAGTCCGGTGATGGCAGTCGGGTGCGGCGGCGCGTAGCGCTCGTCCGCGTCGAGCGTCGCTCGCCGCACCGCGGCGACGAGCAATAGCACGCCCGTCGTCCCCTCGACGCCGACGGCGATGGGAAGCAGTTCGATCGGCTGCGGCGAGAAGTGGACGCCCAGCGCGACCAGCGGGACGACCAGAGCACTCCCGACAACCGCGAGCGCGACGCGCTCGACACCCGTCACCGACCGCGCGGTCGGAAGCGGGTTCCGAAGGCCGGAGACGGCGTCGTCGAAGGCGGTTCGGGAAGTCGTGTTCCGGTCGGGGAAGATGGTAGAGACGAGCGCATACCCCGGCAGGAACAGTACGAGCGGCATCGTGAGGAGGAGCCGCGGCAGTCCGGTGAGGGAGGTGTGAATCGCCGCGGCCGAGACGCCGAGGAGCGCGAGCGCGGCGACGAGGTCGGTGAACCACGGACTGCGGCGCGAGTACGGGGAGTGAGACACGGCCCTCAGGCACCCCGTTTGCCCGTATCGGGGACCCGTTCGTCGACGGCGAACACCTCTTTCGGGCGAATTGACCGCTCCGTGCAGAGTTCGAGCCAGCCGAAGCTGTCGTTGATGCGGAGCTTGTGCCGGACCGGCAGGTCGTGGACGTACGGTTCGTCGGGGAACAGCACCTCGTCGAGGTCGTACTCGCGGTAGATGTCGCGGCGGTCGGGCCACGGCGACTCGAACCCTTCGACGAGCGGCAGTTTCCGACGGAGGAACCCCTCGACGTGGTTGAGGAACTGGGTGTCGTACGGGCGGTCCGGCGGCGGGTTCTGCAGGATGTCGTCGTCGAGACGACGAAGCGCCTTGATGAACGTCGCGGTGTTGCGGTACTGCGGCGGCGTCGTCAGGTGCCAGTCGATCAACTCCGCATCGGCGACGACGAACGACTCGAAGAAGTTGTCCGCGAGATGCGTCCGGAACGGCGTCGACGGCTGGTTGCTGATGCCTGTGAGGTCGATGGCGTTCTGGACGCCGTCGGCGCGGTCCCACGACTTCTCGAACTCGCGGGAGACGGCGTCTCTGACGAACGTCGCCGGGTCGACGTCGAGGCCGACGAGTTGTCCGGCGACTGCCTGACTCGCCTCGGGCATGTAGCCGAGTTTCGAGAGCAGGTTCTCGACGGGGTTCGGGTCGGGGTCGAGGCGGCGGAACGGCACCGTCTTGCCGAACAGTTCGACGCCGTCCTGCGCGAGGAAGTGCCCGCGGAGGAACGTGTCGCAGAGCAGGCCGTGGAACATCGAGTCGACGTTCATCTCGTCGGTGTAGCCCGCGTGGTGGATGTGCAACGACTCCTTGATACCCTGCGAGTAACGGACCTTCGACTCGTCGGCCATCAGGTATCGGTTCGTCGGTCGGAAGGCGGTGTGTTCTGCGCCGTACTGGGTGGCGAGGGTCCGTGCGCCCTCCGTCTCCTGGCCTTCGGGGTGGCCGACGGTGTAGCAGTGCTCGATCTCGGGCATCTTCGAGAGCACGGTCCGCGAGTCGTAGCCCGCCGAGAGCAGCAGCCCCTTCCGGCCCGGCGCGCGGGCGCGGCGGCGGACCGCCCGTCCGAGTCGGTCGGCCAGTTCCTGGACGTAGTCGAACTCCTTCGGCTCGTAGACGAACCGAGAGAGGTCGTACGTGTCCGACTCGGTGAGCACCGAGTCGATGGGAAGGCGGAACATCCGTTCGAGCAGCGACTTCTCGCCGAGGACGACGCCGAGGTGGAGGAACTCGAGGAGGGCGTCGCGGCGGACGGCGTGCCCCGAGAGCGTCCGCGCGACGGCGGCCGCGTCGGAGCTGAACACGCGTCCCTGGTCGGTGTCGGCGTAGAAGCAGTCCCACGAACGGATGGGGTCGGTGACGACGAACGCCTCGCCGTCCCGTTCGATGAAGATGAGGTACGAGCCGTTGAGTTCGGAGAACGCGTCGCGTCCGACCTCTGCGTAGCGGTCGAGGACCCACTCGGCGACGTTGGCGTGGGTGCCGGGCGCGTACGCCTCGCCCCAGACCACACACTCGCCTTTCGGTCCGGAGTGCGTGTCGCTGCGTCCGGGGTGGCCGAGTCCCGGGTCGCGGATGCCGACGGTGGCGACGTTGCCGCCGACGACGGTATCGAACTCGTGTGGTGAGCGCAGGCGCTCGAACTCGCGGGCGTCGCCGAAGACGCCGAAGAACTGTTTTTGCATGCTCACTGTCTCACACTCCGTTCTCGCCGGGGGCGACGAACGCGCACGGAACGCTGTTCGACTGCGGATGGGGTGGATGTACCGCAAACGGCCGACGCGTCGGGCCGACTCGGGCGGCGGGTAGTCGATATCATAGCTGTCGATAGGTTCGGATACGACTCTCTGCGAACGCCCGGGGCTTTGCTATGGACCGGGTAAGCGAGTTCACCGACCCGATTGTGGTGGGCGTAACCGGCGTCTCGGGCGTGAACGCGGGCTTATCCGGTTCATAATAATCCCCCTAAAGCGCACAGTGTCTCTCGATGACTACTCCACCTCGCCAGCGTCGCGCGCGCGCATCGACCCTCCCGAGCTCGCGTCGACGCCGTCGGGACCAGTCCCCGGTGACGATCCGTGGCTGACGACGACCCGACGCCTGACCCGACCGACGCGCGCAAATCGAACGCGACGCCCGCCGAGCGTCTCGACGTCGGTTTCCTCCCCGTCGAGGTCCCCGGTCTCGACGGCACCGGCGCGACGTACACCGCCGCTCTCCTCATCCGTGAACTGTCTAAACACCACGATTTGACGGTGTACGTCGTTAGCCAGCGAACCGCCGACCGGTCACAGCTACCGGCGACCGACCGCGTCGACTACGTCGTCCGCGACGACCTTCCGAAACTGCCGCACCCCCTCCTGACGAAAATCGACGTCGTGGAGGACCTCGCCAACCGGCTAGAGCGACACGACCTCGTCCACTCGTACTCGACGGGGTTCATCGAACCGCTGTCGTCGCTTTCGACCCCGACTGTCGTGACGTTGAACTCCTACCAACCGGTGTGCCCGAAGGGCGATATGATGTGGATGGACCGCGAAAAGTGCGGCGGACCCGGTCGAGCCAAATGCACGGCCTGCATCGCCGGGAGCGCATACACTCGCAAGTCGGGCGCCGAGACGACGCTCCGGTCCTCCTACGACTCGCTCGCAAAGGTCGAGTTCGTCCAAAACTCCATCGCGGCGCGGGACGGCATCTCAGCCTATCATCTGTTGTCGCCGCACCAGCGCGACGACTACGCCGACTTCGGCTTCCCCGAGGAACGGCTGAAGGTGATTCCGCACTTCGACAGCGGCGAGTTCGCCGTCTCCGAGCCGGCGGCGTACAAACGCGGCGGCGATCCCGACCTGGGACGGAGCGAGGAGGACCCGTTCACGCTGCTCGCCGTCGGCGCGTTCAAGTACGTAAAGGGCTTTCAGGTGCTGCTCCGAGCATTGCCGTCGATACTCGACGCGGGCCACGACGTGCGCGTTCGCATCGCCGGGGCCGGCCCGTACGGCGACGCGCTTCGGTCGCTGTCGACCGACCTCGGCGTCGACGACCACGTCGACTGGCTGGGGTTCGTCGACCACGACGACCTGCCGGCGGAGTACGCCGCCGCCGACGCGTTCGTCTATCCCGGTCTGCTCGACGAACCGTTCGGCCGCGTCTTCCTCGAAGCGCTGTCGAGCGGGACGCCCGTGCTCTCCTCGGACGTCGGCAGCACCGATTTCATCGTCGGCGACGCGGGCGTCCGCTTCGAGTCGGACGACCCCGAGTCGCTCGCCCGCGCGTTCGGACGCCTGCGAGAAGGGTACGACGGTTACCGAGCGGCGATTCCGGGCCAGTTGGCGCGTTTTTCGCGGGAACGGGTCGTCGGCGAGTTCCTCTCGCTGTACGCCGACGTTCGGGCCGGGCGGCGTCCGACCGAACGGACTGAAACGTTCGAAACGGAGCGAACAGTCGTTCGCCCCGATTAGCGCGTCGGTAAGCGCCGGTGGACCGAGCGCATAGCGGATCCATAGTAATGGACCCAGTTTGCAAAGCGGGAGATACAGATGAAGGACGACAGTCGAAGCCGAAGACGGTTCCTCCAGACCACCGGTGCGGCCGGCTTGGCCGGTCTCGCCGCCGTCGCGGGTTGTAGCGGCCAGTCGCCCGACGACGCCAACGACTCCGCCGCCAACGGGTCGACCCAGAGCGCGAACCAGACCGCGGGCGACGGCGCGGCGACCGACGAACCGGCCGAGACCGACGAACCGGTCAGCGACGAGGCAGCGGAGGTGGAGACGACGTACAAGAGCCGCGAGAAGTACAACGAACCGGGAGAGTTGCTCGACGATTTCACCGACCTCTCGACGTGGCTCTCGAACGCGGGCGAACTGGAGCCCTCCTCCGAGCACGCCTTCCGCGGCGACAAGAGCGCGAAACTCGTCGGCAAGGGCGGCGACAACGCCAGCATCGCGCGTTCGTTCGAGAACAACCGCGACCTCACGAAGAAGGACTTCTCGCTCGCGCTGCGCTCGACGACGCCCTCGAAGTTCGCGCTGTTCGTCTACCTCCGCGACCCGTTCGGCAACTACGCCGTGCTCGAACTGCGGAACATCACGATGGAGACGCCCGACGTGGGCTGGTTCCGCACCGCACCGGGCGTCTACGAGACGAGCAACACGCCGCCGGACCTCACGCAGATTTCGCGCATCGAAATCGTCGCCAACAACGCCACCGGCGACGATATCGAGGTGTGGGTCGACGACCTGCGCATCCACGACAAACCCGACAAGGGCTACATCGTCTTCAGCTGGGACGACGGACGCAAGAGCTACTACGACGACGCCGCACCGCTCCACGACGAGTTCGAGGTCCCGGCCGTGCAGGCCGCCGTACCGCGGTTCGTCGGCCAGGAGAACTTCATGACGCTCGGCGAACTGAAAGAGCGTCACGAGGCCGGCGACGAGATCGTCGCCCACGAGAGCATCCGCAACCGGTTCCACTCGCTCTCCGGCGACGAACTCGAGAAGACGGTTCGTCAGAACAAGCAGTGGCTTCTCGGCCACGGCTTCGAGGGCTCGAACTTCGTCGTCTACCCCGGCAACGATTACGACGCGACGGCGCTCGACGTCGTCAACAAGTACCACTACATGGGCGGCATGAACCAGTCGTTCGAGCCGAACACGACGAGCGCGTACGCGTTCGACCCGCTGGTGTTGCCGCGGACGGTCGGTCACGACCTGGACATCTCCAAGCGCGTCGTCGACCTCTGTGCGGAACACCAGAACGTTGGCATCCTCAACTTCCACGACTTCAACAACGACAACACGATGAGCAAAGGCGACTACCGGAAGCTCCTCGAACACGTCACGCAGAAGGAGGGCATCGAGGTCATCAACTTCTCTGACCTCTGGAAGCTCCGGAAATCCGCGCCGTAATCGGGTTCGCTGCGACCCGTCGCTCGACTCCCCGTTGGCTCCACGCGGTCTCCGTTTCGGTCAGACGTGCATCGGGCCGATTCGTGGGTTCGGTTCCCTGTTTTCTCTCGCTTTTCGTTTCTCGCGTCTTCCAACGAACTCCGACGGCTGTCGCAGACATATCCGTTTATAGATGCAATTATCGCACGTCGGTGACAAGCGTCTACGATGGAACTCGGCGGCCTGTTCGAGACGCTGCGGGAACTGTTGGTCTTGCTCGTCGGCGGTCTCGGGTTCTTCCTGTTCTTCCTCGTGGTGGCGCTTCTCGTTTTCGCCGTGATATTGCTCGGTGGAGTCGTCATCACGTCCGTCTCCATGCCGGTTCTGTACGTGTTGCCGACCGTCCGCTATCGGTTCGTCTCCCTCACCGAACGGGTGAGCGGGCGAGAAGTCAACTCGCTGTTCGACTGGCGATTCGTCAGCGTCTACGTCCTCGCGGTTGCGAGTTTCGGTGTCGGACTCGTATTCGCGGCGGTGGTGTTCGCAGTGACGGTTGGAACTCTCGTCGACATCTCACCGTCGGTGCAGTCCACCCGAAACAGCCTCGTCCTCGGTGCAGTGAGCGTCGTCGCTGTCGTGCTCGCCATACTCTCCCACGCGGTGACGACACGAGGCTTGCGGGCCGTCGTCGAATGGATGGTTTTTCTCTGCTTCGCCGCCGTGCTCACGGTACTCTCCGTCTCCGTCGTCCCGCGCTACACCGTTCGACTCATCAGGTTCTTCTTCTGACGAAAATGGGAGAAACGAGTCGCGCCGCTCGAACGGACGTCGATACGGTGCCATATCCGAGAACAGTGCCGGCGAGCGCACCCCGCAGAATAGACACCCCACCCACAGTCGAGATCGACTTACGGATACTCGTTGAGATACGCTCGCAGTCCCGCGGACCCGAGATCCTCGATGCCGTTTTCGAGGACGCTCTCCTTGATGGTCACGCCGCTGCTCTGGTCGTACAGCTGGACCGCCTCCTTGCCGCCGGTCGACCCGGCCGTGAGTTCCTCCATCCACGTGTCGTCGCCGACGTTGACGACGGGATAGCCACCGGAACGGTACCGGCCGCCGTAGAGGAAGCAGTCGTCGCCGGTGAGTTCGATGCCGTGGCGGTATCGCGTGCTTATCTGGTCGATGGTGACGGCGCGAATCTGGGTGTTGTCCCGGTCGGCGCGAATCGCCGCACGGAAGGTGTCGTCGCCGACGTTGCCGGTGAACGTACAGTACTCGGCGACGACGCGGGCGGGGTTCAGCCCGTCCTTAGTCCAGAGGCCGTAACCGCCGGGGGTATGCTGTTCGATATCGCTACGGAGGAGCACGGTCTCGCCGGCCTCCGGCGAGACGACGACTCCGTGGTTCGGTCGGTCGCCGTCGACGCTGATGGAGAGCCCCGAGAGCCACGCGGAGTCGGCGCTGTTCTGCACCGACACCGCCGCGCCGTTGGCCGCATCGAGTCGAATCGTCGTGTCGAACACCGACAGTCCCGACCCGTTTTCGAGGCGGATACCCCGCTGAGAGACGTCGTACTCGCGGGTTCGGTCGACGACGACCGTCGCGCCGCGGACGTAGCTGTCTCGTCCGGCGAGTCGGATGCTCGCCGCCCGGCTGTTTCGGTACTCGCCGCCGCGGACGATCACCTGACCGTCGTCGTCGGAGACGTAGAGGCCGTTGTCGGGGAACGCGCCGAGTTCGCAGTCGCGGAACTCGATGGTTCCCTCGTGGTTCACGTCGACGAGGATGCCGGTCGGTCCCCACCGAAGGTCGCCCGGTGTCTGAGTCGAGTACGCACCGCCGTCGGGTGCGCGGAAGTTCTCGACGAGGCCCGACCCCGACGAACTGGTGATGTTGAACAGCCCCGGCCCCCACGTGCCGCTGTCGTGTTCGCCGACGATGTCGATGTCTCGGACGACGAGGCCGTCGTCGACTTCGACGTGGAAGGCGCGGATACCCGTGTCGGCGGCGGTCTGGTCGATGGTGAAGTTCTCGATGTGGAGGTCGGTGCCGGGGTCGTAGGAGACCCCGAGGCGGAACAGTCGGTACCGCGGGCCGTCGAACTCGTAGTAGTTCGCCGGGACGATGGTCGCGCCGTTGCTGGCGAGTCCGAAGTTCTCGAACCCGGTGAAGCGGAACTGCTCGTCCATGTAGTACCGGCCCGGTGGAAACTTGACGAGCGTGTCGTCGTCCGCTACGTCGCGCAGAACTGGTGTAATCGACTCGTCCCCCTCCGGGTCGGCACCGGCGTCGACGATGTCGACGACGGTTCCGTAGTCGTCGTTCAACGAGTGCGTCGCGGCGGCGGTGCCCGAAGACGATGCGACGCCGAGGGCGGCGGCCCCGGCCAGTGAGAGATACGAGCGACGATTCAGTTGCCTGTTTCGAGAGTTGTCGGTAGGCACGTCTCTCACGCGCTGCTGAATGTATTTTATTACCACGCAGCTAATACTCCGAAGCCCGCGTCACAACGCTCGAAACAATTGAATCACACAGAATTGTGGATTTTCGTCCCTTCAAATAGACATCAAAATCCAGAGAAATCGGCTTAGAACAGTGACGCCGACCGAAGCGCCAGGAGTGCGCCGAACAGGCTAGCGTCGTCGTTGCTCGTGTCGTCGCCCGACGACGTGTCTGTCGTCGTCGGTTCCGACGTTGTCGTCTCTATCGGTTCCGACGTGGTCGGTTCCGACGTCGTCTCGTTCGGCGTCGAAGTGGTCGTCTCCGTCGGTTCCGATGTCGTCGTGGGTTCCGATGTCGTCGTGGGTTCCGATGTCGTCGTGGGTTCCGATGTCGTCGTGGGTTCTGACGTTGTGGTCGGTTCCGACGTTGTCGTCTCAGTCGGTTCGGACGTCGTCGTCTCTATCGGTTCTGACGTCGTCGTGGTCGTGTCGTTCGGCGTCTCCGTCGGTTCCGGCGTCGCCGTCTCGTTGGGTGTCGAAGTGGTCGTGTCGTTCGGCGTCTCCGTCGGTTCCGACGTGGTCGGCGGCGTCTCCGTCGGCGTGTCGGACTGATCGCCGTCGCCGCCATCGCCGTTGTCTCCGTCGTCGCCGTCGTTGCCGTCACCATCGTCGTCGCCACCGCCGAACCAGTCGCCGATACCGCTGGAGTCGTCGTCACCATCGTCACCGTCGCCGCCGGCGTCGTCACCGCCGCCGCTTTCGGGCGTCTGTGTCGCCGTCGACGCGTTCGACTCGCTCGTGCCGTTCGCCCCGGTCCGGTTGCCGCCGTCGCCGGCGGTGGTCTCGTTTGACGCGTCCGGGGTGGGTGTCGGCGTCGGTGTCGCGGTCTCCGTGGTGTTGGCGTAGTCGGGTATCGACGGACCGCCGCCGTCGCCGCTGTCGCCGCCCACGTCCGCGAGGACGACGCCGCCGGCGGCGACGAACAGCAGAAGGCCGGCGACGAACATGCCGCGCTGCATCACATTGGTCCCGCCGTCGGTGACGAGCCGGGTGTGCCGCCAGTAGAGGTCGTCGCCGACGCTGCCGATGGGACCGGGGAACTCCGCGAGCAGTTCGAGTATCTCGCCGACGCCGAGCGCACCCGTGAGACACGCGACGCAGACGAACAGCAGCAGGCCGACAGGCGGGACGACGACCAACGAGAGCAGGTCGTTGCCGACGAGCGACGGGAGGATGAGGACGAGGGGGGCCGCGATGCCGATGGTTGCCAGACTCCGGAAGAGGCGGGCCTCCGAGACGGGGTCGAAGCCGACCTTCTTCGCGCTCCAAAGGTGAAAGAGGAACATCGTCCCGTAGCCGATACTGGTGGCGACGGCCGCCCCGCGCATGCCGAACTGCGGGATGAGCGTGACGTTGAGCGCGACGTTGATGGCCGCCGCCGCGCCCGTCGCGGCAACCGGGAACTTCATCGTCCCGTTACCCTGCGCGACGGCGAGAATCGGGCGCGCGACGGCGAATCCGACCGTCCCCGGCAGGAGCAGGATGAGCGGGATGACCGCGTTGACGAACTCCTCACCGAGGTAGAGGGGGACGACGACCGGTGCGAGCGCCGCGAGACCGAGCGCCATGATACCCGTAAACAGCAGCGTGTAGCGCGTCGTCTGCGCCGTGAGTTTCGAGATTCGCTCGGTCTGCCCTTTCGACCACATCTCGGAGGTAGAGTGGACGAACACCGTCTGGAAGGCGATGGGGGCGAACCAGAGGAACTCCGCGATGGCGAGCGCGCCCTTGTAGTGGCCGACGACGGCGTTCGGTTCCCAGTACTGCAGCATCAGGATGTCGAGGTGGTACAGCGACATCATGAGCGCCATCAGTACGATGCTCATCCCGTTGAACGTCAGCATCTCGCGGCGCGGAAGCGTGTCGGGCGCACCCCGAAACACCGCCGAGAGCGACACCTGCTTGCCGACCAGCACCAGGCCGATGAGACCGACGACGATACCGGAGACGAGGTGACCGAGCAGCGCGCCGAGGACGCCGTGGCCGAGGACGACAAGCGAGACGCCGATACCGATGAACAGAAGCGAGTCGAGAACCCGAAGGGGTTCCGAGTACTCTTCGAGACCGAACCCCATCAGCGTCCGGCGGGTGTACGCGCGGAACTGCGCGGCGACGACGAGTCCGGCGAGAACCGCCGCGTACTGGACGAACGTGTCGCCGAACAGCACGCCGCCGATGCCGGTCTCGGCGATGACGAGCACCGCACCGCTCCCGATGACCGCGAGCACGATGGCGACGCGGAAGTAGAAGCCGACGACGGCGTCTTCCCAGTTCGGCGCGTTTCGGTCCTCGGCGATGTACTTGCGGACACCGTCGGTGACGCCGGAACTGACGAAGATCATCAAAAGCGCGAACACGGAAAGCAGCGTCGTGTACGCGCCGACGTTCGCATCGCCGAGTTCGCGGTACAGAAGCGGCGTCGTCGCCGCGCCGATGATGAGCGTGGCGACGCGACTGCCGCCGACCGAGAGGATGCCTTTGAGGATCGACCGGTCCATCAGGTACTCACCGGATAGCGACGCGAGAGGCGTCCGGCAGGGGCGATGCTGTGGAGGCGCAGTGACATGGTCGCCACTCGGCGCTCCGGGGTGATTATTATAGAGACGCTATGCGGGTGAGGCGTCGAAATTCGGGCAGTCGTAACCCGCCGACATCCGCGACCGGGGCGACCGCCGCGCCGACTGTTTAGTCCCCGTTACTCGTCGTTAGAACTCGTTGCCCCACGCGCGAAGGTCGTCTTCGGACTTGTCGTAGATGCCGTTGACGAGCGTATTCTGTTTGACGTAGGCGTCGCGGCTGGGTTCGTACAGATACAGCGCGTAATAACCGTCAGTCGATTCGGCGTACGTGCTCTCGACGCGGAGGCCGTCGCCGTAGTTACAGATGGGCCGTTCGCTCGCGAGGTACTCCCCGCCGTATATCATACAGTCGTCGCCGACGTTCTCGATAGCGCGGCGGTGGCCTACGCCGGTCTGGTCGACGGTCACCATCGAGAACCGCGCGTTGTCGCGCGCACAGAAGATACCCGAGCGTGCTCCCTCGTCGCCCACGTCGCCGGTTATCTTCACGCTCTCGCAGTTCACCCGCGCCGTCCGGGTAGTGTCGGTGAGTTTGATACCGTAGCCGCCGGGGGTGTTCATGTCGATGGCCGTGCGGTAGATGGTGGTCTCGCCCGCCTCCGGAGAGACGACGATACCGTGTTTCACCTTGTCACCGGCCATCGAGATACGGACGTCCTGAATCCACGTCGACTCGCAGGTGTTCATCACCGTCAGCGCGTGTCCGTTGACCGACGGGATGCGAATATCGGTGTCGTGAACCGAGAGGTTCGCACCGTTTTCGAGGCGAATCGCCCGCTGGTTGACGTCCTGCGGGCGGTTGTCGTCGACGACGATGGTCGCGTTTCGGATCTCGCTCCCGTCGCCGCCGAGCCGGATGTTCGCGGTGTCGCTGTTCTTGTACAGGCCGCCGTCGACGACGATTTTCCCGGTCCCGCCGGAGGCGTACAGGCCGTTGTCGGGGAACGCGCCGAGTTCGCAGTCCTTGAACGTCAGCTCGCCGCGGTTGTGGACGTTCGAGACGATGCCGCTCGGCCCTTTCCAGAGATTTCCGTCGTTGGGCGTCTCGTCGACCCACGCGCCGCCGCCGGGAGCGCGGAATCGCTCGACGATACCGACGCCGTCCGCGTCGGTGACGCAGAACCGACCCGGTCCCCACGTGCCGCTGTCGTGGTGGCCGACGATGTCGATGTCGCGGACTTGCAGTCGCTTCGACGCGAGGGCGTCGATGACGCGGATACCCGTGTCGTCGGCGGTGAAGTCCACCTCGAACCCCTCGAATCGGATGTCGGCACCCGGGGCGTAGTGGACGCCCAGTCGGAAGAGCCGATACTGCGGTCCCTCGAACTCGTGGTAGTCCGCCGGAACGAGCGTCGCGTCGTTGCCGACGACGCCGAACTTCTCGAAGCCCGAGAACCGGAACTGTCGGTCCATCCGGTAGCGACCCGGCGGGAAGACGAGAAGCGTGTTGTCGCCGCGGAGATTCTCCAGCACGTCGTTTATCGGCTGGTTGCCGGTGTTGTCGGCACCCGCTTCGACCACGTCGTACACGCGGTCGTACTCCGCGAAGAGGTCGGTCATGTCGGACGAAGACGCCGCGCCGACACCGGTGCCCAACCGGATACCGGCTCCGGCGACCCCCACGCCGAGAACGCCCTTGAGATAGCCACGTCGTGTTCGGTTCGTCGCATCGTCGTTCGATTCTACTGTCCCTTCGTTTCCGCAGACGTACGTATTGTTCGGCATAGTGTTTGACCCGTCGCACCCCCACTCATCCTCGAAAACGGTGTTCGACACCCCGTTATCGTGCCCCTAACGCGGCCATCCGTTTGGTTGGCGTGCAACGTTCGTGGAAACAATACAGAACAATCAGTTCTAATAGACAGTCGTTCATCACTGTAGGTTTTAAGTACAGGTCGATGATAATCGGGGGTTAATCGGTGCTTACTAGCCGCCAAACCGGTAGCCGGCAGTAGGTGTAGTTCGACTCGCTGACGACGGTGGTCATTCCCGGTTTCGATCCGACGGCTCAGCGGGTTATGAGCCTGCTAAATCGGCTCTCGCGGTGTTTTTCCGCTGTTTGGAATAGTTCGTTGAATCGCGGCAACGAGCGGTCGAGAGTCGGCGGAGGTGGGTGAGGACCAGTGTTTGTGTTAAGACTCAGACAAATGTGATATAGTGTAGCTTTTATGACTCAACGTCGAGGGGTACGGTCTCCCATCGAACATCCTCGTCGGGGACGGTGGTCACGACTCGGGGTCGAAGCCGGGGGTGACGAGCGTGCTCTCGACGAGGGCTCCGGTGCCGCGGCGAAGCTGCTGTGAGACCGCAGACGGCGAGACGCCGAACCGGTCGGCCAACTCGTTCTGTGAACTCCGTCGCGGAACGTCGTAGTAACCCATCTCGTAGGCGGCGCGGAGCAGTCGTTGCTGGTCGTCTGTGAGACCGTACCGCGTCGCGCGGCTTCGGCCGTTCTCCGCGTCGGGGCTGTACAGTTGCCGGACGTGGAAGTCGACGTCGTTCTCGCGACAGCGGGCGCTCAACTCCGAGAGCGTCTTTCGACCGGGGAGGCGCATGCGGACGTGCCACCCGCCGCTGTTGTTCTCGGCCGCCATCACCGACGCGCCCAACGCCTCCGGAATCTGGGTCGGCCACCGCGCCGAGTCATCCAGTCCGATACGGTACGTCCGGTGGTTCGACTCGACGCCGACGAGCGTCGGGTCGTCGACGGTCGGGTCGTCGACGAGTGCCCGCTCGAACGCGTCGTAATCGACGTTCGCGGCGGTGAAAAACAGCGTTCGTCGGCCGCGGTACGTCGTCTGTGACTGCGGTCGGACGGTCGCCTCGGAGGCGGCGTCCAGCGTCGGGCACAGCAGGATGGAGGGGTGTGCGAGATACGCTTCGACGACGAGGTCGTAGTGGTCCGTCCCGAGGTCGGACGCCGTCGGCGAGCCGTCGGTTCGCCGTTCGGAACGGTCGTCGGGGTCGCCGCCCATGCTCAGCGGCACGGGGCCGTCCACCTACGGAGACGGGACCTGCTCGTCGACGGTGTCACCGCCTTCGACGGCGCTGTCGTTGGGTGAGAGTGGACCCTCATACTAGCGGAGTACTGGGGTCGGGAGTCAGATAAATCCAGAGCTCCGTTTCGACTGTTGCTTCCCGAAGAGCGGCTTTAGCAACGAGATAAGCCGACACACGGCGGTCGTCACAGCCGACCTTCGTGCGTTATCGTCGTAACCGCTCGGAAGTCGGCCGAGGCCCCCGGCGTCGCTCCGCGACGAACAGTCCGAGGGCGACGAGACAGACGAGCAGTTCGACCGGGAACGACGCCGAGGAGAAGTAGTGGAGAACGTACCCCTCCGAGAGGAACGGCACCGCCGACAGCAGCGTATCGGTGTACCCCGGTACCGACCCGTCGGCCATGGGATTCGACCAGTGCGTCAGCGGCCATCCCAGCATTCCGGCGGCGTGCGCTCCGCGCCCGTCGAGCGTCAACTGGAGGAGGTCGGCACCGAGATGCGAGAGCCATCCGGCGGCGAAGGCGACACCCGCTCGACTGGCGGCCTCGCCGACGGCGACGTGTAACGCCGCCCCGACGAGGACGAGACCGAAGAGCGAGTGCGAGACGGTCTGGTAGGCGGGCAGGACGCCGGCGAGTCCGAGCGACTTGTCGACGACGTCGGGGAGCGCGGTGCCCAGCAGACACCACCCCAGCGCGAGGCGGGCGCGGACGCCGAGGAGGTAGCCGAGGGCGAGATGGGCGGGGAACCACATTGGATTCGGCAAATCCGTTCCCCTCTATAAGCGTGCGGATTCGCCCCGGTTGGTAACGAGAGTCCGACAGACCACGACGTTCGACGGAGGACAGCTCCGCCCGGCGCGGCCGCTCGGGGACTAAAAATTCCGCAGAGCGCGTGAACGACGTGTACCCCTACCCGCGTTCCCGACACCCTGCGGTCTGTATCATCGCATATGAACAACCAGAATATAAACGTGTGTCAGACGGGCGTCAGTCGTCCGCGTCTGCGGTCTTGATGTCTTCGAGTTTCGAGAGAAGGTCGTCGGTCGTCGCGTCGGAGTCGAACGTCACTTTCCCGTCGTGGTCCTTCTCGTGGACGTTCACACCGTCATTCGCGTCGGCGTTGACGCTCTGGTCTCGCTGCTCGGATTCGTCGTAGCTACCAAAACCCATACTTCCAACTCCCGACACCGATACAAAACAGGTACGATACGCCGGAGTTCGTGTCAGGCTCGTCAGTCGTCGGCCGGCGCTTTCTTGGCTTTGTCGGCGAACTTCTCTCTGACCTTCCTGATCTTCGGTTCGGCGTTGAACGTGCAGTAGGCGTCGCCGGGGTTCTTCTCGTAGTAGTCCTGGTGGTACTCCTCGGCGACGTAGAACTCGCCGAGCGGTTCGATCTCGGTGACGATGGGGTCCTCGAACGCGCCCTCGGCTTCCAGTTCCTCGACGAACGCCTCCACGAGTTTCCGCTGCTCGTCGTCGTGGTAGTACACCGCAGAGCGGTACTGCGTACCGACGTCGGGGCCCTGCCGGTTGAGCGTCGTCGGGTCGTGGACGGTGAAGAACACCTGTAGGAGGTCCTCGTATCCCAGTTTCTCGGGGTCGTACTCAATCTGGACGACCTCGGCGTGGCCCGTGTTACCCGCGCAGACCTGTTTGTACGTCGGGTCCGCCACGTCGCCGCCGGTGTAGCCGGAGGTGGCTTCGAGGACGCCGTCGAGTTCCTTCATCGCGGCTTCGATACACCAGAAGCAGCCTCCGGCGAGCGTCGCCGTCTCTGTGTTGCTCATGGACGGAGGTAGGGGCGCGACGCGTTAAGATGCTACGGAATCGGGGGTCCGACGGGAGGTCCGCGACGATGCGTCGTCACTCGTTCAGTCGCGCCATCTCCTCGTCGGAGAGGTCGATGTGGGTGGCAGCGACGTTGTCGTGGAGGTGCTCGACGCTGGAAGTGCCCGGAATCGGGAGCATGACGTCCGAGCGATGGAGCAACCACGCGAGCGCGATCTGCTGCGCCGTCGCGTCGTGAGCGTCGGCGATGTCGTCGACGGCGTCGGCTTTGTCTCCGAGGTCGCCCGCGCCGAGGGGGTACCACGGGATGAAGCCGATACCGGCGTCCTCGCAGGCCGCTAAGACGTCTTCCTGTTCGCGGTCGCCGATGTTGAATCGGTTCTGGACGGTGGCGATATCGACGATGTCGCGGGCGGTGTCGAGCTGCTCGACGGAGACGTTGCTGAGGCCGACGTGGCCGATTTTCCCCTCGTCCTTCAGCTCGGCCAGCGCCTGTACGGAGTCCTCGAAGCCGACGTCGGGGTCCGGGCGGTGGAGCTGGTAGAGGTCGATGCTGTCGACGCGGAGGCGGTCGAGACTTCCCAGAATCGCGTTCCGGAGGTAGTCGGGGTCGCCGTTGGGTAGCCAGTCGCCGTCCTCGTTCCGCAGAAGGCCGCCCTTGGTGGCGACGACCAGATCGTCGGGGTACGGATGCAGCGCCTCGCCGATGAGTCGTTCGCTGACGGCCGGGCCGTAGGAGTCGGCGGTGTCGACGAAGTCGGTGCCCGTCGCGATGACCTCGTGGAGCACGCGGTGGGCCTCCTCGGTGTCGTCGGGTTCGCCGATGATGTCGTCGCCGGTGAGGCGCATCGCGCCGTAGCCGAGTCGATGAACGGTGAGCTCGCCGCCGATGTCGAACGTGTCGCTTAGATTTTCGACCGTCATAGAGGGACAGACGGCCGCGAAACAGTAGCCTCTTGTGGCACCGGCACTCTCGCCGCCGGCCGCCCCGAGACGACCACGACGCTTGCCTCCCCCGTCGCCGAGGACGTCGACCGACTCGTGGAGAACGACGAGACGGCGGCGTTCCGGAATCGAGTTGAGACCTGAACAACCGGTCGTCGACGCACCACGAGTCGGACGCCGAGCGGTCGGCCCGGGGAGGTCCCCGGCCGCTCACCGCGGTGGCAGCGCGTCGAGTCGGTGCGTCGGCCGGAAGTCGTCAGAGACGGCGTCGAGCGTCTCCATCTCCTGTGTGAAGCTCCCGCGGTAGCTGAGGACGTGGCCCGCGAGCACGTTCTCGACGACGGCGTCGACGTGGTATCGCTCGTCAGCGTCGTCGTACCGGTCGCGGACCTCGACGTTCGCGGCGAGCAGTCCGGGAAGTCGAACGTATCGCTCGTCGCGGCGGACCCACTGCCGACCGCTTCCGACGACGAGCGCGCCCGCTTCGACCGAGGGGAGAAGTTCCGAGACGAGGAGACCGTCGGTGCCGAGGAAGTCGAGCAGTCGCTCGTTGTCCTCGTCCCAAACGGTCAGCGAGTCGAACCGGCGGCGTCTTCGACCGAAGGAGAACTCCCGAACCGTCGCCAGCGCTTCGTCTCCGGCGTCGTCGCGGAAGCCGACGGTTTTGACGGTGAAGGGAACGCCGTGACCGCCTTCCGGAAACAGGAGGTCCTGTGACGCCATCGCGTACAGCGCCGGGAGGACGTGCGTTCCGCGACTGATATCCATCTCGCCGCGGCCGACGCAGAGCGCGCCGTCGTCGGCGTCGAGGGTGTACCGCTCTCTGAGTTTTGGGTGGAGGTCGTTGGCCTCGTCGCCGAGCGCGCGCTCGTAGACGCCGGTCATCGACCCTCACCCTTCCAGATCAACCCTGTGATGCTCCCCGACAGCACGCGCTCGCCCGCGTGCGAGCAGACGACCCCCGCAGTGAGGTCGTAGCGGTCGGCCCGCTCCTCGACCGTCTCGTAGGTCCACCTACAGGTGACTCGCTCGCCGGTGTAGACGGGACGCGAAAACGTGAACTCCATCGTGTGCGCGAGGACCTCGTGTTCGCCGCCGATTTGCGTGGGCAGCGTGGCCGTCAACAGGCCGTGAACCATCCGCCGCCCCTCGTCGTCGGGGTCTGTGTGCTGCGGTTGCGTGTCGCCGGAGAGGTCGGCGAAGCGGTCGACCTCCTCGGGCGTGAACGTTCGTTCGACGGTGTAGCTCTCGCCCGGCGTCGGCGATCTCATCGTTCGGTGTACTACGCTCGCTTCGCGCTAAAATGGGAGGGCCGATCGGTCGGGTCCGCGGGTCGTCTCAGGCCGTCTCAGTGATGTCGCCGTCGACCTCGGCGCTCGGTGCCGGCGTGACGGACGCACCAGCTACGTCGCTATCAACTTCTGTATCTTACCGGCGGGACACGCCGCCTGTTGCCCTGTCTTGACGAGATGCGCTGGTCCGATAGTTCGTATAGCATCTTTCGGTGTATATAGTCCGTTTCGAGCAGGTTGACTCACCGGTCTCCGGCACCGAGCCACTGACAGCTATTTACCGATGGGTTCACCAGTGAGAAGCGATGCGCGAGGAGGCAGCTATCGAATCGACTATCGAGCGGTATCTCGACGGCGTCGAGGCGGGCAACTCCCGGAAGAACTACCGGTCGGTGTTGACCGAGTGGGCCGCGTGGCTTCGAGCGGAGGCGGGTGTGACCGCAGTCGACGCGGTGACGGTCATGCACTGTCGGCGCTACGCCCGCCACCTCAAGAGACTCGTCCGCGACGGCAACCTCCGAGCGAGCACGGCGAACACGTACTACGCGTACGTCCGAGCGTTTCTCGGCTTCTGCGTCGCCGACGAACTCGCCGCGACGAATCCGGCAAAATCGGCGCGCGCGACCGACGAACTCCCCGAAGACCACGGTGATAGGGACCGGCAGTTCTGGCGTCGTAAACAACGTGATGCTATACTGACCTACGTCGATCGGCGGACCGAGGAGGTCCAGTCGGACGGCTCCGACCGAGAGATTCGCCGAGCGTTCCGGAACAGAGCGCTCGTCTCGTTGCTGGCGCTCTCGGGAGTCCGCGGCGGCGAGGTGTTCGCCGCGACCGCCGACAAGCGACGGGTTGGACTTCGATGGACGGACGTCAACCTCGACGCCAACGCCGTCCGGGTGTTCGGAAAGTCCCGCGAGTACGAGTACGCGCAGTTACCGGAGCGTGCGGGTGCGGCGCTTCTCGACCACCGCGAGCGGTGTGAGCCCGCGGATGCGTCGTGGCCGGTGTTCCCGACCGCTCACGGTCCGTCGCTTCGGCGGGCCGTCGAGACACAGCTCGGCGAGCGAGGGTGGACTGACGAGGAGATCGACGAACGCTGTTCGGAGCTACCTCTACCCGCCGTGCTCCGCGAGGAGCGAGTGACACCGCCGTCGCTCACGACGGACGGCGCGCGGAGCGTGATGAAGCGACTCTGCGCCGACGCGGAAATCGACGTGCGCGGCGAGTATCTCAAGCCGCACGGGGCGCGGCGCGGACTCGGCCACGAACTGTACGCCAACGGCCACGCCGAGCTCGCGCAATCGGCGCTGAGACACGCGAGCATCGAGACGACCCACGAGTCGTACTCCGACATCCGGGCGGCCGAGACGGCGAGAGAAGTCGACCGAGTTCTGAAGCGGGACTAACCCTCGAAGTCGCCTTCGAGCGTCACGCGGTCCGCCGTCACGTCCGCGACGGAGCCCGAACCGATGGGGTATCGGTCCTCGTCTGCGCCGCCCCACGTGACTTCGACACCCTCGCCGAACCGAAGGAAGAAACCCTCGTCGGTCACTTCGTCGACGGTACCGACTTCGTTTCCGTCGTCGTCGTACACGGACTTGCCGACGTCGTCCTCGGACAGTTGTGACGCCATACTGTAGAGAACGGACGCGAGACGTGAATAACTGATGGCAGGACGGTACCGCGAGCGACGCCTCGACTCTCGACGTCGGCCACTCCAGTACAGAGAAACGGAGACCGATGCGACGCCCGTACCCAACGCATGTCTGAACCGTGACTGACCAGAGTGTGCGCGGGCGTCGCGTGCGACGCTACCGCAAGCGGGTATATAAAATGGACGTATCCGAATCAATTTCGCGTCTGTTTCTTTGAGTTTTCGTTGAATCGGCCGACGGGGGTACGGTGCTCTCTGCGAGGAGCGACGCATCGAACCGAGAACTGAATACGTGACCAGTTTTGCAGGCGCTCGAATCGGACCTCTCCTGGTCGGCCAATCGAAACACGGTTCACAAATTGTATAATTTTCATACAGTCGTCGATACGTGGATAACGTTAAGACACGCCGGAGAGACGTGGTGAACCGATGAAACGGCCGACAGTTGGTACGCGGTGCTCACATCGTAGACAGTGTACAAATTGTAGACGGTCCACCCAGTCCGGGCCGGGTGAGCGCCGATGAGTCGCGCGGTGAGCGTCTCGCTACAGAAGGGCGGCGTCGGCAAGACCACCGTCGCCATCAACCTCGCGGACGCGCTCGCGGCACGCGGCAACGACGTCCTCCTCGTCGACTTAGACCAGCAGGGGAACGCGACGGAGGGCGTCGGGTTCAAGGAGTACTACGAGTCCGAGGGGCCGCACATCGGCGACGTGCTTACCGAAGACGACCCCGTCGACATCGACGCGGTGATTCGCGAACGCGAGGGGTTCGACGTCGTCCCCGCGCACGTCGACTTGGACGGTGCGGAAGACCGAATCCGTAACTCGACGTTCGGCGTCCTGTGGGTCCGCCGACGCATCGTCGAACCGCTCCTCGGCGACAGATACGACTACGTGGTCATCGACTCGCCACCGAGTCTGGGGCCGCTGTCGGACGCGGCGCTCATCGGGTCGGGGAACGTCATCGTCCCGCTTTTGATGAGCGAACCGAGCGTCAGCGGATTCGAGCGGATGTGGGAGCAACAGATCGTTCCGATTCGCCAGGAGGTGGACCTCGAGCTGCTCGCCATCGTGCCGAACGACCTCAGCGGTAACAACGAGGAGAAGCGCATCATCGACGACCTCGAAACCTCTCCGTTCGCCGACTATCTCCCGGCGTTCGCCCGGAGCGCCGAGTTCGACGACGACGACTCCCCCGGCCCCGGCGTCCGTCGACGCATCGCGTTCCGACGTTCGTGGCGCGACGGCAAGACGCTACGCGAGTACGAACCGGACAACGACATGGTCGGCCGACTCGACGAACTCGCACGCGTCGTCGAAGCCGGGACCGTCGACGTCGGCGAGAGCGAGACGGAAGAGGTGACGGCCAGTGCCTGACGGCAACCGGTTCGCGGGGTTGAGCGACGCACTCGGGGACGAGACGGAGCGGGACGACGGGACTGTCGAACCCGAGGAGACCGTTGAACCCGAGGGGACCGACCGGCCCTCCGATGCGACCGGCGAGGACGAAGCAGGCGAAGACGACGAAACGGTCGAAGAGGGAACCGGCTCCGACGCGTCGGCCGACGAGAATGAGGGGCCCGCCTTCTCCTTCGAGGAGACGACGCCCAAGAGCGTCTACGTCCGCGACGGGACGCTCGACGCGCTCGAAGACTTGGAGTTCGAGGTGGAGGTCGCCCTCCGGCGCGAGTACGGCGTCCGCGACGTAACCGGACGGGAGTTCCACGACGCTCTCGTGCGCGTCGCAGCCGAACACGCCGACGACATCGCCGCAGTGGTCGTCGAGACGCGAGAGGGGTAACGACCGCCGCTTCGGTTTCCGACCGCGCTTCCGGGGCCAGTTAGTACTGGGGATATTCGGCTATACTAGACACACTTCGAGACGAAACAGTCAGCGAACACCGACGGTCGACGAACATTTATTCACGTGCTCGTGGCCCGACTATACGCAGACCCATGGCCACCGAAACACAATCCCTGCAGACGCTTCGAGACCTGTTCGAGTACGAACTCGGCTGTATGTACTACGTCGAGAACCAGCTCGTCGACACGCTCGACGAGCTCGCGATGCAGACGCCGAACGAGAACATCAGTCGAGGCTTCGCCGACCACCGCGACGAGACGCAGAAACAGGTCGAACGACTCGAACGCGTGTTCGACGCCATCGACCGCAAACCGTTCGAGCACGAGGTGGACGCGCTCGACGGCTTGCTGCGAGACAAACAGTCGTTCGACGAGATGGTCGGGGAGGACGAACTCCGCAACGTCCACTACCTCGGTGCCGGAATGAAGACCGAGCGATTCGAGATAACGAGCTACGAGAGTCTCCAGATGCTGGCCGACAGACTCGACATGGGCAGCGACGTGACCGACCCGTTGAAGCAGAACCTCGACGAAGAGCAGCGGACGCTGGACGAACTCCAGGCGATGGCGACCGGGTCGAAACTCAAGGAACTGTTCCAGAAGCTCACCGGCTGATTCGGGTCGTCAGTCGAGTACCGCGAATCGAGTGCCTGCGTCTCGACGTACGCTTTTTGTCTCAGCGAGAAAACCGCTCCGTAGAGAGATCGCCGCGCCGCTCACGCGGAGTGAAGCGACCCCGCGAACGACGCCACGCCGTGAACGACGCCTCAGCCCTCCATACCGGGCGGCGGTCCCTCTCCGTCCAACCAGGCGAGGACGAGCGGTTCGTTGTCGGCGTCGAGCATCTCGGTGACGCGGTCACGCTCACCTCGGTCGTCCGCCGAGCGGACCATCTCGCGATAGTGCGCGTCCCGCGCTGTCACGGTCAGGTCGTCGTCGAGTCCGAGGTCCTCGCTCAATCGTTCCCACAGATGTTCACTCCCATAGAGGTAGTACGCCCGGTCGTCGCGCCACCCGAAGTTGTGTCGGTTCGAGTACTCGTACCCGCCGTCTTCGCGTTCAAAACTGTGTTGGACGGCCGTCAGCGTCTCGGCGAGTCGGCCGCGGTCGATCTCGCGCGCTTCGGCGACGGCGTCGAGTACGTCGTCGGTGAGTGGATGGTCGGTCATTGGTCGGCACCACGAGGACTACGGAACCACGACGGAAGAACGTCAAGCATCGAAACAGTTCGTTGATACGTCGGTCGAATCACTGAGCCACTGCGTCACTGCGTCATTCCGGTCGCGCGGAGGACGAACGGCATCAGGAGCCCTTGAATGACGGTGCCGACGACAGCGACGCCGAAGACGAGCGTGCGGAGCGTACCGAGGCGCGGAACGCCGTCGGGGAGACTCAACACCAGCGCGACCGGAACGACGGTGTGGAGCCCACCCCAGACCATCACGTGTTGGAACGTGAACGGGACGTCCTCGTCGGCGACGCGGTTTGCGAGGCCGAAGAGGAGGTAGATCGCTACCGCGCGTGCGAGGACGACGAGGACGGTCACGACGAGAACGAGGTCGAGTCGTGCGACGAAGTCGTCGAACCGGACGTTGGTCCCGATGAGGAGGTAGACGACCGTCGTGACGAGAAACGCCGCCGTGTCCCAGACCGTCCGGACGAATCGCGTCTCGTCGCTTCGTTCGGTGAACTCACCCGACAGACCCAACGCGAGACCCGCCCCGACCGTTGCGAGGACGCCACTGACGCCCAGATAGTGCTCGGCGAGAACGTAGCTACCGTAGGCCAAAAGCAGTGTGAACAACACGGTCCCCATCGGGTCGTCGATGTACCGCGTCACGAAGCGTCCGAGGTAACCCGCGAGTGCGCCGACGAGAAATCCTCCGACGCCGACGACGACGAGTCGAACCGCCAACTGCTCTATCGAAACCAGCGAGAGAAACTGCGAAGCCGACGGTGGGCGCGCGCCGAGCGAGAGCGTCCCGAGCACGACGGTGAAGAAGACGATGGCGACGCCGTCGTTGAGCAGACTCTCGCTGTCGACGATTGCCGAGAGGCGTTCGGGCGCGTCCAGTTCGTCGAACAGCGAGAGCACCGCCGCGGGGTCCGTCGGCGAGACGATAGTCGCCAGCAACGTCGCAACCGCCAGCGGCAACGCCAGCAGGACGTGCGTCGAAACGGCGAAGAGGACGATTGTGAGCGGGAGACCGACGAGGACGAGGACGAGCGGCAGTTCCCAGTTCCGCTCGAACATCCCGTGGTCGAGTTCGACCGCGCCGTGGAACAGCAGCGTCGGGAGAAAGACCGCCACGATGAGGTCGTGTGAGAGCGCGAGTGTGACGGGGACGTTCAGGGCGGCGGCGACGAAGCCGACGAGCACGAGCGTCACCGAGTAGGAGACGTTCGAGAAGCGGTCGGTGACCAGACGGACGAGAAGCGCGAGCGCGGAGACGGCCAACAGGGTCGAGAGCGTGGAGACGGCTTCGGCCATGGGAGACAATGTACTGGTGAGACGACGATGTAGCTAACTCACGTCGTCACGATTGTCGTCGGGACAGGAACGTCAACGGGCCCGAGAAACCGGGAGTCGACGACTCAAAAAAGGAGTCGGCAGCCCGATGGCGAGAGAACCCGACTGACCGGGCCGACGTGGTATTTACTCGGTCGCTCTCTAAACGCGCCGAGTGCGTGCTATTCACATGCTATGTCCGATGCGGTTAGCCAGACGACGACCGACTACGAGGAGAGACGCGACCGGACGGTCTCGCGCGAATTCGAGGTGACACCGTGAGTTCGCTCTGGGAGCGCGGCACGGAGACTACCGAGGGAGTCGAGGCGGTCGCCGACTGCCTCCGGTCGCATGCGCGTCCGCTGGACGGACCGGCAGACCTCGGCCCGCTCGTCGAGCGCGTCGCCGACGCCGACTACGTCCTCCTCGGCGAGGCGAGTCACGGCACGAGCGAGTTCTACCGTTGGCGTGCACGGCTGACCGCCCGTCTACTCGACGAACACGATTTCTCGTTCGTCGCCGTCGAAGGCAACTGGACCGACTGCTACGAGGTGAACGAGTTCATTAAGCATCGTGACGACGTCGACGGTGCGCGCGATACCCTCGACCGGTTCGACCGCTGGCCGACGTGGATGTGGGCGAACTGGGAACTCGTCGAACTGGTCGAGTGGATGCGCGAGCGCAACGGCGAGCGGCCCGAAGATGAGCGAGTCGGCTTCTACGGCCTCGACGTGTACAGCCTCTACGAGTCGATGGAGGCGGTGCTGGAGTACCTCGAAGACGTCAACCCCGACGCGCTCGAACAGGCGCGCGACGCCTACAACTGCTTCTCGCCGTACGGCGAGGACGCGCGGTCGTACGCCCGCTCTACGCGGATGGTCCCCGACTCCTGCGAGGACGAGGTCGTCGAGGCGTTGACCGACCTCCGACGGAAAGCCCGAGAGTACGAGGCCGAGAACTCCGACGCCTACTTCTCGGCCGAGCAGAACGCGTTCGTCGCGCAGAACGCCGAGCGGTACTACCGGACGATGGTTCGCAGCAGCAGCGAGTCGTGGAACGTCCGCGACCGCCACATGGCCGAGACGCTCGACCGACTCCGCGAACACCACGACGGCGGTAAGGCGGTCGTCTGGGCGCACAACACCCACGTCGGCGACGCCCGTGCGACCGACATGGCCCGCCGCGGCGAACTCAACCTCGGCCAACTCGTCCGGGAGTCGAACGCCGACGACGACGTGGCGATAGTCGGGTTCGGCACGCACCGCGGGAGCGTCGTCGCCGCGGACTCGTGGGGCGACCCCCACAAGCGCATGCGCGTCCCGCCCGCGCGCGAGGGTAGTTACGGTGACGCGTTCCACCGCGCGCTCGGCGAGAGCGGCAACCAGACCGCCGACGGATTCGTCGTCTTCGACGAGATGGCGGGGGAGGAGGCGTTGGCCGAACCGCGCGGCCACCGGGCCATCGGCGTCGTCTACCACCCCGAGCGCGACCGGGGCAACTACGTGCCGACGGTGCTGCCGCGGCGGTACGACGCGTTCGTCCACGTCGACGAATCGACGGCACTGCACCCGCTCCACGGGGAACCGGAGGGGACGGTCGAGCCCGAGACGTACCCGTGGGGCGTCTGAGAGACGAGTGAGAGAAGGTGGAGTCCGTACTCACGGTGTGGCGACGGCCAGTCAGTCCGAGCGGTCAGCGCCTTCGAGCGACGCGCCGAGCAACTGCGAGAGGCCGTTTCGGAGGTGTTCGTGGAACGTCGCGGGAGCGATACCGAGCCCTTCGGCGATCTCCTCGCCGGTGCTCTCGCGCGGCCACGTGAAGTAACCGGCGGCGAACGCCGCTTCGAGCGCGGCCTGCTGTTTGTCGGTCAGGCGCGAAGCCAGTGCCGACTGGAACTGCTTGAGCGTCTGGACGCTGCGCGTCGTCGACCGCTGAGCGACGAGTTCGGCGTCGGGGTACGCCCGCTGGACCGCGGTGGCGATTTCGCGGAGGTCTATCTCGTGGGGCACCTCGACGACGACGCGGAACTCGCCGTCCTCAACGACGGCCTCTACTACTTGGCCGCCGTAGCCCGCCAACTTCGAGGTGATGGGCGTCTCCGGCGAGCGAATCTCGACCAGACAGCCGTCCTCCCGCTCGGAGACGACGCGGGCGTGGTCGACGGAGGGGTCGTCGGTGAGCGCGGTTCTGACCTCCTCCCAGCCCATGCCGTGGACGCGGATGAACTGGATGGCTTTGTCGTCTGCGAGCGGAATCGTCCGCTCGTACGTCACCGTACAGTCGCTGCCGTCGGTCGCCGCGAACAGCGGGCTCTCGGGGTCGCGCATGACGAACTCCAGTTGGACGACGATGTTGTCCAACAGCGCTTCCTTGCGCTCGATGGCGTTGATGGCGTGGCCGACGATTTCGCGGAGTTGGGCGACGGCGTCGCGTTCCTGTCCGGTGAAGCCGTGTTCGCGCGACGAGTAGATGGTGAGTACGTCGTACTGGAACTCCTGGAAGCCGATGGGGACGGCGGCGACCGATCGGTAACCGTTCTCCAGCGCCCACGAGCGCCACTCGCTGTCCGGTTCGTCTTCGACGTCGGTGACGACTTCGACCTCCTGGCTTCGCGTCGCTCGCATCGCCGGGGAGGCGCGCTCGCCGTCGGTGGCGTCGAGCGACTCGGTCTCTGAACTCAGCGAGGCGGTGTCGATGCCGGCGCTGGCGCGCGGCGTGATCGTCCCGCGGGCGCTGTTCACCTCGCCAATCCACGCCGCGGCGTACGACGAGGAGTCCGCGAGGCGCTCACAGACGATCTCCTCAACCTCCTCGCGGGTCGACATCGAGACGAGCGCGCTGTTGATGCCTCTGATGACGCGGTTGAGCTGGTCGAGCGCCAACAGCTGTTCGCGCTGCTCGCGGAGTTGTTGCTCTCGCTGTTTTCGCTCGGTGATGTCGCGCTGTGAGCCGAGGAAGTGGACGATGTCGCCGCTCTCGTCCCGAATGGGGACGACTTCCACCCGGTTCCAAAACGGCGTGCCGTCCTTCCGGTAGTTTTTGAGTTCGACGGAGGCGGGCTCGCCCTCGTCGACGGCTTCGCGCAGCTGGTCGACCGTCTCGGGGTCGGTCTCTTCGCCCTGGAGGAACCGACAGTTCTGTCCGATGGCTTCGCTGGCCGTGTAGCCGGTGACCTCCTCGAACCCCTTGTTGACGTAGATGAGCGGGTTGTCGGGGCGGTTCGGGTCCGACAGACAGAGCGCGATGTCGGCGTCGTCCATCGCGTGAGTTTTCACCCACAGTTCGCGGTCGCGGATCTCCTGTTCGCTCTCGGTCGGGTGGACGCCGACGGAGCCGCGGAACTCCTCGTCCGACGGCCGCGAGACGAGGTCCAGTGTGAACGAGGCGGTGTCGCCGTCGGCGGTCGGTATCTCCGTCTCGACGGTCTCGACTGCGATGGTGTCGGCGTCGAGTAGGCGCTGGATGGCCTCGGCGAGCGCGTCGTCGCCTCCGTCTTCGACGGGCGCATCCTCTACGGCGGAGCGACTCAGAAGCGTCAGCGCGTCGTGGCCGACGAACTCCTCGCGGGTGAAGCCGGTCGTCTCTAAGAACAGATCGGTCACGGCGGCGATAGTGCCGTCGGTCTTGAGCCAAATCGTGCACCGATGTGTCGTCTCGGGAGGTTCCGAAGCGATTCGGCGTCTATCTTCTGGCGAGTTTTGGCGTGTCATTTCTGTCGAGACGCGCGTCGCAAACCGATGGGTCGTATGTGTGAGACGGCTCTGTGTCGGTCAACTACCACGGTTCGCAACCGGAACGCTCCCAGCGCGCAACCGAGCTACGGACAGTCGGGACGAGAGCGGTCACGTTCGATTCGCGCTCGACTGTCGTTACCGGTTTTAGCGTCCGAACACCCATAATTGCTGGGGCCCGGGTACGGTTACCCGGACTGTCTCGTTGGAGAACCAATTTCTTTCGGCCGTCCACTAATAATGGTTCGAGACGTGGGTTCGAGCGATGCAGGACAGCCCTGTCGACTCATCTACGCCCGAACTCGGCGGTCGTCCGGTCGCGTCGCTCTCCTCCGGACAACTCCAGATACTCTTTGCCAGTAGTCGACGCCAACGGGTCGTTCGAGCGCTCCGAGCATGCTCGCAGCCGACGTCGTTGGACACGCTTGTCGACGCTGTCGTCGCACAGAACCCAAGAGAGGTCCCCGACGAGACGACGGTCCGAAGGCGGCTCCGAGTCAGTTTGTACCACATCGACCTACCGAAACTCGACGAAGCGAACATCCTCCACTTCGACGAGGGCGAACGAGTCGTCACCGACCTCACCGACGATATCGGCGGCATTCGTCTGTAACCGGTGACGGAGTCCCTATCTCTTAAGGGGCTATCTTCACGCCGAAGGCGCGCATACGTCGACAGCGTGGCGCAGATCGAAATCACACTCCCGAACGACAAACAGGCACAGTTCGAGCGTCTCACCGAAGAGGAGTTCCTCAACGAGGAACGCGCGATAGAGGGACTGCTCTCGGCCGGACTCGAAGCCTACCGAGACGTCGCCGACAGAACAGAACCAGAAGTCGAGCGAAACCTCTTCACCGCCGACGCCGAAGACGAGTACGGCCGACGCGGGGAGCTGTAGCTCGCCCGACTGTTTTCGCCGCCGCCCCGAAACGACCGAGAGCGTCGCTGTAACCTCGAAGAGTCTCCTCCAGAATCGAGTTTCGACTGCGTCGAACCGCCCCACATCGCAAAATTTCGAAACTGTGTGGAAATTGTATCGGGGTCGGTAGCCGAGAAGAGAGTGCGTCGCCGTCCCGCAGAGCCGCCGCAGTCGGGGCGTTATCGACGGTCGAACCGTTCGAGCGTCGACAGGAGGCCGACGTACTCGGCCCGCCGGGCAGCGAGCGCGGCCAGTCGGTCGTCGAGATCGTCGAGCGCGGCGTAGACGTCGTCCGCGACGGTGTCGGTGTCGCGGTCGCCGACCTCGAACTGCACCCGTCTGACGTGCTTGCAGCGGACGTCGCGGTACTGGAAGTCGGGACAGGTGCACGCTGGTTCGCGCGTGTCGACGACGTACTCGTCGCCGCTCCCCGTTCGGACGCGGTAGAAGTCGGGGGCCTCTCTGTCGACGAACATCGTCTCGGTGAGCGCGCGCACGTCGCGTTCGTCGACGGGGTCCGGAGTCGATTCTGCTGTCGTGTCTGGAACGTCTGGTGTCGAAGTCATATGTCGCCCTGGTGTGTTTCGGCGAGGCGAAGTTCGGTGGTCTGTTCGCACGCTACTCAGGGGTTGCACGAGCATAAATCGACGTTCCGTCGGATTTCGAACGGGTTACGCCGGACGTTCGTCGACCAAACAGTGCAGATCGGACGACATGGGCAAAACGCTGATAGTCGCTTCCGTGGATAGTACGGCCGTGACCGGACGTATTCGGCGGCCTGTCGTCGTCTTTCTGGCCGTATTACTACTCGTTCAACCGGCGAGCGCCGGAATCGGGGTCGGGGGTGGCGTCGGGGGCGTTGAGAGCGGCGACAGTGGCGGGGCCGTCGACGACCGGACGTCGTCTCCGTCCGCCGCGACGACGGCCCTCCAGCAGTCGGAGACCGACCCGACGGCGGCTATCGGCGTCGAACAGCGAGTTCGGCTCTCCAACCCCGAGGCGTCTGGACGGATCGCCGCCGAGGTGACGTACCACCTCGCCAGCGAGACCTCGGCGCTCGAACTCCGGTTCCGAGAGAACTCGTCTCACAACGTCTCCGGCTCCGACGGGTTCGAGCGGGTCGAGCCGGGCGTCTACCGCTGGGACCAGGAGACGCCTCGACCCACGCTGGCGTTCGAGCGACCGGTGAGCGAGACGACGCTCGACCACTACGGCGCGGGCGTCGACACCGGCGAGTGGGCCGCCGTCGACGTCCGTCGGTTCACTCCCTCGATTCGAGGGCGGACCGCCGGTGCGACCGGCGTCTCGACGAACGTCACCGTCGAGGGCCCTGGCTACGCCACGTCGGTGTTCGCGTTCTTAGGTCCGGTCGACGTGTACGAGCAGACCGTCGGCGACGAACGAGTCACCCTCGTCGTCCCGGAGGCAGCGTCGATGGCGTCCGAACCGTCGGCGGTGCTCGACTCGGTGACCTCGGCGGGTGCCCGGCTGCCGGAGAGCGAGTACGAGGCGACGCATCTGTTCGCGATTCCGGCGGAGTCGGTGCGGACGACCGCCGGCGGCCTGAGTTTCGACGGCGGGGCGACGGCGTGGGTCCGCGACGACGCTTCGGTCGACGCCGACAGCAACGTCTGGGTCCACGAGTACGTCCACCTGCGGCAGTCGTACCGCGCGAGCGAGGAGATGCGGTGGTTCCGCGAGGCGAGCGCGGAGTACTACGCCAGCTATCTCTCGCTGCAGTCGGGCGACCTCGCGTACGAGCGGTTTCGGGGCACCGTGAGTACCGACGCTCACGCCGACGCCGTGCTGTCGACGCCGGCGAACTGGTCGAGCCCGCTCGTGCCGTACCGGAAAGGTCCCCGGGTGCTCGCGTCGCTGGACGCGTCGATTCACGAGGCGACCGACGGCGAGCGGACGTTGACGGCGGTGTTCGAGCGGGTCAACGCCCACGAGGGACGACTCGACTACGAGGCGTTCCGAGAGATCGTCGTCGACGTGAGCGACGAGTCCGTTGCCGACGACCTCGACCGGTACGTCCGAACGACGACGGCCCCGCCCGTGCCGGACCGACCGACCCGCTACACGCAGTATCCGGGCGACGACCCCGACGACGACGGCCTCACGAACGCCGAGGAACGGGCGGCCGGGACCAATCCGTTCGTCGCCGACGCCGACAGTACCGCGGCGGGGGACGAACGACCGGGGACGAACGACTCGGCTGCCGAAGACGACGGCGAAACCGACGGCGCGGGCGACGGCTCCACCGCTGACGCCGAAGAGCATTCCGGGTCGAACGAGACGGCGGTCGACACGGACGGCGACGGACTCGCCGACGCCACCGAGCGCGAACTCGGCACGGACCCCGAGAGGGCCGACACCGACGGCGACGGCTACGACGACGAGCGAGAGGTCCGCGCGGGAACGGACCCGACGCGGCCGACGAACCCCGTGTCGTTCTGGGTCGCACGGGCGTTCACCTCGCTGAAATCGGTCGTGTCGCTCTCGGCGGCCGGACCGGTCGGGGCGTGAGAGGCGACTGCAGAACCGTCAGTCGTCGAGCGGTCGGACGGCGACGACGTCCGGCGAGATGACGACTTCACAGTCGTTGAACGAGAAGACGAACTGACCGTCGACCGTCGACGAGCCCGGCGAACCGTCGGTGAAGAGGTCGTCGAGCGCGTCCGGGTTGACCGTCCCGTACAGTTGGTCGAGTTCGAGGGGGTCGCAGCCGACCGTACTCGCGACGGCTCTGACGACGACTTCGCTGACGGGCTCTCCGGCGATAGGAAACGTCTGATACGATTCTTCGGTGATGCGATGCCCGAACGAGTCGGTCCGGTCGTCTGAGTACTCAGTCATGCTATACCCACCCACCGACTACTCTCATACGCGAAGGACCACACAACGGCCCTAAGCAGTTGTGATACCCACGCTCGTTGATAGTGTCAACGGTGACAGACGCTCGGTCGGAGCGTCGCCCGTCTCGACTGCCCCGGTCGGCGCGGACGCGGTTTCGAAGCACAACTTTCGCCTCGATTCGGATTCGAAACCGAAGTCGGTGCCACGGAGAGAGGGCGTTCGTGTAGGCGCAAAGGGCTAAAAAATGGGCGTTGACTTTACCGTGCATGGCGCTTCAACAGATCTCCCATCTGTCCGACGAACAGCGCGACTGCCTCGACAACTGCTTCGAAGCGACGCAGGTGTGCGAGTGGTGTGCCGACGAGTGCATCGACGAGGGCGAGGGGATGGAACGCTGCATCCGACTCTGCCGAGACGTCGCCGACGTGGCGTCGATGCACGCGCGGTTCATGGCTCGCAACTCGAACTACAGCACCCACCTCGCGGAAGTGTGTGCCGACGCGTGCGAAGAGTGCGCCGAGGAGTGCGAACAGCACGACCACGAACACTGTCAGGTCTGCGCCGAAGTGCTCCGCGAGTGTGCGGAGTCCTGTCGAAACATGGCGTCAGCGTAACGCTATCGCAATCACCACGATTTTTTCGCTCGAATCCGAAAACTTATATCTGAAATGATGATTTCCCGGTGTATTCCAACCCTACTCAGTGAGAATTGACATAACCAATAAACCCGCAGTCGCCGATGGTCACTCGTATGGCCGGACGGATTAGTCTGCGAGTTATCTTCGCCGCCCTCATCGCATTTGCCGTACTCGCCGTCGGAGTCGGGTACGTCTCGTCGGCGACCGAATCCACATTCGAGAGCAACCTCGCAGGTGACGGCGTCGCCGACCCGAGCGCCCAAATCGCCCCCGAAGCCGACGGCATCACCGTCGTCGCCACGGACTCGAACTCCTGGCGCGGCGAGAGCGCCGACGGACCGCGTGCGCGGGCAGAGCTGGTGGCGTTCGACCCCGACGGGTCGACGCTGTACTACAACGACACCCACACGCGCTACTGGGACGTCGACCCCGTCGAGGGCACCGACGCGACGGTCGAGTATCTGTACGCCGACCACCTCGACCCCGAGCAGTGCCCCGACGAGTGGGATCCCGAGACGCTCGGCGTCGACCGGGAGACGCTCGACACCTACCTCGAAGCCCACAGCGACGTGAACGCCTGCACGCGCAACGGTATCGAGCGCGTGAATCTGACAACGGGCGAGGTCGAGCAGGTGTACTCGGTGGAGACGCCGGGCAAGCACTCCTCGCGCTGGCACGACGGCGACCGCGTCAACGAGACGCACTACGCCGTCGCCGACATCCTCTTCGACCGGATGTTCGTCGTGAACACCGAGACGGACGAAGTCGAGTGGACGTGGAACGCCAGCGAGGAGTTCGACACCGACGACACGGGCGGCCCCTACGCGGAGGACTGGACGCACATGAACGATGTCGAGGTGCTCGACGACGGCCGGTTCATGCTGAGCCCCCGCAACCTCGACCGGGTCCTCTTCGTCAAACCCGGCGAGGGCGTCCAGAAGAACTGGACGCTCGGCGAGGAAGACAACTACGACATCCTCAACGAGCAGCACAACCCTGACTACATCCCCGAATCCGAGGGCGGGCCGGCGGTCATCATCGGCGACTCCGAGAACAACCGGGTCGTCGAGTACCAGCGCCAAGACGGCGAGTGGGTCGAGACGTGGAAGTGGCGCGACGCCCGCATGCAGTGGCCCCGCGACGCCGACCGTCTGCCGAACGGCCACACGCTCATCTCCGACTCCAACGGTAACCGCGTCTTCGAGGTGAACGAGGAAGGCGAAATCGTCTGGAGCGTCAACATCGCGTTCCCGTACGAGTCCGAGCGACTCGGCACGGGTGACGAGTCCTCCGGCGGTCCGAGCGCGCAGTCCGCCGGCATCGGCTCGCGCAACCCCTCGATAGACGAGCAGTTCTGGATCGGTCTCAAGAACGTGATACCCGGGAAGTATCTCAACGGCCTGATGTACATCACGCCGGTGTGGATGGGTATCCCCGAACTGTTCGCGCTCGCGGTCGGTCTCGTCGGCCTCGTGGGCCTCGTCGCCGTCGAAGTCGGGCGGTTCGTCTCGCGCCGCCGCGGGCGAGCCACCGACGCCAACACCGCGACGACTCGGGACGGCGACTGAAGCGGGTCGAACGCTCCCTCTGTCGACGAGGCGTACTAGACACTGTCGCTTACTCGATTTTTCCGCCGACAGTAACCCTCACTCAGCCGTATCGGAGCTTGTGCTCGAAGGCGAGATAGACGCTCTCTCCCGTCTCGGTGAGCGAGACGAGCGTTCGTCGGCCCGCCCGGCGGAGGTGGAGATAGCCTTTCGACTTCAGCGGGTCGACGACGTGCGCGTCGAGACGGCGGTACTTCGACTGGCGGTTCTCCGTCGGACTCTCGGTCATGAACGACAGTTCCTCGCGTTCGGAAAACTCGATGAGGTCGCGTTTGTGGACCGTGTAACCGCGGTCGGTGCGCTCGCGGACGTAGCCCATGACGGAAATTTGTTCGCTCGTCGGCGACTCGATGGGGTAGTCGGGCAGTTGGCCGATGTCGACGACACCGCGGGTCAGCGGCGCTTCGTGGATGTCGTGGCCGTACGTCTCCGGTTCGACGCTGAAAGCGGTGGCGTGGGTCGTCATGCAGGCGATAGCCGCGCCGACGGCGGCGACGTTCGTCCCGCTGGAGATGTTGACGAGCACCTCGTCGTCGGCGTGTTTCGCCGCGACTGTCGTCGTCACTCCCATCACGTCGTACACGTCGTGGAGGTTCAGTTCCCGCTCGTCGACTTCGACACCCGCCTCTTCGAGGTCGCTACGGAGCGTCTCGTGGTAGGAGATGGTGGAGTCGTCGCCGGATTCGACGAGGAGGTAGAGGCGGTCGGCGTTGAGTCGCGTCGCCGGGAGAAACACCCGGTCGCGTTCGTAGCCGAGCGGTGCGATCTGCACTCGGCGCATCGACCGGATGTCGCGGCTGCCGTCCATGTTCGCAGTGTCGGCAACGAGATAATCAATCTTCGGAAGCGAGTACGGAGCGAAAAACCGGACGACGGCGGATACCGACGTGGATGTCGGCGGTCGGAGGGCGGGCGTCGGCGGAGGGCCGAAGCGTCAGCGTTTCGATCGGGGCGGACCGGGGCGGGAGGACCGAAGCGTCGGCGAGGGCCGGTCGTCGGCGGGAACCGAGTGCGTCGGAGTCGGGAGCGACCTCCCGACGGGAGCGGACCGGCGGCGACGACGCCGCGGTCCGGCATGCGTCCGACCGCTGCGACCGGGCAGCGTGGAGGGGCGTCGGCGGGGACGGACACGGTGGCCGGCGTCGACCGCACCAGAGGCGCGTGCGACGACGCCGAGTGGCGAACCGTGCCTGTCGAACGCATGCATATTCACTATCTCGTGAGAGTATATTCAGTATTGACACACGACTATCGAGACAATCGTGTCAGTCGCGTCGATTACAGCGGTAGCGAGGCGAAATCTCACCCGTTCACGAGCGGTTCAGTCGCCAGAGACGGGCGTTCAACACCGTGGCAAAACTCACCCAGAGGAAGTACGGGACGAGCAGTAGCGCCGCGCGTCTGTTCACGCGCGCGAACGCCACGAGCGTCGTTAGCACCGACAGCCACAGAGCTGCGATGGTGACCAACCCGCCGAGAATCGACCGTCGTCCGAAGAACACCAGCGTCCACGAGACGTTGAGTAGGAGCTGCCCGACGAACGCCCACAGCGCCTGTCGGCCGCGGAGCGACCCGGCGTCGTCGCGGAACACCAGATACAGCGCGACGCCCATAGTGGCGTACAGAAACGCCCAGACCGGGGCGAACACCCATCCCGGCGGCGTCGACTCG
This sequence comes from Haloprofundus salinisoli, assembly GCF_020097815.1. NCBI lineage: Archaea > Methanobacteriati > Methanobacteriota > Halobacteria > Halobacteriales > Haloferacaceae > Haloprofundus > Haloprofundus salinisoli. The sequence goes on from NZ_CP083663.1 coordinate 2,674,221, forward strand.
GGGCGTTCGAGCGTCGGATACCACTCGGTGGTCTCCTCGCGGGTCAGCGCGCCGGGGGCGACGCCGGCGAGTTCGCAGAGGGCGATGCACGCCGCGAGACCCCTCCGGTCGTCCGCCGAGAGGTCGAGTGTGGATGCAACCGTCTCCAGAGCCATGCGTGCCGTACTCGTCAGGAGGACAAACGGGTTCCGGCGACTCCCACGGCGTGATAGCGACGAGACATCGAGGATACAGATACCGACTCGGCGGCGCTGCTCGAACAGAACGGGAGAGAGCGGAACGCGGAACTCGACGTGGTACTGACTTCGCGGTCGGTCGTCGAACTCAGTCGGCGTACAGCGAGTAGACGATGACGGCGAAGCCGACGGCGGTGAGACCGCTCAGTTCGTCGTGAGGATCTCGACTACGTCACGGTGACCGAGCTCGTGGCCCGACCCGATCTGACGGCCGCTACGGCAGTCGATGCCGTGGAGCAGTCCGTCGCCGATATCGGAGTGGAGGTGGTAGGCGAAGTCCTCCGTCGTCGATTCCTCGGGGAGGATGAAGCAGTCGCGGAAGACGCCCTTCTCGTCCTTCTTCCCGTTGGCGCTGCCGGGGAAGATGGCGATACAGCCGAGCTCGTCGAACAGCGCCGCTTCGAGCGCGGCCTGCACGCCGGTTCCGTCGTACTCCTCGACGAACGTTCGGACCTGTTCGAGTCCCGCCTCCTGTTCCTCGGAGACGTCGCCGACGATTTCGAACGAGGAGTCGCCCGCGTCGTACTCGACGACGCCCGCCTCGTCGGCGTTCTTCAGCGCCTTCTCCGCGTGCGCGCTCGCGGGAACGAACGTGAGGTGGTCGTAGTCGGGGTCGGCGGCGATCTCCTCGTAGTTCTCCTGGGCGACGGGTTTGTCCATCTTGTTCGCCGCGATGACCATCGGTTTCGTCCGCTTGCGAATCTCGCGCGCCAGCGACTCGCGGTCCGCCTCGTCCCACGTCTCGGGGTCAAGTTCGAGTCCCTCCGCGAGGATGACCTGCTTCATCCGGTCCTTGTCGATTTTGAACGCGCTCATCTGCTCTGCGAGGTCCTCTTCGACGTGCTTCTCGTCGCCGTCGTAGCCGCTGTGGTAGCGCTCGATGCCCTTTTCCAGGATTTCGAGATACCACATGTCGAGTTCGTCTTCCAGGAAATCGATGTCGTCGCGGGGGTCGTGGCCCTCCGTCGCCTCGCCTTCGATGTCCGTCTCGCCGGAGAAGTCGACGACGTGGACGAGCACGTCCGCCTCGTTGAGGTCGGTGAGGAACTGGTTGCCGAGGCCCTTCCCCTCGTGAGCGCCGGGAATGAGTCCGGCCACGTCGACGAGTTTCGCCGGAACGTAGCGGGTGCCGTGGCTACAGAAGCCGACGTTCGGCGTACACGTCTCGTCGAACTCCGGAGCCGCGCAATCGACGCGGACGTACGCCTCTCCGATGCTCGGGTCGATGGTCGTGAAGGGGTACGCGCCCTCCGGCACGTCGTTCATCGTCGCCGCGTTGAAGAAACTGGATTTGCCCACCGAGGGCTTGCCCACGAGACCGATCTTGTAACTCATTGGTCGTTCTGGCGTAGCGACGCTCAAAAACCGTTCTACCCGCATCGCGTGTGCGTGAAACACTCTGTCGTGCGTCGATCGGTCGGCACACCGAGCACTGCGCGTCGCCGTCGTCCGGTGTACATTTGGGCCCGTCGGGTCAATACTCGCCCATGAGCGATACGTTCGGCGTCGGCATCCACGTCACCGAGACCGACCTCCAGTTCGTCGTCCGGGTTCCCTCCGACATCGACTCGGGATGGACCGACCCCGAAGAGTTCCAGCGGCTCGTCGAGCGCGTTGTCTGGGAGCGACTCGACCAGAAGACGGTGCTCCGGGAGATCTCGGCATCGACACCGACCGGCGAGACGGTCTCTCTCGGGACGGTGACGCTCGAACCGGACGGAACCGTCGTCGACGAGTCGCTTCGTTCGCCGTCCCCGGAGTCGTAGTTACTCGCTGTGGCCCATCCCCGCCAGCAACTCGCCGACCGCGTCGAGTAAGTCGGCGTCGTACGTCGTGAGGTCGTACCGGTTCGAGCCGACGGTGTCGTTCCACAGTTCGATGACGCCGAGTTCGACGAGCGTCTGCAGGGCGACGCCGAGACTCTGCGGCGTCGTCTCGGTGTCCTCTAATCCGGCGTGGAGCTGGCGTGCCTGCGGGTAGCTTCGGGTCGACTTCTCGATTGCGCGCTTGGTGTCTCGCCAGTGCCGACGGAGATATCCGAAGTTCGTCGGGTTCTCCGCGCGGAGTCGGTCGATGCGAGCCGACATCGACTCGCAGACGTCGACGCTGTCGAACAGGCCGGCGATGGACGCGTCGACGGAGTCCGCCTCGGCGTGACAGACCGCGAGAACGGTGTCGCGTTCGGCGAGTTTGTGGAGCGTCCGCAGCAACGGAACCGCCGATTCGCCCTCCAAAAGCGCCGTCAGCGACTCGACCCAGACGAACAGCAGTCGTTCCGGTGCGGGTCGCGTGAGTGCGGTCTCGAGCGTGTCGGCGACGACGTCGGGTGAGACCGGTACGGACGTGTTTCTCAGGGCGACGCCGCCGAAAAGCGAGTTGTTCGACGCCGAGGACGCCGCACTCCGTGTGGGCTCGTCGACGGCGAGGATCGTATGTCCGGCCGGCTCTGGGCCGACCTCCGCTCGCCACCGGTTCAGCCACTCGTCGGGGGTCGTCTCGGTCAGGACGGCGACGACATCCACCGACGGTGTTCGGGTGAGTGTCGACGGCAGCGGCGCTTCGTCGCCCGTTTTCCGGAGGTGAAATCCCGAACCGGTGGCCGTTGTTGTCGACGAGTCACCCATAGTGATGTTCCTAATCCATGTCGTGCGGGATAGAAAGATAAGTGTGTCGGTAGTCTGATGATTGTGTTTAGCCGTGACGAACTATAGTCACGGTCCTTCGAAATGAAGAACGCCCGCAGAGCGCGTGCTCTGTGGGCGATGAATGAGGTATGAGTGAGAGGCGGCGAGAACGTGTTTCCAGAGGCTCGCGCACTCCAGTAGTTGCGTTCACGCTGGTGAGCTTAACTTCCGTGTTCGGGATGGGTACGGGTGTTACCTCACCGCTGTGGCCGCCTTAACGCCGACGAACGGAGTCGAACCGTTCTTTCTTCCAAAGTCGGTTGTGCAAGACGAATGCTGTCTTGGGCTTGCGGAAACCGTAGTGTACGTGCAATCCAGTGAACGCCTGGACCCATTCGATCGAATGGATGCAGCGTCTGAAAACCTCTATACCCATGCGGTATGAGTGATGGCTGGTCTGTTAGTGCTCGCGGGCTGAACAACTCGTTGCCTCGTTGCGCACACCCCGAGTCTATCGAACTCGTCTTCTACGAGTGACCTTGGTGGTATCTCTTTTCCATGTGGGTTTCGAGCTTAGATGCGTTCAGCTCTTACCCCGTGTTGCGTGGCTGCCCGGCAACTGCCCTGTCGGACAACCGGTACACCAGTGGCAACCAATCGTAGTTCCTCTCGTACTATACGATCGTTCACGTCAGATACCTCGCACCCCCAATAGATAGCAGCCGACCTGTCTCACGACGGTCTAAACCCAGCTCACGACCTCCTTTAATAGGCGAACAACCTCACCCTTGCCTGCTTCTGCACAGGCAGGATGGAGGGAACCGACATCGAGGTAGCAAGCCACCGGGTCGATATGTGCTCTTGCCGGTGACGACTCTGTTATCCCTAAGGTAGCTTTTCTGTCATCGACGGGCCCCATCTATGGGCCTCGTCGGTTCGCTAGACCACACTTTCGTGTCAGCGACACTCGTTGGGAATGTCACTGTCAGGCTCTCGTTTGCTCTTGCGCTCTTCTTCGGGTTTCCGACCCGAATGAGAGAACCTTCGGGCGCGCTCGATATCTTTTCGAGCGCGTACCGCCCCAGTCAAACTGCCCGGCTACCGGTGTTCTCCTCCCGGAGTGAGGGTCGCAGTCACTGACGGGTAGTATTTCAATGATGTCTCGGCGGCCCGCTAGCGCGGGTGCCTGCGTAACGACTCCTACCTATGCTGCACATCAGCGACCACGTCCCAGCGACAGCCTGCAGTAAAGCTCTATAGGGTCTTCGCTTCCCCTTGGGGGTCTCCAGACTCCGCACTGGAATGTACAGTTCACCGGGTCCAACGTTGGGACAGTGACGCTCTCATTGATCCATTCATGCAAGCCGCTACTGAAGCGGCAAGGTACTACGCTACCTTAAGAGGGTCATAGTTACCCCCGCCGTTGACAGGTCCTTCGTCCTCTTGTACGAGGTGTTCAGATACCTGCACTGGGCAGGATTCAGTGACCGTACGAGTCCTTGCGGATTTGCGGTCACCTGTGTTGTTACTAGACAGTTGGAGCGTCCGAGTCACTGCGACCTGCCCTGTGAGGGGCAGGCATCCCTTCTTCCGAAGGTACGGGACTAACTTGCCGAATTCCCTAACGTCGGTTATCCCGACAGGCCTTGGCTTTCTCTGCCTGAGCACCTGTGTCGGATCTCGGTACGAATATCACGCTCGTCTTTTCACGGGCCCGAGGTTGGATCGACTTTCGCTGTTTCACCGTTCTTCCGCTTCGTGCCATGACGGCTTCCACGGAGTTTGATGATTCGACTGAGCGACTGCTCAGCTCGATCTACCCCCAGGCGTCGACTTTGAGTGGTGATAGCACTGGAATATTAACCAGTTACCCTTTTGTCTCATTCGAGTTACGGTGAGACTTAGGATCGGCTAACCCTCGGCTGATTGGCAGTGCCGAGGAACCCTTGCTCATTAGGCCGTCGGGGTTTTCACCCGACTCTCGCTGCTACTGTGACCAGAATTTTCGTCACTGAGCGGTCCACGACGAGTTCTCACCCGTGCTTCCGCCCGCTCAGAGTGCCGACCTACTGGATTACTCTGTAAGAGTACCGCCGGGTCTCGGAAGTGGACTTGAGCCCCGATCATTTTCGACGCCTCAAACCTCGGCCGGTAAGCTGTTACGCTTTTCTTAGAGGGTTGCTGCTTCTAAGCTCACCTCCCGGCTGTTTAGGGCTCGAGACTATCTTCGATTGCACTTAGTCCACATTTTGGGTCCTTAACCCAGCTCTGGGTTGTCTCCCTTACGGTCCACAGGCTTACCCCGCAGACCGGACTCCCAACGTCTACGACGTCTGTAAGTTCGGAGTTTGACAGGGAGGCCGACTCCTCTCGGAGGCGGGTCTCCCAATCGGTCGCTCTACCTCACAGACTATCTCAGTTGAGGTCATGCTTCGACATGTTTCGGTCGGAACCAGCTGTTGCCGAGTTCGATGGGCCTTTCACCCCTACACATGGGTCACGAGAGGGTATTGTAGGACACCAACTCTAACAGGCCTCCACGTGGCTTTCGCCACGCTTCACCTTGCCCCCGTGTAGATCACTCGGTTTCGGGTCGTACCCACGCGGCTCCCCGCCCTTGAAGACGGTGACCCTGGCCGTGAGGCTGCGGTCGTATCGGTTTCCCTGTGCCTTCCTCGATAATCGAGTTAGACTCGCCGAATAGGTACACTCTCTGGTTCGTTTTTCAAAACGCACGACGCGACATCGGCTCCTCACGAGTTCTACTGCAGGATCGCTCCTGTGTCGTTTGTCGTGAGGCCTTTCATGCCCCGTCGTTCCATCGCCACCTGATTTCAAGCTCTATTGCACGGTCCTTCTCGGAGTGCTTTTCAGCGTTCGCTCACGCTACTTGTTCGCTATCGGTCTCGAGGAATGTTTAGTCTTGGCTGAGGATGCCAGCCAAATTTACGAGGGATATCCGACCCCCGCTACTCTGGAGTTGACCCACGGTCGTTCATTGACGATACGGGGTTGTCACCCTGTATCACGCTTCGTTCCAGAAGACTTCTCGTCAATGGCAGACCGATGTTGGTCAGTCCGAACACCACATTGCCCGTGAGGGCTTCGGTTTGGACTGTGTCGTCTTCACTCGCCGTTACTAACGACATCGCGGTTTGCTTTCTTTTCCTGTCGGTACTAAGATGTTTCAGTTCCCGACGTTCCCTATTGCGCAGAGGCAATTGTGAAGGGATTCCCATTAGGAGATCCTCAGTTCTTGGCTTCCATGCAGCTCCCTGAGGCTTATCGCAGCTTGGCGCGTCCTTCTTCGGTTCTCGAGCCGAGCTATCCACCAGATGGCAAAGTAGCCATACGATGGTATAGTGATGGACACTGTAATCCGTTCGATTGAACGGGTCCAGTGGACGTCTGGATTGCACGTACACACGGTTTCATGACACGTGCCGGAGTGAATGGTCACGTGTTCAACCCTTCCCACCCGCGCTTACACGAGGTGGTGCATCGGTCTTGCTTCGGACTTGAATCGAGTGGCGTCTCCCACTTAAGGGACACGGTCTCGGGTCGGTCCGAGTGATGGACCCACAGGGATTCGAACCCTGGGCATCCTCCTTGCAAAGGAGGCACTCTACCACTGAGCTATGGGCCCACTCCTGCTTTCAACCAAGCAGGAGCGTCTTTTGAGCCAACGTAGTTCTGAGGTGCCCGACCGACAGAGCGGTCGTCGGCGAACTCAGGATTGCAATGAAAGGTGTGCCACCCACGTCGGGGTGGTCACGGGTCAGTAGGAGGTGATCCAGCCGCAGATTCCCCTACGGCTACCTTGTTACGACTTAAGCCCCCTTGCGAAGCCCAGATTCGACTACCGTGTGGTAGCCTCATCCGGACCTCACTCGGGTGCTTTGACGGGCGGTGTGTGCAAGGAGCAGGGACGTATTCACCGCGCACTTCTGATACGCGATTACTACCGAATCCAGCTTCATGTGGGCGAGTTTCAGCCCACAATCCGAACTACGACCGGGTTTCTGAGATTACCGCCCTCTTTCGAGGTTGGAACCCTTTGTCCCGGCCATTGTAGCCCGCGTGTTGCCCAGCACATTCGGGGCATACTGACCTACCGTTGCCCGTTCCTTCCTCCGTGTTAGCCACGGCAGTCTCCTTAATGTACCCAGCCAGCCGGAGCTGCTGCTGGCAATTAAGGATGCGGGTCTCGCTCGTTGCCTGACTTAACAGGACGCCTCACGGTACGAGCTGACGGCGGCCATGCACCTCCTCTCAGTAGCTCAACATAGAGGTCATCAACCTGATGATCATCGCTACTGTCGATGCTGGTGAGATGTCCGGCGTTGAGTCCAATTAAACCGCAGGCTCCTCCGGTTGTAGTGCTCCCCCGCCAATTCCTTTAAGTTTCATCCTTGCGGACGTACTTCCCAGGCGGCCTGTTTAGCGGCTTCCCTACGGCACAGCACCCACTCGTAGTGGGTGCCACACCTAACAGGCATCGTTTACGGCTAGGACTACCCGGGTATCTAATCCGGTTCGAGACCCTAGCTTTCGTCCCTCACTGTCGAGTCCGTCTTCCCAAGGTGCTTTCGCCATCGGCGGTCCGTCCAGGATTACAGGATTTCACTCCTACCCCGGACGTACCCCTTGGGTCTTCCGGCTCCAAGCCGTGCAGTTTCCACCGGACGTCCATCCGTTGAGCGGATGGATTTCCCGATGGACTTACACGGCCAGCTACGGACGCTTTAGGCCCAATAAAATCGGTCATCACTCGAGCTGCCGGTATTACCGCGGCGGCTGGCACCGGTCTTGCCCAGCTCTTATTCGTGTACCATCTTACGGTACACAAAAGCGAGGACTGTATGCCCTCGCACTCGGGGTCCCCTTGTCGCACTGTCGTGCAGTGTAAAGGTTTCGCGCCTGCTGCGCCCCGTAGGGCCCGGAATCTTGTCTCAGATTCCGTCTCCGGGTTCTTGCTCTCACAACCCGTACCGATTATCGGCACGGTGGGCCGTTACCCCACCGTCTACCTAATCGGCCGCAGCCACATCCTACAGCGCCGGAGCGTTTCGAGTACTCGGCATTCCAGCGTGAGTACGGTATGAACTATTAGCCTCAGTTTCCCGAGGTTATCGTTCTCTGTAGGGTAGTTTGGCCACGTGTTACGGAGCTATCCGCTACGAGTCTGAACTCGTACAACTAGCATGGCTAAATCGGACCCCGATAGCAATGACCTCCGGCAGGATCAACCGGAATGCTCCCGAGCACAAGGCTCGGGGGGCGTGGCGGGATTTGCTCCCTGACGGGAGCGAATCACCGTTATAGGTATTGCATGGTCCGAGTTCGGCGACGAGACCGTCGGTCGGTCGGGTGTCACCGAACTACGTTGGCTCACATCAGATTCCGTCTGTACGGCGGACCGCAGGGGCGGAATCCTCATTTCCTTCGGACCTGAACCAATGCGATTCGCGGGTATAAACCCGTCGAATCTCGTTGGCGGCCCGTGATTGGTGACCGAGTCGAACGGCCACCGGATCACACTGCGTCTTGCTGCATTTCTATTGAGTGGTACGTAGAACTTAATACTGTTGATTCGACCTTATCTACGAAAAATATCTGGAAATTCGAGTTACCATCCAACATGGTAGTCGTCGACACGAAACGGGTCAGTTTCTCATGTGATGCGACAATGCGGTAGTTGAGGGATACACAGCGGGTGGACGCGATAGTCATATAGTCATTCGCGCGCATGTGTGAAACAAGATTCGTGTCGGTTTATAAGGCCGGGGCGAGGAAACCAGAGCGAACAATGACGACGCCGGCAGATTCAATCGAGATACAGAACGTAGTCGCATCGACTGGTATCGGACAAGAACTCGACCTGGAAGCGCTCGCGGAGGATCTTCCCGGGGCAGATTTCAATCCGGACAACTTCCCCGGCCTCGTCTATCGGACCCAAGACCCGAAGGCGGCCGCGCTCATCTTCCGTTCGGGGAAAATCGTCTGTACGGGTGCCAAGAGCATCGACGATGTCCACGAAGCGCTCGGGATAATCTTCGAGAAGCTCCGTGAACTGCGCATCCCCGTCGAAGAGAGCCCCGAGATCACCGTCCAGAACATCGTCTCCAGCGCTGACCTCGGTCACAATCTCAATCTCAACGCGCTCGCAATCGGTCTCGGCCTCGAAGACGTCGAGTACGAACCCGAGCAGTTCCCGGGACTCGTCTACCGGATGGATCTCCCGGAAGTCGTCATCCTCCTCTTCGGGAGCGGGAAAATCGTCATCACCGGCGGCAAGCGAACCGACGACGCCGAAACGGCCGTCGAAGAGATCGTCGAACGAATCCAGAATCTCGGTCTGCTCGGTTAAGACTGACGACCGCATCGACCGTTCTGTCAGGAGCGACGCACTCGTGCGACTACGGGTGGTCGCTCCGATAGTCGTATGGGACAAAAGAGAGAACTCGCGGAGACGCGTCCCTGTACGCGCGAAACCGTCCAGCGCGCCCTCCCAGGATTCACCGATCGAGGGTGGGTCGAGAGCGCCCACCGGAGTATCATCTCACACTCGGTGGTACGGAACGCCGAATCGAACGTCGCTGTGACACCGGGTCGAGCATCGCTGAGACACCCCCGTCACACTCGATGATTTCGGATGTATTACAGTGATAAAATGTATGACAGTCCCGCCGACGAGTCAACGCAGTCAGCGTTCGCTGACCCGTTTCGGCCCTCGACCGATTCAGAGCGCGAGAGCGGCTACGAGTCGTCGTTTTCGGTCAGAACTTCTTTGACTACTTCCGGATTCTCGAGCAGTTGGTGTTTCGTGTAGCTCCCCTCTGCGCTTCCGCCGCTGTGTTTCGACTGTTCGATAATGTCGAGAAATGCGTGCTCTTTCAGCAAATCGCGCACACGTCGGAGCGAGAGACTGTCGGAGCCCTCTTGGCGACAGATGCTCTCGTAGATCTCGTAAACCCGACTGGTCCGGAAGCCGTCTTTTCGCTGGTTCGACAGCGAGAGCACGGCGAGCGCCTGGAGCACGTACCGCGAGTGGGGCGTCGACCCCCGGATGAGTTCGCGGAACCGGTCGGTTTCCGCGCGCTCGCGCGCCTGCGTGACATAAATTTCTTTGACCGTCGGTGCGCCGTTCGACTGCGCGATTTCGCCGGCGTATCGGAGGATGTCGATCGCCTTCCGCGCGTCACCGTGTTCGCGGGCCGCGAGCGCCGCAGCCCGCGGTATCGTCGACGGGTCGAGAACGCCCTCGCGGAACGCGTCGCTGCGGGCGTCCATGATATCCCGGAGCTGGTTGGCGTCGTACGGCGGGAAGACGAACTCGCGCTCGCAGAGACTACTCTTGACCCGCTCGTCCATCCGGTCTTTGTACTGTATCTTGTTGCTGATGCCGATGACGCCGAGTTTGCAGTTCTCGATCTTCCCGGCCTCGCCCGCGCGCGAGAGTTGCATGAGGATATCGTCGTTCTCCAGTTTGTCGATCTCGTCTAAGATGATGAGGACGACGTCGTACGTCACGTCCAAGATTCGCCACAGGCGCTTGTAGTACGTCGCCGTGCTGAGTCCTTTGTCGGGGACTTTGATGTCGGTGAGCTCCGACTGGTTGACGCTGTCGGCGATAGTCTGGACGGCCTGGGTCTCGGTGGTGTCCTGCGCACAGTCGACGTAGGCGAACGTCGCGTTGACCGCCTCCTCGCTGGCGGTCTCGACGAGTCGCTGGGAGACGTACTTCGCGCAGAGCGACTTTCCGGTCCCCGTCTTCCCGTAGATGAGGACGTTGCTCGGACTCTGTCCGAAGATGGCGGGGTTCACTGCCGTCGCGAGGTCCGAAATCTCGTCGTCGCGGCCGACGATACGACCCTCACCCGGGAGGTGGCTGATTTCGAGTAACTCTTTGTTGGCGAATATCGGGTCCTCACGCGTGAAGAGGTCGTCCCCTGCGTCCGGCATACCCGAGCACACCACGTTTCCGGTGAAATGGTTTCCGGATTACCGACCGTCGACACACACACCACGTTTCCGGTGAACGGGGTCGAAGGAAAAGAGAGGGTCCACCCGAAACGGGGGTTTCGATTCACCGGAAACGAGGTGACCCCCTCTTTCGACGGGGTTCGAGCGGTAGATTTCGACGGGGTTTGAGCGGTAGATTTCGACGGATTCCGAGTGGTAGATATCGGCGAATTTCGAGCGGTAAGGGCCGAGAACTGTGAGAACGACGGAGTCGGAAGCCACGGAAAGTCGTTTTCTGGGCGGATCGACGGAGGCCGATCAGTCGAAACCGGTCGATCAACTCAAACCGGTCAGCCAGCTAAACCCGGTCAACTCTACTATCGATATACGAAGCCCGTTCGGCCCCCGTCCGGGGCACCTCCAAAACCCTCCGTTCACGTGGAACCCGTTTGCAACCTCATTCTACAATTTTCGCAACCAGTTTACTGGACTGTTATCGTTCCCAAGTAATAAAACAATAGGCTTTTACCCTAATGTAGATAGATAACTAGCGGCAAGAATGGGCAATCTAGCGGCGAGATGTTCCTGGAAACAATAACCGTAGCCGCTCCCTCGTCCGAGTTGCCGTCCCCACCTACCCCTTCGTTCACCCGTTCACCGGAAACGTGGTGTGTCCGCGACCCTCTGGACACTCGTACACGAATTTCGCTTCGATTGTAAGACGTTACAATTCGACTTTACGGCCTCGAACGTCATTCTCCCGCTAGGTTCTACGCGTCTCCTCCCTCGGACAACGTCAACACGCTTTCACCGGAAACGTGGTGTGCGACACTCTGGCTTACTGTAGACGACTCAGTTACCAACAGACAACTCCGTTCACCCGCAGACGGATCCGGACGATCTCGTGCTTCGCCCACCTCTCGTGCTTTGTCGACTCTTGGACTTCGTCAACTCTCGGTCGACTCGCATACTTTACCGACTCTCGTGCTCTGTTTGACCCTTACACTCCGCACCGGGTACCACGCGGTGTGGTACCTCCTAAGCGACGACATCTTCTCTCGTCACAGAGAAGCCAATTTCACCGGAAACAAGGTGTCTCCCTGACACAGATACGGACGTTCTCCATCTGTCTCTCCAGCATTTGGTAGACGACACGTCACTTCTAGCGTCGGCGGAACCCGAAAAGACCCATTCCGATACCCCTGTTTCGACGGTTTCGTTCCGATAGTTTGGCTCTGACGACTCCGCGCCATCCTCGGCTTTCACCGGAAACTCGGTGTCCTCGCCTTCTCCCCCGCACCCACTCAGGATTCACCGGAAACTCGGTGTCAGTCACCTCCGTTTGAGGGCAGTACTGTTCCGGCGTCGAACCGCACGCGGGATATAACTCCCAGACGCGATCTACCGCACGGTCACGTTCACCGGAAATGCGGTGTGATGGCACGCCCGTTGATGCCACGGCCGCTACTGCGATTCGCTCTATACGGGTACATAGATCTATCATTTGTATAGTACTATCACACCGGGTCATTGAGTACAAAGACCAATACTGCACTCGTGATCTCCCAGGACCAGTTTTCAGTCAGCGCCGATGGGCGTAACAGTCAATATCTGGCGGGGGCATACGTGTCAACAGTGGCCACTCGACACGGCGGTCAACGCGTCGAATCGCCGAGCATCCGCTCGAAACGGACGCCACACGACCCTCCGATTAGAGACCCGACTCTCTACGCGCTCACCGATCACTTCCGTGAGCGACTGCGACAGCCGGGTCGGTACGTCTCGCTCTCCGCGGTGAGCGACGCTATCGAGTACGGACAGCTCCGGTGGAATCGGACCGAAGGGTGGCGGTTCGCCCTCGTCCGCGACGGCGTTCGGTTTCTGGTCGTCATCGGCGACACGGAGACGACCTCGCCGGTCGTCGTCACCGCGTGGACCGAAATCGCCGACTGGGACGAGGCGCTGGCTGCCGACCGCTGGACGGCCGACGACGTTCATACGATTCGGCTCAGAGCGGCGCTCAGCGAAGACCCCGAGTGCCGGATCCCGTCACACATCCGCCCGCGAATCGTCGAACGGCCGTTCGAGGTGGGCGAACACCGACTCACGACCGCCGCAGGCGACGGTCACGTCGAGTGCTGCGACTGCGACAATCGATTCAGGTCGAAACAGCAGCTACTCACGACCGTCTGCCGTCGAGGCTGAGAGGACCTGACCTCCGTTCGGGGACTTGACCGCCGTAGAACTGACTCCGGAACTGGAACAGCACCATCATACTGGAACAGCATCGTCATCCAGAAACTGAACAGCATCGCCATCAGACATTGAAACGACCCAGTCGTTTCGCCACTAGAACGGTCGCCTAAAACGGTCAATTCATTCAGACACCCAAAACTGTGTGAATGTCTAGTAGAGGCTCTACAAGCGGAAATATAACTACTCAGAGTACGAACGGACGGTATCGTCCGACGGGGTTAGACGGGCCTCGGGGCGGGAGATTTCACTATGCGAAAACCAGCATTCGAGAGAACAGCGATACGAACACGACAGACGGTTCGGCGAGTCGTCTCACCGGTCGTCGAGTCGATTCGCTCGGGTGCCGACTGGGCCGAGAGTCGGCTCACTTCGGAGCGGTCGAATCGGTCGTGGCAGCGCGTCTGGCTCACGCGAAACGACGTACGGTGGCGCAAGGCCAACACCGTCGTCGAGTGCTTCGGCGTCGCCGAAGGCTATCTCGCAACTGTCGAGTACACCGATAGAAACGTGACGTGGCAACTCACCAAAGGGCCCGTTCCGCTCGCCAGCGCGCTCGCCGTCAGCGCCCTCTATCTCCAGTACGGGGTGACACCACACGTCGACGCCGACGGGCGGATGTTCGTCGCCGTCGTCGATGGCCGCCCCGTCGAAGCGTTCCGGAACTTCGCAGAGAAGCCGTTCGAGTACTGCTATCTCGACGGCTACAGTTCGCTCGACGAGCTTCCGAACTGGGTCGACCGGACCGACCTCGAATCAGCCTACAGCCGGCTCGCACAGCGGCACCGACGTGAACTCCCGCCGGGGTAAGATCACTGAGCACTGGGATGAGACCACTGAGCACGAAATCGGGCTGAGCGATTGTCGGGGTACGTAATTGTCGAAGTACGCAATTGTCGGGGGCACACGCCGGCCGGAGTGCGCACCCACCGGAGGGTTGGCCGAAGACTCCGTTTCCGCTCTAACCGTCCAGTCTCCGCCGTCGCTGTCCGGTCTCAGTCGTGACACTCGTCTCTACGGTGAGCACGAGGTCTCCGCTGTGAACGTCCGGTCTCGTCCGTAACTCTCGTCGTTCGCTCCACTCACGCGGCGGATCATTCCTCCTCGAACGTCGACTCCAGCGACTGTACCCCGTTGCTCGTATACAATCGGTCGGTCGTGGCGGCGGCGACGGCGACAGCCCACGTCCCGCTGAGCGACGCGTCGAACAGATGCTCGGGAACCAGTGGCATCGGAATCGGCTCGAATCCCGCCTCCCGCATATCGGTCACGCCGTCGAAGGACCCGACGACGACGCCCTCGGGGTCGCGGACGTGCATGCGTTTGTCGGCACCGCGTCGGTACGAGTAGGGGAACACCGACGCCGGCGGACAGCGCAGGTCGTCGGGTTCGCCGACGGCCGCCACGACGTCTCCGTCGGCGCGGAGAACTGTCCGCGTCTCGTTCTCGTCGCGGGAGGGACCGCCGCCCAGCTCCTCGCGCCACCGCAGTCGCGTATCCGGCCGCGCGACGGCACACAGCGCGTAGCCGCCGTCTGAGCCACCGCCGCTCGCCAGGGCGATTCGGTCGGGACCGTTGTAGAACTCCCGTTCACTACCGTCCGTTTCGACGCCGACCGGTTCCGACAGCAGTTCGGCGACCGTCGCCGCCAGCGTCTCGTCGACCAGCGACGTCGCCGACGACGGTTCGTGGGTCGTTGCCACGAGTCGGCTTCGGTCGGCGGGCGGGACGACGAACAGCGTCTTTCGACCCCGCTCGCGGTTGTCTGCGTGCTTCGAGAGCACTGTCGTCGGGGTCACCTCGTCGATCTCGAGCGGTTCGATGGCGATGGGTTCGCCGCCGAAAAACGACGCACCGTCGGACGTCGGAGGATTGGTGGGTGTGGACGCGGGTTCGGCCAGGCCGGACGACGCTGTCTCACTCGCTTCGGCGGCGGCGTCTGGTTCGGGGACTTCGACCGGTTTACGGGCTTCGGGAGGGTCGGGGACCTTAACGGGCTCGGCGACGGCATCGGGCTCGCGCCCGCTCTCGGGACGCCGAACCGCGTATCCGGCCCGAGTGCAACAGTCCTCGCCGTAGGTCAGGAGGGTCTCGTGCGTGCTCACAACGCCTTTTCTCATCGAACTATCCTTTGGCTCGCTCGTTGAATACGGTTTCGCGGACGGCGCTCGTCTCGGCGTTGCGCAACGAAGAACGCTCGTATCCGCGTTGCGCGAGTTCGTTCACGGTACGTCAACGCCTCCCGTTTCGGTTCCGAGAGAGTCGGAAGCGGTTTTCCGTCGGCGTTCCTACCGGGGACGATGACCGACGACCACGGCGACGAGAGCCGCCGAGATGGGGTATCGAAGCCGCCGAGCGACGGCCCTTCCGACTCCGTGAGCCCTCCCGACTCCGCGGACCCTCCCGACTCCGCGGACCCTTCCGACCCTGCGAACTCCGCGAAGCCCGCTGACTCCGCGGATTCCACGCATTCCACCGATTCCATGGACTCCACGGACTCGACGAACTCCGACGGCGACGACTCCGTCACGCTCGACTCGTTCTACGACGCGCTTCAGGCCGAAGGACGACCGGTCGTCACCGCACAGCAGGTCGCCCGCCGACTCGATATCTCGCAGGCGGAGGCCGCCGAGGCGCTCGACGCGCTCGCCGACGCCGGAACCGTCCAGCGCGTCGACGTCGAGTCCGACCCCGTCGTCTGGTATCCGACGCAGTGGGGCGACGTCGCCACGCGCGAGCGCGTCATTCTCTTCCCCGAGCGCCGCGAAATCGTCGTCGACCGACCCGAGCAGTACACTCGCGCCCAACTGTCGCAGTTCGCCCACCTCGTCGACACGACCGGCGGCGACACCGGCGAGCGCGGCTACCTCTACACGATTCGGACCGAGGACATCTGGCAGGCTCCCTTCGACGAGTTCGAGGGTCTGCTACGGAGCATGCGGTCGGTGCTGCCGCGGCGCTCGCCCCACCTCGAGGAGTGGGCCGAACGCCAGTGGAAACGCGCCCACCAGTTCACCCTGAAAACCCACGAGGACGGCTACGTCGTCCTCGAAGCGGCCAACGAGGACCTGATGGGCAACGTCGCCCGCGAGAAACTCACCGAACAGCACCTCCACGCCCCCATCTCGGACACCGAAAGCTGGGTCCGCGAGGGCGAGGAGGCGGCCATCAAACGCGTCCTCTACGAGGCCGGCTACCCCGTCACGGACGAACGCGACCTCGACACCGGCGACGCCCTCAACGTCGAACTCAACGTCGAGTTGCGCGACTACCAGCAGAACTGGGTCGACCGCTTCGCGGACCAACGCTCCGGCGTCCTGGTCGGTCCGCCGGGCAGCGGGAAGACCATCGCCGGGATGGGTGTGCTCGCGGCCGTCGGCGGCGAGACGCTCGTCCTCGTGCCGAGTCGCGAACTCGCGGGACAGTGGCGACAGAAGTTGCTCGAACACACGACGCTCACCGAGAATCAGATCGGCGAGTACCACGGCGGCACCAAGGAGATTCGGCCGGTCACCATCGCCACTTACCAGACCGCGGGGATGGACCGCCACCGGCAACTGTTCGATTCGCGCGCGTGGGGACTCATCGTTTACGATGAAGTCCACCACATCCCGAGTCGCGTCTTCAGACGCAGCGCCGACCTCCAGACGAAACACCGACTCGGCCTGTCGGCGACGCCCATCCGCGAGGACGACAAGGAAGAGGACATCTTCACGCTCGTCGGCCCGCCTATCGGCACCGACTGGGGCAAGCTGTTCGACGCCGGCTTCGTCCAAGAACCCGAAGTCGAGATTCGTTACGTGCCGTGGACCGACGAGATGGCGGAGAACGAGTACCGCAGCGCAGATGGGCGCGAGCGGTACAAACTCGCGGCGCTCAACCCCGCGAAAGTCGACGAGGTTCGCCACTTGCGCGGCCAGCATCTCGATTCGAAGAGCCTCGTCTTCGTCGACTGGCTTGAACAGGGCGAAGCGTTCGCCGAGGAACTCGACGTGCCGTTCATCAGCGGCGAGATGCCGCACTACCGCCGCCAGCAACTACTCCAGCAGTTCCGCGATGGCGACCTTCGGACGTTGGTCATCTCCCGGGTCGGCGACGAGGGAATCGACCTGCCGAACGCCGAGATCGCCATCGTCGCCTCCGGTCTCGGCGGATCGCGTCGACAGGGTGCCCAGCGAGCCGGGCGGACGATGCGCCCCGTCGGTAACGCGCTAATGTACGTGCTCGCTACCCGCGGCTCTCCTGAGGAGGACTTCGCCGAACGGCAGCTGCGGCACCTCGCGGAGAAAGGCATCCGCGTCCGCGAGTCGGGTGCGTGGCCGACCGGCGGCGACGCGTAGGCCTCCGGCGAATCGACCCGGCACGCGTTGTCGTCGCATCACTGATTTTCTACCAACACTTCCCTCAATAGACTGATTACTTGCCGATGTTACCACTGAACATAAAGTAGTTCGAAAACATCGGAGAGACGTATATGCGTGGGGTCCAGAAAGCAGAGCATGGTACTTACGGTGATTACTGATATCGCAATCTCAACGGTCGGTCTGACCGACGAACTGGGGCCGATGCTGCTGAACAGCGTCGGCGTCTTGGCCCACCCCGTCCGCCGAAATGTCCTCTCGTATCTCACCGCTGACGAGGTACTCAACCGAACGGAGCTATCCGAGCGGCTCGCGGCCGACCGCGAGGTCGCCGGTGACGATGCCGACCGTCTGGAACTGATGCTGCACCACAGCCACCTCCCGAAACTCGCCGACGAGCAGTTCGTCGACTACGAACCTCGAAGCGGGGACGTCGTGCTCTGGAAGGACGCCGACCGAACGCACTCGCTGCTCGAATCCGACTGATTCCCGCGGCCACGCCGCCGCTTTTCGCTCTGATCAGTTACTCCTCAGTCGACTCGTCGCGCTCTCCGCTCTCCTCTCCCTCCTCGCGCGTCTCGTCGCACTCACCGATGTCGTCTTCGCTCGCGTCGTTCCCCGAGCTCAGTCGCTGTCGTTCCGTTTCCGTGAGACCAATGTCGATTCGGCCGTCTGCCCACACGGTCACCTCTCGACCGTTGTAGACGAACGAGAGGTGGTCGTTTCGCTCGACGGCCGCCGTGGAACTCTCTCGAAACACGGCGTCGAGCGCGTCGGGCTCTATCGTCTCGTACAGCGAGTCGATCTGGTCGATGTTTCGACCCTCTATCTCCGCTATCGCGACGATGAGTTGGATGCTGGGGGTGTCTCTGACTCGGTCGTACTCCACCGTGTACCGCTCTCTGTCAGAGTCGTAGTGGATTCCGTTTGGACTATCGAGCGGCCCGGACATTTTTATTAATTACTCATAGAGATAGTATAAGCCTTATTAGAAATGTTCGGCTACTGTCAGCCGTCGGGTTCGGACAGTCCACGAGAGCCGAACTCGACAGTCTGAGAGGGCGTCTCGACGAGAGGTGGATCGGAGGGAGTGCCGAGAACGAGCGACGACCAGCGGGGAACTTCGAGGCGACTCAGGAGAGCGTCGCTTCGAGCGCGTCCATCGCCCGGTCGACTTTCTCGATATCCGCCCCGTAGCCCATGTGGCCGACGCGGATGATGTCGTCGGCGAGGTCGCCTAACCCCGTCGAGAGAGTCACGTCGTGCTCCTCGGCCAGGGTGCGCTGTAACTCGCTCGCTCGCCCTGGGACGTGAAACGCCGTCACCGTGGGTGAGGGCCGCGCGCCGTCGGCGAACAGCTCCAGCCCCATCTCTTCTCCGCGCTTGCGACACAGTTCCGCGGCGGCGACGTGGCGACCGTACACCGCGTCCAACCCCTCTTCGAGAAGCAGGTCGACGGCGGCGTCGAGCGCCGCGACGTTCGCCGCCAGATGCGTGTACGGGAACTCTTCGCTCACGTCGCGCCACGGCAGGAAGTTCGTGTACAGCGACGGAGGGTCGCGCGCCTCCATCGCCGACCACGCCTCGTCGCTGATGGCGGCCGTCGTCAACCCCGGCGGCGCGCTGAAGCACTTCTGTGACCCGCCGAGACAGACGTCGATGCGCTCTGTCGGGACGGGTGTCCCGCCGAGCGACGAGACGGCGTCGACGACGGAGAGCACGCCGTGGTCGTCCAGCGCGTCGAGCACTGGGTCGAGGTTCGTAAGCGTGCCCGTCGGCGTCTCGCAGTGAACCATCGTCGCAAGTTTGAACGGTTCGCCCATCTCCTCGCTCCGTTCGAGCACTGCCTCTACGGCGTCGACGTCGAGCGCCTCCGTGTGCTCGACGCCGACGAGCGTCGGTTCTCCCCCGTAGGTCTCCACGAAGTCGGCGAACCCGTTACCGTAGAGTCCGTTCGAGATGCAGAGTACGCGGTCGCCGGGTTCGACGAGCGAAGCGATGGCCGCCTCCAACCCCAGGATACCTTCCCCACCGGGGACGACGACGTCGTGGTCGGCGTCGTAGACCTCGGCGAGTTTCTCGGTGAGGTCCTCGTAGCGGACGCGGAAGCGCTTCTCTACGTCGGGGTTCGGTTGCTCGCGCGCCATCGCGCGGCGGACGGGTTCCGGAACGGCCGTCGGACCGGGTGTGAGTAGCACACTCGTGTCTCTGTCCTGTGTAACTTTAGCCCGTCGGTGGCGGCGACCCGTCGGTGGTAGTGACCTGTCGCTGACGGTGGCTCGTCGGCGACGGCGACCCCTCGGGGACCATCGCCGGCCGCTTCTCACTCACGTCCGCGACGAAGTCCTTCACACTCGTCCGCGACGGGAAGACACATGTCCTGCCCGTTCGCAGTGTGGGCCATGACCGGCAAGTTCACGCCCGACGACCTCGCCGCCTACGTCTTCTCGCGGACGGGCGCGCCGAACGACGACCTGCTCGTCGGCCCGGCGTTCGGCGAGGACGCCGCCGCCGTGCGAGTCGGCGGCGAGACGCTCGTCGTCAGCACCGACCCCATCTCGCTCGCGGCGGAGCGAATCGGCACGCTCGGCGTGGCCATCGTCTCGAACGATGTGGCTACCTGCGGCGGCGTCCCCGAGTGGCTGACCTGCACGATTCTGCTCCCCGACGACGACCCGACGCTGCTTGACGCCATCACCGCCCAACTCGACGCCGAAGCGACCCGACTCGGCATCACTATCGTCGGCGGCCACAGCGAGTCCGTCTCCGCGCTCTCGCGTCCGCTCCTCTCTTTGACCTGCGCCGGAACCGCCGACCGGTACGTCCCGACGAGCGGCGCGGACCCGGGGGACCGAATCCTCCTGACGAAGGCCGCCGGCGTCGAGGGAACCGCCGTGCTCGCGACCGACTTCGCCGACGAGTTCGACGTCCCCGCGGACCTCGTCGCCGACGCGACGGCGTTCTTCGACGACTTGAGCGTCATCCCGGATGCGGCGGCGCTCACCCCGTTCGCGACGGCGATGCACGACCCGACCGAGGGCGGTGTCGCCGCCGGCCTCACCGAGGTAGCCGTCGCCGGCGACGTCGTGCTCTCGGTCGACCCCGACGACGTCCCTGTTCGCCCCGAAACCCGACGGCTCTGCGACGCAGCGGGCGTCGACCCGCTTCGGATTCTCGGGTCGGGGGCACTCGTCGCCGCCGTGCCCGAAGCGTCCGTCGACGAGGCGCTGGCGGCGCTGGACGCCGTCGACATCGACGCCGCCGAAATCGGCGCGGTCACGTCTCCGAACGACACCGATGCCGGAACGCCGGGTCTCCGTCTCGGAGACGAGCTCTTCACGTCGCCGCCGGAGGACGAGATGTACGCGCTCTGGGACTGAATCCACAGAACACGCGACGACAGTTCAGAACTCTTCGGGCTCGTCCCACCGCGCCTCGGGGTCGACCGGCTCGACGGCGCGGCGAATCTCCTCTTCGGAGTACTCTATCTCGTCTAACACCATTGCGAGTCGCTGCCAGCGGGCGCTCAACTCGCCTTCGCCCTCGGGGCCGACGCGCGCCCCGCGCGTCTTGAAGAACTCGGTGCCGCGCCCGCGCTTCGACCCCTCGCCGGTGTGGCCGTCGAAGACGGCGTCGAACGTTCCGCCGACTTCGAGGTCGCCGACGGGGAAATCGTGCGCCGGCTCTTCGCCGCGTTCCTTCGCCGCGGCGCGTTCGTCGGCGACTTTCCGGAAGTACTCGTCGGCGTTCGACGCCTCGCGCGTCGACGGCGCGCGCGCGGCCGCCAGCGCGGCGTGAATCGCACAGAGGCGTCCCTTCCACGAGTCCATCGACCACCGTTCGGTGGCGAGTTCCTCGTAGCGCTCGATGGTCAGCGCCACCTCGTCGCCGGCGCGGAGGTCCTCGACGACGTAGAGGTTGAGGCGGTCCCAGAGGTTCCAGCCGAACCCCGAGCGCGCGAGCTCCCACGCCGCCCACGCGGCGACCTCCTCGTCGGAACGTCGGACGGCCTTCTGGAGGAGACTCGACACCACGTACCGGCTGTAGCCGCCGTCGGTCTCGTTCTCGGCTTTCTCCTCGCCGAAGTCGTTCTCGCCGGTCGCTTCCGGCGGCGTGTCGGCCTGGAGGCTCCCGTCGGAGCCGAACGTCGCCTGTCTCTCGTCGGTCATGCCGAACCGACGGCGCGGCGACGTAATCAACGCTCTGCACTCGGTCGGCGACGGAGGACTCCAACCGGTGTAACTACCGTTAAGTCGCCTCCGCAAGACTCTCTACGAGAACCGTGATCCCCGTCTCGTCCGCCGGACCCGCACCGCTTTCGGATCGTCCTTCGCCGGCGCGTCGGCGATGACCGCCCCGGCGCCCGACGGGACGCTGTTCGCATGCGCCGAGCGACTCTGCGAGACGTACCGAGAGGCGGCGACGGAGCGCCTCCGCCTCGGTGACGCCGCCGTGACCGACGCGGCCGAGACGTGGGCGGCGTTCGTCCGACACCACCACGGAGCGGTGTTCGACGCCGACGCCCGAGGAGTCGACGTTCCGACGGACCGCGAAGTCTTTCTCGACGTCCTCGCGGCGGACTTCGCCGTCTCGCGCCTCAGACGGGCGGTCGAATCCGCGTTCGGCGTCGACTGTCGGTCGTCGCCCACGCCCGACTGCGTCGACGTGGACGCCGACTTCACCGCGGCGTTCAACGCCGTCCATCGACTGGTTCACGGCGACTTCGCCGACGGAGGCGCGGCGCGAGTCGCGCGAGTCGAATCGGCGGACGCCGACGCGCTCGACGCGTTGGACCCGGCCGCCGTCGGCGAACTGTACGAACGAATCGTTCCCCGACGCGCGCGACTCTCGCTCGGGGAATACTACACGCCCCGAGGTCTGGCCGAACTGGCGCTCCCGGCCGACTGCGCCGCCGAAACCGTGCTGGACCCGTCGTGCGGTGCCGGCGTCTTCCTCACGGCGACCATCGACCGAAAACGGGCGGCGCTGTCGGACCTCACGCCCCGGCGGGCGCTCGAACGAATCACCTCGACTGTCGTCGGCGTCGACCTCAACCCCGTCGCCGTCCGCTGCGCCCGCCTCGCGTATCTCCTCGCGCTGACGCCGCTTCTCGCCGACGCCGACTCGCCGACGGTCGAACTCCCCGTCCACCTCGGCGACTCGCTG
Source organism: Haloprofundus salinisoli (assembly GCF_020097815.1). Classification (NCBI taxonomy): domain Archaea; kingdom Methanobacteriati; phylum Methanobacteriota; class Halobacteria; order Halobacteriales; family Haloferacaceae; genus Haloprofundus; species Haloprofundus salinisoli. Next base: position 2,696,826 of record NZ_CP083663.1, read on the forward strand.
GGACTCGGCGGAGAGTCGGCCGAACCCTCCCACGCCGCCCTGCCGACGACCGACCTTCGCGCCGACGTGCTCGTCGGCAATCCGCCGTGGTTGACGTGGGAGCGACTCAGCGAGCGCGCGCGTTCGCGGTGGCGCGAACGGCACATCGACCGCCTGGACCTCCTGCCGCGACGAGGCGCCGAACGGTTGCTCGGCCACGCCAACGACGACCTGTCGGTGCCGTTCGTCTGGGTCTGCATCGAGCGATATCTGAAGGAAGGCGGCCGAGCGGCGTTCGTGCTCAAACGCGACCTGCGAAGCGGACCGGCGGGGCGACTGCTCAGACAGCTCCGCGTCGGCGACCGCCCGCTCTCGCTCCGTCGCGTCGAGGACTTCGGCGGTCTCGCGCCGTTCGGCGACCAGGTGCGCGCGGCCGCGGCGCTGTACCAGTTTGCGGCCGACGCCGACACCGAGTTTCCGGTGAGTCTCCGAACGTGGCGGGCGCGTCGCGGACGTGTCGGTTCACCCGCGTTCGACTGCCTCGACGCGATGCAGAGGACGCTCGACACGGAGACGACGGCACTCGTACCCGTCGACATCGAAGACCCCGCGGGGTCGTGGGTCCGCGTCGACGCCGAACGCGCGGCGCTCGGCCCGTGTGCCCACGAGATTCGACACGGGCTCAAAGACGACGCGAAGGACGTGTTCACCGTCGACGACCGGATGGTATCGACGCTGGAACCCGCCCATCTCTACCCGTATCTCCGGTCGAAGCACGTCGTGAAGTTCGGCCTGTTCGGCCACGACCGCCACCTCGTCCCCCAGCGGCGCACGAACGAGGAGAACGAGTCGGAACTGGTCCGCGACGCACCCCGGACGTACGAGTACCTCACCGATCACCGCGAATCGCTCGACGCGCGGGCGTCGACGTGGTTCGACGGCGGACCGTTCTATAACCTGTTCGGACTCGGGCCGTACACGTGGGCCGACTACAAGGTGGTCTGGTGTCGCCTCGGGTTCAAACCGCACTTCGTCGTCGTCTCGACCGTCGAGGACCCCGAACTGGGCGAGAAGACGGTCGTCCCCGGCGACCACTGCATGTTCGTCGCCACCGACGACCGGCGGGAGGCGCACCTGCTCTGCGGGTTACTCAACTCCGCGCCCTACCAGCGCTGTCTGCGCGAACTCGGCGGCGAGGGGAAGGCGAGTCTCTCGAAAGCGGCCGTCTCGAAGCTCTACCTTCCCGAGTGGCGTGACGACCCGCTGTTCCGCCGCATCGCCGACTGCTCCGAGCGCGCCCACGGCATCGTCCCGGGCCACGTCGACGTGAGCAAGCGCGAGTACAACCGGACGACGATACCCGAACTGGAGGTTGTGATGGGTGAACTCGACCGCGCCGTCGAGCGGTTGCTTGCCGAACGGGATGATAATTCTTAAGTTCGACAGTCGACCTATCTTCGGGTACCGCTCTTAGCTCAGCCTGGCAGAGCAGCCGACTGTAGATCGGCTTGTCCCCCGTTCAAATCGGGGAGAGCGGACTTCTCCTGCGAATCGCTCTAGAAGACGCGGGTGACGACGACTCGACCTTCGACCGACTCCCTCCAATCGGCGTCAACTGCGGTGATTTCTCCTCTGTGAACCGAATGTACGAAATCAGCCACAGTGTTCATAACTGATAAATTGTCGAGAAAGTGTTAGTAATCCTTCATGAGATATTCCTCTAATCCTGGCTTTCCTTACAATTATATTGACTATCTAAGAATCGGCACGTTGCAACGATATGAAATTCGACCCTTCCCGCCGGAAGGTCCTCGCACTCGGCGCCGGCGCGGCGCTCGCAAGTACGGGACTCGGTTCGGCAGCGAACCTCGAAGGCGCACAGAACATCGACAGTCACCCTACAGTCGACGCCGAAATCGTCGACTCCTCCACCGACGGACTAGAACTCAACGTTACGATCAGCGTCACCGACCCCAATGGTGAAGTCGACAGGGCCGGGTTCATCGTCGAAGACTACAACGACGAGACGGTCGACATCGCCATGCACTGGTTCAACCAGTCCTCCGGCGAGGAGACGGTGTCGAAGGTCGTTCCGCTAAACCGAGCGCCGTACTCCTGCTACGCGTTCGTCAAAGCGGGTTCGGACTACTACAGCGTTGACTCGGTAGGCCTCGCACCGGAGACGGAAGCGCCCGCGCCGCAACTGCTCGGCGTCTCGGTTTCGGGGACGACAGCGACCATCGACTACGAAGTCGCGCCCGAGAAACCGGCACTCTACAGCGTCGGCGCATCGGTTTCGTCCATCAACGGGTCGAACTCCGGCGACCCGCAGTACACCACCGAACGGACCGACGAGTACGGTGAACCGACGACGGCTCGGACCGTCGTCACGGGACTCGCTCCGGACACGGAGTATACCGCCGCCGCGTGGACACGACTCGACACGTGGGCGACCGAAAAACAGACCGACTACGCCGAGAGCGAACCACAGACGTTCAAAACCGGCGACGTGGTCGACTCCGAACCGGTGACCGAACACCGCCTCGTCATCGGCGGCAGCAGCGACGTCTCTTACTACCGACTCACTGTCAGCGGGTCGCTCGAACAGACGACCGAGACCGGCGACGCGCCGTTCAGCAGTGCCACCATCGACGACGAGGATTACGTCTCGGGGAGTTCGGCCTGCGGCGGCGTCGCCGGCGGTGCGGACGCCTACGTCTTCACCGGCGAGTTGACGAACGTCGGCGTTGACGGCGCGGCCTCGGTCTACCTCGACGGCGAGGAAATCGACCCCGACGACTACACCGACGAACTCCCGCACCACCTCGCCATCACAGGTGGGTCTAGCCGCACCGACTACGCGTTCAGCGTCTCCGGCGACCTCATCAAGACCACGGAGGTGGAGGGCACCGGCCTGAGCCTCAATCCGAGCTACGACGACGAGGACACCGTCTCCCACGGAGAGGGTGCGGGTGCGACCGCCGGCGGCACCGACGCGTACCGGTTCTCTGACTCGGGAACTGTCGCGGGCGATGCCATCGCGTTCACGGAGTTCGACGGCGACGCGACTGTCTACCTCAACGGCAACGAGATAGATCCCTCCCAGTACTGATTCTGCGCATCCGGGGCCACGGCCACACCGCATCGCCAGTGGCGTCGCTACTTCCGCTTGTCCTGGACGTGTTTGTCTTCGATTAGCGACACCGTCAGGTCGCTACCGACACGAAGGTTCGCCCGAACGGAGACCCCGAACGCCGAGTTCCCCTCCCGCGTCGATACCGGGCACTCGGTCTCAGTCCGCGAAGCATCGACAAAACCGCCGTCGTTTACTCAGTGGGCCGACGATTGCTCTCGATGCCCGACTTCGCCTACGAACTCGACATCGAGGTCCGGTTCCGGGACCTCGACCCGCTCGGCCACGTCAACAACGCCGTCTACGCCAGTTACTGCGAGCAGGCGCGCATCCGCTATCTGCGGGAGGTACTCGACCTCACCTCCGACGACGTGACGATGGTCGTCGCGAACCTCGAACTGAACTACCGAAAGCCCGTCACCTTCGACGACGACCTCACAGTGGCCGTCTCCGTGACCGCTCTCGGTGAGTCGAGTTTTACGATGACGTACGAACTCCGGGCCGAGGACGTCGTCGCCACCGCCGAGACGACGCAGGTGGTCATCGACCGCGAGACCAAGCGCCCGACAGCCGTTCCGACCGAGTGGCGCGAGCGATTGTACGAGTACGATCCGAGGCTGGAGTGAGGGCGCCCCCACACTCTCCACAACTCGTACGAACTGCACAATTTGTGCGATTTTTACAATGTTTTCAATTTTCAATACTTGTGAACCCTCTGCACTCGCCGGGTTCTCCGCCGCGGACACTCCCCGGACGAGCTGACGCCACGTATTTATAGTCGACCCGATATTCTCCGGATATGACTCGGAGCGTACTCGGAGACGATTCGGAGACTCTCGCCTCGCGGGCAGGCGAGCGAGTCCTCCACATCGGCCGCGACCGGCCCATTCGCATCAGCGCGGGCCACCGTCTCATGCACCACGACGGCAAGTGTAGCCGCCCGCACGGCCACAACTACGAGATTTCGGTCCGGCTCGTCGGCGACCTCACCGAGGAGGGGTGGGTCGTCGACAAGGGCGAGGTCACGGCGGTTATCGACGAGTGGGACCACATGTTCCTGCTCGAAGACGGTGACCCGCTGGTCGAGGCGTTCGCCGACGTCGGGGACGGCGACGCCACCGTCGTCCTCGACGCGCCGCCGACAGCCGAGGTGATGAGCGTCCTCTTAGAGGAGAAACTCACCGCGGCACTCCCAGACACCGTACGCGACATCGCCGTCGAAGTGAGCGAGACGAGCGAACTCTGTGGCGGTACGGTGCGGGAAACGAACCGAGGCTCGTCGCAAGCAGAGCGAAGCGACGGTGGCCACCTCTGACGATGCCCGTCACCTCGAACGTCGACGACCGCGAACAGGAGGACGAATCCGCCGACCGACCCGACAGCGACGCGCTTCCCATCAACGAACTGTTCGTCTCGTTGCAGGGCGAAGGGAAACTCGCGGGCGTGCCGAGCGTCTTCGTCCGGACCAGCGGCTGTAACCTCCGCTGTTGGTTCTGCGACTCCTATCACACCTCGTGGGAACCGACGCACGCGTGGATGAGCCTCGACGAAATTCTTGCCGAAATCGAGTCGTTCGACGCCGACCACGTCGTCTTAACGGGCGGCGAGCCCCTGATTCACGACGCCTCGTCGGTACTCCTGCGCGAACTCGCCGACCGCGGTTACCACACGACCGTCGAGACCAACGGGACCCTCATTCCCGACGCGCCGGTCGATTTGGCGAGCATCAGCCCCAAACTCGAAAGCAGCACGCCGACGCCCGAACGAGACCCGAAAGGCGACGGCGAGCGGGCGGAGCATCACGAAAAGCGCCGTATCGACCTCGACGCGTTGGCGACGCTCGTCGACCGCTACAGCTTCCAGTTGAAGTTCGTCGTCACCGGCCCCGACGACATGGCCGAAATCGATTCGCTCGTTGCCGACGTCCGCCAGGCGGCGAACACGCCGGTCTACGACGACGACGTGCTGCTGATGCCCGAAGGGCAGACCCGCGAACAGTTAGACGGTACGCGCGGCGTCGTCGCCGACCTCGCGCTCGAACACGGCTACCGCTACACGCCGCGCATCCACGTCGACTTGTGGAACGACGCCCCCGAGAAATGACCTCTCCGACGACCTACCGATGACCACAGACAACTCCGACAACCCCGACAACACCGACAGCCCCCATTCGACCGCCACCGACGACCGCTCCGAGGGCGACACGAGCGGCAAACGCGCCGTCGTACTCGTCTCCGGTGGGATGGACAGCGCGACGACCGCTTACGAGGCGAAGGAACGCGGCTACGACCTCTACTTCCTACACACCTCCTACGGGCAGAAGACCGAGCGCAAGGAGTACGACTGCGCGACCAGACTCGCCGAGGAGATGGACGCCCGCGACTTCCTCCACATCGAGACCGACCACCTGAAGCGCATCGGCGCGTCGAGTCTCACCGACGACGCGATGGCCGTCGCCGACGCCGACACCGAGAGCGAGGCGATCCCCGACACCTACGTCCCGTTCCGCAACGCGAACCTGCTGTCGATGGCCGTCTCCTACGCGGAAGCCAACGACTGCGACGCCGTCTTCGTCGGCGCGCACTCCGAGGACTACGCGGGCTATCCCGACTGCCGCCCGGCGTTCTTCGAGGCGTTCGAGGCGATGGTCGACGTGGGAACGAAACCCGAGACGGAGATCTCGGTCGAAGTGCCCTTCGTGAACGACTCGAAAACAGACGTCGCCGAACGCGGCGTCGAACTCGGCGTCCCGTTCGAGCACACGTGGAGCTGCTACCGCGCGGAGGAACCCGCCTGCGGCACCTGTGACTCCTGTGCGTATCGGCTCGAAGCGTTCCAGAACGTCGGCGTCCGCGACCCCATCGAGTACGCCGAGCGACCGCAGTACACCGACTGACTCGCACCTTTTTCGGCTCGCCTTCTGGCCGAACGGCGAACCTGCTTCACCCGGCATCGATTTCCTCTGCGCCCGAGAATACACCGCTATGACCGACCACAGGGACCGAAAGCGCGAGAACGCCCGGTCGTTCGGTCGCGCGGCGTCGAAGTGCGTCGACAGCGCGGTCCACCGCGGCGGCGACGGCGCGGCCGCTGCCCTCGACATCCTGAGCGAGGTTCGCGGGGAACCGGTTCACGACTTCGACGTCGCCGATACGGACGACGTGGACGATGTGGGAAACGCGGTCGATGCGGACGGCGCAGACGACGCGGACAACGCAGATACGGAGGCGACGCGCTGAGACCGCTACGGCGTCGGCGACGAGGCGCGCGCTCTCCGAGAGCGACCGCGGGCGGACCGGCCTCGGTGCCGCATCCGCAACCGGTAAACGTCCAGTGTTCGTCGGGCGTCACGTGCGTTCCGCTCCCGGGGCCCGCGTCTCGCCGCTGGCCGGACTCGCTGTCGCTATTCTGGCAGTGAGCACGAGCGCCATCCTCGTCACGTGGAGCGCCGCGCCGAGTCTCGTCAAGGCGTTCTACCGCGTACTGTTCACGCTCGCACTGGTCGCTCCCGTCGCTTTCACCCGAAACCGCCGCGACTTCGCCCGACTGGGTTCACGGGACCTGTTCGTCGCGGGCGTCGCGGGCGCGGCGTTGGCGTTACACTTCGCCTCGTGGTTCGAGAGCCTCAACTGGACCTCCGTCGCCGCGAGCGTGACGCTCGTGCAGGCGCAACCGCTGTTCGTCGCGCTCGGCGCGTGGGCGCTGTTGGACGAACGCGTCACCGGTCGGACGCTCGTCGGCATCGCAATCGCGCTCGTCGGGATGGTCGTCATGTCGCTCGGCGACTTTCTGACCGGCGCGGCCGTCGTCGGGGCAGACCCCCTCTACGGTAACGCGCTCGCCGTCGTCGGGGCGGTGACCGCCGCAGGCTACGTGCTCGCCGGCCGCTCGATACGACAGCGCGTCGCGCTGTTTCCGTACGTGACGGTCGTCTACGGCGTCTGTGCCGCCGTTCTGCTCGCGTTGACCGTCGCTCGCGGCCACTCTCTCTCGGCGTACCCCGTCCGCGAGTGGCTGCTGTTCGCGGCGATGGCGCTCGGACCGGGTCTGTTCGGTCACACCGTCATCAACTGGGCGCTCGCGCATCTGGAATCCAGCGTCGTCAGCGTCTCGCTGCTCGGCGAACCCGTCGGCAGCACGCTGCTGGCGCTCGTGCTCCTCTCGCAAGTGCCGACTCCCGCGACGCTCGCCGGCGGAACCGTCGTTCTGGGCGGTATCTACGTGACAGCTTCCGCTCGACGCGCCGGCTCGCCCGGCGACGAAGCGAGCGTCGCCGACGACTGAGAGCGAGCGCCCGGCCGGGTCAGTGCAGTTTCAGTTCGACGCGTCGCCCGTCCGGGTCGCGGACGTACGCCGCCCAGTCGCGGCCGTACGCGCCGTACCGCTTGTACGGTTCGCCCTCTTCGATTTCGACGCCTTCCTCTCGGAGCTCCGAGAGCAGCGATTCGAGCTCCTCCTCGGTCTCCATCTCGTTCGAACGCAGCAAGAGGCAGATGTGTTCGCCGTCCACGTCGATCTCGTCGTCGGTCGGCACGAGGTGGATGTGTCGCCCGCCGGCGACGACGGCGACGTACGGTACTTCGTCGGCTTCGAACCGTTTGCGGTCTCGCACCTCCATCCCCAGCAGGTCGCGGTAAAACGAGAGCGCGCGGTCGAGGTCCGTGACGCGGATGGCGACGTGGTCGACGTCGACGACGGAAACGTCCATACCACGTAGTCGGCGCGGCGTGACAAAATCCTGCGGGGCGACGGCGGCGATCTACTCCAGCAGCTCCTTTGCCTTCTTGTGTCGGTACCGGAACATCGGCTCGAAGCCGATTCCGCCGAGCGGACTCGCTCTCCGCCCGAGTTCGCCGCCCGGGAGTTCGTACTCGACGGTGTCCGACACCACCGTTTCGTCCCTGTCACCGTAGAACTCGTGGGTGTGGACCCACTTCGGAAACGGCCCGCCGACCATCTCGTCGCGGAACCAGGGCGAGCCGTCTTCCTCTTCGCGTTCGACGATGACGGAGCGCCACCGCTGTTTCGGCGCGACGCCGAGCGGTTGCATCGCCATCCGAATCTCCGTCCCAGTGTCGAGCACGTCGGGGTTCTCCTCGCCGTCCGGGCCGCGAACGCCTTCGGCGGTGAGGCCCATCCACCCGGGGGTCAGCGCTTTCAGTCCCTCGATTCGGGAGTGAAACTCCCACACTTCATCCAGCGGTGCGGCGACGCGAACTCGTCGCTTGTAGACGGCCATCGGTGTCGGGGTTACGGGCGTGAGAAGCAAAAGGTCGTCCATGGTCGGAACGTCCGTTCACGCTCGGCTCGCGCGGTCGAACGCCGCCTCCCGGCGACGAGTCGCCGTCGCGAGCCGTCGACGGACGAACGAAACGGCCAGCGTCGTGACGACACCGACGACGAAGACGGCGGTGAACGCCGCGTACGACAGCGCGACGAGAATCACCAAGGGAGCGACGGCGAGCGCGACGGTGACGCCGAACGTGGGGTCGGCCGTGGTGGTCGTCTGGGCGGTACTGCGGTGTTGTGACGTGGTGTACATCGTTCTCTGTGTGGTTGATGGGTGTAGTCGGAAACCGGACGGACGCGGTGACGAGAGCGGGACCGAAGCGGTGTGGGCCGCGACCGGGGACCGATTCGCAGACTGGTCGCTCTCGGCTGCAGGCGCGTCGACGGAGTTCGGCGGCGTCAGTTGCCGCCGCGGTTCGTCGGTAGGAGTGAGACGCGGAGGGCCCCGACCCGCTCGCCGAAGGCGCAATCGAGCGTGCGCTTTCGGCCGGCGACAGTCGGGATTTCGAAGTTTGGCATGGGTCGTATCCTCCGTGCGTAGACGCCAGCGGGGGCGTCGCAGTTCTCTCTATAAACGGTTGTCACTTAATCGTACTCGGAGTGTGCGACGCATGCCCGCGGTACTGTTAAATACTCGACTGAACCCGAACGCTATTTGTCACCCGCCGTGAACGAACCGGTGATGGTCCCTCCAATCACCCTGTTCGGCGCGTTGCCCGGCGGTCCGGAACTGCTCCTCATCTTCCTTCTCCTCGTTCTCATTCCGCTCGGTGTCGGTGGATTCGTCTACAGCGACGCGAAACGCCACGGACTCGACTACGCACCCGCGTGGGCGCTCGGCGTCGTTGCGCTCTTTTTCGCCGGGTTCTTCCCTGGCCTGCTCGCGCTGGCGGTGTACTTCTACGTACGCGAGAAGGGCGGACTGTAGCCAAGAGTTATTCACTCCCCCCGTGATGTCGGAGAGATGAGCCCTCCATTGCCGCTGTTCGGCGCACTTCCCGGCGGTCCCGAACTGACGATTATCCTCCTCGTACTCGTCCTCCCGATAGGCGCTGGCCTGTTCGTCTACTACGATGCGAAACAACACGGGATGAAGTACGCCCCGGCGTGGGCGCTCGGCGTCTTAGCGCTGTTTTTCGCGTACGTCGTTCCCGGCGTTCTCGGCTTCTTGGCGTACATCTACGTCCGTGAAAAACAGGTGCGCGAGGGTTCGCCGAAGCCGAGCACCGGAAGCGAGTGAGCGTGTATCCTGGCGGTTCGGAACCGTTGGACTGCCTGCTGCTCTTCGTCGCGCTCGCGCTCGTTTTCTACGCGTACCGGAAAATGGATCTGTACCGACGACACGACGGGCGACGCTGACAATCGACGCCTCTCCTCTCAGAGCGTGAACCGCTTCACCGTCGTCCCCGCAACCGTGAGGTCCGCGTCGGTCGCGGCGGCGACGATTATCTGGTTTTCGCCGTGGGAGATGTCGATTGTCGCCTCGTAGCGGCCGTCTTCGGGTTCGACGAGCGCCGTCCCCTCGCCGGTCCGGACCGCGACGACTGCGGCGTCGGTCTCGCCGCTGACGTGGAGGGTGTCGCCGCGGAAGTCCGTGCCGACGCGGAGCGACGGCCCCTCGGGCCGTTCGGTTTCGAGATAGCGTTCGGCGACGACGGCCGGCATCTCGACGGGCTTTCCGGCGTCGATGCCGTGGGCGAGGCGGACGAACTGCGCCATGCTCCACGCCAGCGGCGTCGCAGACCCGGTGCCCTCGCCGAACTCCCAGTTGTACTTGGTCTCCTGGTCGCGGTCCCACACCTGCTCGGCGAGCATCCGCCCGCTGTTGGCGAACGCCGCCATCGTCCGCAGCAGGTTCTCGGGGGCGAGCGGACCGTCCTCGGTGCCGGCGAGCAGTTCGTACTCGCCGCGCTCGCCGGTGAAGATGGGCCACAGTCGTCCCTGACCTTTGGTCTCGATAGACCACGGCGCACCCTCCTCGTCGCCGCCCTGCTCGCCGTAGCCGTCGCCGTTGTACCGGTAGAACGCCGGCCCGTACGGCGTGTCGACGCGGATGGTCTCGTCGACTTCGACCAGCGAGTTGCGAATCACCTCGTCGTCCCACGGCTTGATGCCCAATCGCGTGAGTTCGAGAAAGCCCCCGTCGATGATTTCGCGCTCGTCGAGTGTCGGGCCGTCGTTCGCCAGCGTCCGCAGGTGGCCCGCCTCGGGGTCGCCGTCGCGCGTCACCCTGACGTAGTACGGCGTGTGGGTGTGTAACTCGGACCCCGTCTCGGTGGCGGTCCACCTCTCGACGTTTTCGGTCCAGTCGTCGGCCAGCGCCAACCAGACGAGCGCGTCGTCGGTCCGCCCCTCGTCGAGTGCGATCGACGCCGCGCAGACGAGGCCGCCGATCTCGGCCGCGATGGAGGAGGGAGAGTACCCCGCCTCCTCCTCCCAGCGCTCTTGGGCCGTCGCGGGGCCGTTTCGGGCGACGTAGTCCGCCGAGCGTTTGACGTTGACGTAGTCGTAATCGGTCTCTTCGAAGTCGAGACCGTCCTCCCGAAGTTGATACGCCATCACCTGCGGGAAGGAGATGTTGTCAATCTGCTCGCCGCCCCAGCGGGTGCGGCCGTCGAGATAGGAGTTCTGTGGGATGAAGCCGTGGTCGTCCTGCTGGTAGTTGTAGATGTACGAGAGCGCGTCCTCGGCGGTTTTGAGGTCGCCGACCGCCTCGAAGACGGTGAACACCTGGTAGAGGTCGCGCGCCCAGACGAAGTTGTAGCCGTACCCCTTCGCCTCCTCGGCGCTGACCTCCTCTCCCCACGGGACGGAGGGCGAGGCGATGCCCGCGCCCAGGAACGTCTTGTCCTCGACGGCGCGAAGTCCCATCAGACAGCTCTTGTACTGCGCTCTGAGTTCGTCGTCGTCGGCGACGCAGTTCGGCAACTCCTTCGGTTCCAGGAACCTCTCCCACGAGTCGACGTACGCCGACCGGACCGTCTCGTAACCGCGGGTCAGCGCCCCCGCGGCCTCGCCGAGCGCCGCCGCGGTGTCGGCGTTCTCGCCGAAGCCGAGCGCGAGCGTCTCTTCGAGGTCGCGGCCGACGCCGACCCGCCCCACCAGGACGATGTTCTCGTCGTCGACCCGCGAGTGCGATTCGGGCTGTTCGCCGCCCGAAAACAGCCCGCGAAGGTACTCGGAGCCGGCGACGCCGACGGTGGCCCACTCGAAGCGGTGCGCCGCCGCGAGCGCGAGCGCGACGCTGTACGGTTCGCCCTCCTCGTCGGTCAGAAGCGGGTCGCCGACGTCGTACGCGCCGGCGTCGCGGGCGACGAGGTGGTAGCTGCCGGGCTTGCCGAGGCGCATCCCGCGGTCCATCGTCCCGGTGTTCGTCAGCGAAGTGTCCGCGACGGCGAACAGCTGGTACTCGTTCTCGTCGAGCGCCTCGAAGCTGACGTCGACGAGTAGCGCGTCGTGTTCGGGGTCGGCGGCGTACTCGACGACGAGTTTCCACTCGTGACCACGGCCGTCACCCCCCTCGGCGATGGTGTGTCGGAACACCAGCGCGTCCTCCTCGACGATTTCGGCCCGCCGCTCTATCGTCTCGGCCGCGTCGTCGCGGCGCGTTTCGTTGTACGTTCTGGCCGTGTACTCCGACTCCTCGTCGGCGTCGACGACGAGGAAGTCCAGCGTCCGCAGGTTCATCAGGTCGACCCGGGGGAAGCGAACCTCCGTCAGCGCGCCCTCGGTGAGCGTGAACCAGACCCGCGAGGGGTCCGCGTCGCCGTGATCGGCGACGGTGCCGACGCCGTACTTCTCGCCGGTGGTCCACCGCGGCCACTCCTCCGGGCCCGATGGCGCGGGCGTGCCCATCGGGAGCGCATCGACTTCGCGCAGCAACGCCGTCGTCACGAGTCGGAGCGAGTGCGACCATCCCAGCGGGGTGGCGCTGTCGAACGTGCCGTCGTCGAATATCTGTTCGGCGAGATAGCCGGCCTCGGTGGCGAACGGCCCCTCCGGCAATAGGAGTTCGTACAGCGTCTCCGCGCGGGCGAGGAACGCCTCGCCGTCGAAGCCGAACCGCGCGAGCAGCGACGCGAGAGTGACCGCGGCGTTGGCTCCCCACGCCGTCGACACCGACCACACTTTCGAGGGTTCCTGCTCGCCGCGTCGCCACGTGTCGTCCTCGAAGCGGACGAGGCCGGCGACGGGCGTGTCGTCGGGGTCGCGGTAGAGACCGTCGAGCGTCGCGCCGACGTGGCCGCGCAGTCGGTCGAGCTCCGTCTCGCCCAGTTCTTCGAGGTGGCCGTACTCGTCGAAGGCGTCGACGAGCGCGAGCGTGCTGGAGTCGAGTCGGTCGTCGAGGTGGTCGCCGTCGAGGCGAAGCGCGTAGTGGCCGTGGTCCTCCAACCAGAGGGCGTCGAGACCCTCCGCGACCGCACAGGCCTGTCTCTCGGCGTGGTCGCGTAGGTCGTCCTCGACAGGTGCGCGTGCGACGGCGGCGTACGCTTCGAGGACCGTCGCGGCCGTGTGCGTGAACCGCCCGGTCATGTTCTCCCACGCGTTCTGACAGCGGATCGGGAGGCCGTCATCGGCGAGCGTCTCGTCCATCGCGGTCACCGCGCGGTCGACGGTCTCGCGCACCTCCCGCCGCTCGGCCGCACTCAGTCGCTCACCGCGCTTGCGAAGGTACGTGGCGAGGTACGCCGTGACGCTCGCGGTCTGGTCGGCCTGGTACTCGTCGCTGTCGCCGCCCTCGACGCGGCCGTGCGCCCACCCCGGCGCGAGCGACCCGTCGACGGCCCAGACGCGGTGCGGCCACGACCCGTCGTCCTGCTGGGTGTCGCAGAGGAAGCTGACGCTCCGCTGGAGTTGGTCGTCCATATCGAGGTCCAGCAGTTCGTCGCTCTCGAGCAGGTTCGCGGCGACTTCGGCGTCGTCGCGGAACCACGTGTAGCCGTAGCCGCCCGAGTGCGCGTAGAAGGGGTCGAACTCGGGGCCGGCGATGTGCGCGCCCGTCGGCGCGGTGAGAAGCGACAGCGCCCGGAGGTCCGAGCGGACGACGCGGGCGTTCGGCGCGCCGTCGGGGACGTACACCTCGGCGCGCGTCCGCCCCGCCTCTCGGAGGTCGTCGGCTGTCGCGTGCGAGAGCGCACAGTCGCGGAGGTCCGTCAGCGCCTGCTCGCGGGTCAACTCGTCGTGGTCCGACAGCTGTGTGACGAACGTCGTCCGGATGGCGCGCCCCTCGCGCTCGAACGGCGCGGAGACGACGATGTCGCCGCTGAGGTGGGTGTCCTCGTATCTGTTCAACACCGCCTCGCGGGGGAACTCGAAGGAGTCGTCGGAGAGCATCTCCTCGAACCGTTCGGGAATCTGCCCGCGGACGTCGGTCAGCCCCGTCGAGGCGGTGACGTAGTCGTGCTCGGTCCGGTGGAACACCTCGACGGCTTTCGTCCCGTTCGGCCCCGCCGTCTCGTGGATGAGTCGGCCGACGCGCGTTTCTCTGCCCTCGGGTGCGAACGTGAGAAACGCCGTCAGGTGCGCGTCCGCGGGAATCGCGCCGCGGAGTTCGACGTGCGTGACGTGTGCCCGGCCCAGCGTGAGGTCGTACTGGTGGACTGTGTACGCCCCGGCGTCGTACTCGGTTTCGACGACGTTCGTCTCGCGGTAGTAGTGCTGTCGGACGGTCTCGAGTTCGTCGAACCAGCGGGTGCCGTCGTCGGTTTCGATGCCGAACCGTGACCGGTCGATGCCGTAGAGCCCGGAGAGCGAAGACGAATAGTCCCGGAGGCGTCCGCGGGGGTCGACGTAGACGAGTCGGTCGCCGTGCGCCGAAAAGGCCCCGTCAGTGGTCGGACACTCCTCCGGAAAACGCGCGCCACGATTTCTCTTGTAATCGTTCAACGCGGTTCGGAGTCTCATGCAGGAGAAGCGAGACGAAATAGCATAAGCGTTGGTGACAGTCGCTCTCCGCACGCTAACCGAACTCCCACGCGTGGAAACTGTTCGATGGGGCGTAAAGTCAATGTGGTGGGATGCGATACGACGCCCATGCATCATCCAGGCCCGCCGAGATTCACCGCGACCGGGCAGACGCTCGAACTCGCACCGACCGACCCGGACCCCGAGGCGACGTACCGCTGGCGCGTCGAGACCGCGCCGCTCACCAGTCAGGCGTCGCTCGGCGACGACCCCGTCGAGTTCTTCACGCCCGACGTGCCCGGGACGTACGTCGTCGAACTCGACGCGCCCGACGGCACCCACAATCTGACCCTCCGCGCGTTTCCCGGCGAACTCGCCCCCGCGGGGACCGTCGACGGCGTCAGCGGGATGAGCGGCTTCGCCAGCGGGTCGACCCGACCGGCCGGCAAGAGCGGCGGCGTCAGCGGCTCAGGGTCCGGCGCTGGCTCCGGCGGCTCCGCCGGCGGCGGACGGCCCCGAATCCAACTCCACGGAGCCGTCGACGGTGACGAGGTCGTCGTCCGCGCCGACCCGCAACCGAACCCGCAGAGCGACCAACCGCGCGACTCGCTCGACGTCGAGTTCCTCGTCGACGACCGCGACGACCTCGGCGGGCGCGACGTGACGAGAGACGGTTGGGAACTCCGCGTTCCCGTCTCGAAACTGCCGAAACTCGCCCGCGTCCACGCCGTCGCCGTCGGCGAGTCCTACAGCGTCCCCGACTCCGTCGCCATCGAGCGCGATGAAATCACGTCCTCGGGCCGCGTCGATGCCGAGGGCCACTCGGCGGCCGGTGCCGACGTAGACGTCTCCATCGTCCGCCTGAACGACCCGCCGGCGTGGTCGACCGAGGTGACGCTGTACGAGATTTACGTCCGCGGCTTCGCGTCGGACGACGAGGAGAGCGAGAACACGTTCGAGGCGCTGACGAAGCGACTCGACTACCTCGACGACCTCGGCGTCGACTGCCTCTGGCTCACGCCCGTCCTCCAGAACGACGACGCCCCGCACGGCTACAACATCACGGACTTCTTCTCTATCGCCGAGGACCTCGGCACCCGGGAGGAGTACGAGCGGTTCGTCGACGCCGCCCACGACCGCGGGATGAAGGTGCTGTTCGACCTCGTACTCAACCACTCGGCGCGCCAACACCCGTTCTTCGAGGACGCGTACGAGAACCCCGATTCCGAACACTACGACTGGTACGAGTGGCAGGAGAACGGTGAACCGGGCACCTACTTCGGCTGGGAGAAGATCGCCAACTTCGACTTCCGGAACCTCGAAGTTCGAAGACACCTGCTCGACGCGGCCGACACGTGGGCCGAAATCGCCGACGGCTTCCGCTGCGACATGGCGTGGGCCGTCTCGCGGCCGTTCTGGACCGAGCTCCACGAACGGCTCAAGACGCGCGACCCCGAGTTTCTGCTGCTCGACGAGACGATTCCGTACATCGCGGATTTCCACGACCTGGCGTTCGACATGCACTTCGACACGACGCTGTACTTCACGCTCCGACAGGTCGGCCGCGGCACCGAACCCGCCGAGGCCATCCTCGACGCCGTCGAACAGCGCACGGAGGTCGGCTTCCCCGACCACGCGTCGTTCATGCTCTATCTCGAAAATCACGACGAGACCCGATATATCGTCGAGTGCGGCAACCCCGAGGCGTACGCCGCGGGTGCGGCGTTGTTCACGCTCCCGGGCGTCCCGATGCTCTACGGCGGACAGGAACTCGGCCAGATGGGTCAGCGCGACGCGCTGGCGTGGGACCACGCGAACGAGGCACTCAGAGAGTACTACGAATCGCTCATCGATACCCGCAACGAGACGGACGCGCTCCGCTACGACGGCGCGTTCAGCCGTATCGACTACGAGAGCGAGTCGGACCGCGTCGTCGCGTTCGCCCGCGAAGCCACCGTCGATTCGGACTCCTCGCAACGAGCCCTCACTCGCTCCGCTCGCGAGAACGGGCAACAGTACGTCGTCGCGCTGAACTTCGGCGAATCGCCTGCGCCGGTCGAGCTCGGTCCCTCGGTCGAGAACCGCGATATCGTCTCCGGCGAGGCGCTCGACGCCGACGAGCGCGGCCTCTACGTCGACCACGTCGCGGTCCTCCCCGTGAATGGGTGAGGGGACGCCCGGCGGGGTCCGTCTCTCGAACGGCGACACGGTACTCTGGTCGCGGACGCTCTAGCAGTCGGGCCGTCTCGGAGCGCGTTCGTAACCGTTTCCAGGCACGTGGGTGGCGCGATATACTGTATAAACTGGTCTACATATCAGAATTATTTACTACGTGAGAATCGGAGATTGTTCCGATAGAGGACTAGTAAACGAACCATTCATTCCGTTCAACTGCCGTAAATTCCGTTCATACAGATGAATATATCGTCGGATTGTCGCCAGTTGTCGAGGCGATCTACGTCAGACGCCGACCGATTCCATAAAGACTTATGACTGTTCAGAAGTCACGACAGTCCGGAGGTCGGCAACACCGTTTGTCGTGCCATGCACTCGACAGTCGACGCGTCGACCTCACCTTTTGACGGCGTAAACAGTTTGGACAGTTACTAACTCGACCGACCGCGCCTCAACGACGCTGTTCGGCGAGAGCCCGCTCCACCGACGAGGCAGGCTACGCCGACTCCGCTGTCAAGGATTCGAGCAACAGAACCGCGGGGTCCTTCGAGAGCGGTTCGTTCGCGTTGCCGCAGTGCGGCGACTGGACGCACGCCGGACAGCCGTCGGCGCAGTCGCAGTCGGCGATGAGGCGGGCCGTGCGCGCCATCAGCGCCTCCACTCGCTCGTACCCACCGCGTGTGAGGCCCACGCCGCCCGGATAGCCGTCGTAGATGAAGATGGTGCTCTTCCCGGTGTGGGAGTGATACGGCGTCGAGAGACCGCCGATGTCCGCGCGGTCACAGAGCAACGTGAGCGGAAACAGCGAGATCATCCCGTGTTCGGCGGCGTGGATGCCGCCGTTGAACTCCCAGTCGTCGGCCCCCTCGCGCATCTCCCGCTCCACGTCGCCGGGGACGGTGAAGTACAGCGCCTTGGTCCGCAGACTCGTCTCCGGCAGGTCGAGTGCCTCCTGCCCGATTGCCTCGCTGCGCTTGGGGTCGCGGCGCTCGAAGCCGGTTATCCGTTCGGTCATGGTCACGTCGGCGAATCGCACGGGGGTGTCGGGCCGCGCCGACAGCGGCTTCTCCGTCAGATCCTCGTTGACGACGATGGTCTTGTCCGTCAGGACGCGGGTGTAGTAGTCCGCCCACGTCGCCTGCAACTCCGCGACGTCGCGGTCCAAATCGAGGTCGACTACCTCGTACGACTGGCCCTGGTGGTGGTACACTGCACCGGGATGTGCGTCGCGCAGTGCGTCCGAGAAGGAGAGCGACGCCACTACCTCGTTCCGGTCGCGGACCACGAGCTCGATCTCGCGGCGCTCGATGCTTCGGAGGCTCATCGAGTGCTGCGGACTCCCCTCGCCGCTGTGAATCCACCGCGGTCCCTGCGCCGTATCGCGGCGCTCTAGCCGACCCGCGGATTCGAGCCCGGAAACGATATCGGGGTACGGCGGTCCGAAAACCCGCTCGTCGTCGACCGAGAGCCAGTTCTCGGCGGCCGCGGAGGCGACGTGGTCGGGTAGGAGTTCCGTGTTCTCGGGGTTCGACGCCGCCTCCTCGGGAGTTCCACCGAAAGACTCGCGCTGCTCGTCTTTCGAGCCGCCGGTCACAGTACTGGAGGCCCCGAACAGGTCGTCGGGGTTGCGCATGAGGTACTGGTCGAGTTGGTCTTCGCCGCCGACGAGCACGACGAGCGCCGCGTCTGACCCGCGACCCGCCCGTCCCGCCTGCTGGAACGTCGACATCCGCGTGCCGGGGTAGCCGTCGAGAATCACGGCGTCGAGTCCGCCGACGTCGACGCCGAGCTCCAGCGCGTTCGTGCTCCAGACGCCCCGCAAATCGCCGCCGTGCAATCGCGCCTCGATCTCTCTGCGGGTGTCGTGCTTCAAAGATGCTTGGTACGCCCGCACCCGCCGCGCGAGGTCGCGCTCGCCTCGCCTGCGTAGCTCTTTGCTGCTGTCGGTCGCGTAGCGCTCGGCGGCCTGTCGGGCGCGGGTGAACGCCAGCGTCTGGTAGCCGCTCG